>NZ_JAQFIL010000001.1:7040000-7387593 GCF_029504655.1 Catalinimonas alkaloidigena
GGAGCAGCGTTAGGGTGAGTCTGACAGAGGTAGAGCTACCAATAGGACTAGGGGGAGTCACATCCTACCAAATCCTGATGAACTCCGAATGCTGTCAGATATACCTAGCAGTGAGGGCTTGGGTGCTAAGGTCCGAGTCCGAGAGGGAAAGAACCCAGACCATCAGCTAAGGTCCCTAAATATATACTAAGTTGAACTAAGGCGGTTTCGTTGCACAGACAGCCAGGATGTTAGCTTGGAAGCAGCTATCATTTAAAGAGTGCGTAACAGCTCACTGGTCGAGCGACGGAGCATCGATAATAAACGGGCATCAAGTATATTACCGAAGCTATGGATGCTGAACTTGTTTCAGCGTGGTAGGGGAGCATTCTATTTGGGCCGAAGCTGTGCTGTAAGGCATGGTGGACCGGATAGAAAAGCAAATGTAGGCATAAGTAACGATAATGCGGGTGAGAAACCCGCACACCGAAAGGCTCAGGTTTCCTGATCAACGCTAATCGGATCAGGGTTAGTCGGGACCTAAGGAGTAGGCGAAAGCTCAATCCGATGGACAACTGGTTAATATTCCAGTACTGACTTATTGTAGTGATGGGGTGACGGAGCAGTGACAGGTTCGCGCACTGACGGAATAGTGCGTTAAAGGTCGTAGGTATAGGACTTACAGGTAAATCCGTAAGTTTTGCTGAAAGCCGATAGTACCGCGAGGCTACGGCCAAGCGGATAGTAACCGTAATCATACTTCCAAGAAAAACCTCTAAACGTTACGCAATAAGCTACCCGTACCGTAAACCGACACAGGTAGCCGGGAGGAGAACTCTAAGGTGCTCGAGTGAGACGTGGCTAAGGAACTAGGCAAAATGGTCCTGTAACTTCGGGAGAAGGGACGCTTACCCTGAACTTGTTCAGGGAAGCCGCAGTGAATAGGCCCAGGCGACTGTTTAACAAAAACACATGGCTTTGCAAAAACGAAAGTTGAAGTATAAGGCCTGACACCTGCCCGGTGCTGGAAGGTTAAGGGGGGACGTTAGGGGTAACCCAAAGCGTTGAACCGAAGCCCCAGTAAACGGCGGCCGTAACTATAACGGTCCTAAGGTAGCGAAATTCCTTGTCGGGTAAGTTCCGACCTGCACGAATGGTGTAACGATCTGGGCACTGTCTCAGCCACGCGCTCGGTGAAATTGTAGTTCCGGTGAAGATGCCGGATACCCGCCACGGGACGGAAAGACCCCATGAACCTTTACTATAGCTTCACATTGACATTGGGTAAAAGATGTGTAGGATAGGCGGGAGTCTAGGAAGCGGTGTCGCCAGGCATCGTGGAGACAACCTTGAAATACCGCCCTTCTTTTATCTAGTGCCTAACCCTATCTGGGGACAGTGTGTGGTGGGTAGTTTGACTGGGGTGGTCGCCTCCTAAAAGGTAACGGAGGCTTCCCAAGGTGCCCTCAATGCCGTCGGTAACGGCATGTGGAGTGCAATAGCATAAGGGCGCTTGACTGTGAGACCTACAAGTCGAGCAGGGACGAAAGTCGGGTATAGTGATCCGGTGGTTCCGCATGGAAGGGCCATCGCTCAAAGGATAAAAGGTACTCTGGGGATAACAGGCTGATCTCCCCCAAGAGCTCACATCGACGGGGAGGTTTGGCACCTCGATGTCGGCTCGTCACATCCTGGGGCTGGAGAAGGTCCCAAGGGTTGGGCTGTTCGCCCATTAAAGTGGCACGCGAGCTGGGTTCAGAACGTCGTGAGACAGTTCGGTCCCTATCTGTGGTGGGCGTAGAAAGCTTGAGAAGTTCTGACCTTAGTACGAGAGGACCGGGTTGGACGAACCGCTGGTGTGCCGGTTGTGGTGCCTACTGCACCGCCGGGTAGCTACGTTCGGAAAGGATAAGCGCTGAAAGCATCTAAGCGCGAAACCTTCTTCAAGATGAGGCTTTCCTTGAGGGTCGTGATAGACGATCACGTTGATAGGTGGCAGGTGCAAGTGTAGAAATATATGTAGCTGAGCCATACTAATTACCCAATAGTCTTTCTGTGCACAGATTAATCTAAGTTTACATCTCTCTTACATATCTCATGTCAATATGATATTGATCGTTAAAAGTGAAAGCTTGAAAGTTGAGCAGTATAAAAGCTGTAACTTGAAACTATAAGCATTCACCTTTAACCAAAATCTCAGGATGGCTCTAGCGCCGGGGATCAGTTGAAAGCAACCCCTGCTCTTCCCATTCCAAACACTTCATAAGCTCAATAGGAGTTATGATAATAAAGTATTTAAGATCTTAGGGTGGCTCTAGCGCCGGGGATCACCTCTTCCCATTCCGAACAGAGAAGTTAAGCCCGGCAGCGCCAATGGTACTGCATTCCGCGGGAGAGTAGGTCGCCGCCTTTCTATTATTATTGCCCCTTTCTTGCTTAGAAAAGGGCAATCAAAGCTAAGCCTTACTACTGAAGTAGTAAGGCTTTTTTTTTGTAATTTATTAATTCAAAATGTCAACTTTTAGTATCTGCTATTTTTAAGCCTTATATTTCAGCTTGGTTGAATAAGCACTAAAAAGCTAAAAGTTATAAATGGACAATGCGATCATAGAAACGAGCGCTTATGCGCGGGCAGGACTACTAGGTAATCCTACAGATGGTTATTTCGGTAAAACAATTTCTATCATTATTAGAAACTTTGGAGCAAGAATTCTCCTCTATCCTTCCCCCGAATTACATATAGAAGCTCAAGAACAAGATGTAAATATTTTTCGCAACATTTATCATTTAGTAGACTCAGTTAAACTCACTGGATATTACGGCGGCTCAAGGTTAATAAAAGCTGCCATCAAAAAATTCGGTGAGTATTGTGAAGCAGAACAGATCAAATTACCTAACAAAAATTTTACAGTACGTTATCACTCTTCTATACCTAGGCAAGTAGGGTTGGCAGGCTCAAGCGCCATATTAACTGCTACCATGCGAGCATTAATGAAGTTTTATGAAGTAAATATTCCTCAAGAAATACTACCAAGTATAATCTTATCGGCAGAAGTCGACGAATTGGGTATCAATGCAGGCCTGCAGGATCGTGTAGCTCAAGTTTACGAAGGCTGTGTGTATATGGATTTCAATAAAGAGGGGATGAAAGAAAAGGGTTACGGAAATTATGAAAGAATAGACCCTTCCCTCCTACCAAACCTATATTTAGCATATAAAACTGATCTAAGTAAAGTTTCTGGGGCTGTATTTAATAATGTGAAAGCCCGTTTTGAGAAAGGTGACGAGGAAGTAATACAAACTATAGAAGAAATTGCCAACCTGGCAGATGAAGGGAAAAAGGCTATCCTCCAGAAAGATTATGACAAATTGAACAAATTGATTGATCGTAATTTTGATTTGAGGTGTAAGATTATGAATATCAGCGATAGTAACATGGAGTTGGTAGAAACAGCAAGGAGATGTGGAGCCTCAGCAAAGTTTACCGGTTCAGGAGGTTCAATTATAGGTATATACAAAAATGACGAAGTACTAAATAAGCTAGTTATAGAGCTTAAGAAAATAAATGCGAGAGTTGTAAAACCTTATACAGTTTAAACTAGATAAAATGGTAAGAAAAGCAGTAATTCCTGCAGCTGGACTGGGAACAAGATTTTTACCAGCCACAAAAGCACAGCCTAAAGAAATGCTTCCAATTATTGATACTCCAACAATCCAATATGTGGTTCAGGAAGCAGTGGATTCAGGTATTGACGATATACTCATTATTTCTGGGAAAGGTAAAAGAACAATTGAAGATCACTTTGACAGGAATTTTGAATTAGAGTCACGTTTAGCTGAGAAGCAAGACGAAAATTTCTATAATGAGATTGTACGTTTAGCCGACATGGCGAACATACATTTCATACGCCAAAAAGAGATGAATGGCCTGGGAGACGCAATTTATCATGCACGTCAACATGTAGGAAATGAGCCGTTCGCAGTGTTATTGGGAGATACTGTAGTAGACTCTATCATCCCAGTTACTCAACAATTAATAGATACGTATGAGCAATTTCACAGTACAGTGATTGCAGTGGAAGAAGTTCCTAAAGATAAGGTTTCAAGATATGGAATAGCAGGGGGTAAAAAACTGGATGACAAAACGATGGAAGTCAGCGAATTGGTAGAAAAACCAAGTCCTGAAAAAGCGCCTTCAAATCTTGCTATTGCCGGAAGATATATTTTAACACCCGAAATATTTCAGGCCATAGAACAAACGCCCAAAGGTAAAGGCAATGAAATTCAATTGACAGATGCACTTCATTTACTGATGAAACGGGAAACCATCATTGCCAATACTATTGAAGGCAAACGTTATGATATAGGAAATAAGTTAGACTTTTTGAAAACGACAGTAGAATTTGCACTAAAAAGGAAAGAATTTGCTGACCCATTTTATCAGTTTATGAAAGAGGCAGTAAAAAATTATGAGGAAAAAAGGAGCTAATTAATTTTTAATCATACAGCCAGTAGGGTGAGTGCTATCATTCAGAATGGGCTTGCCCTGCAGTACAGCATCAATTGCATCTTTCAGATAGTGATGAGAAACATCAGATGCCACTTGTGGATTATCATCAATAGAACCTCTATACAAAATTTGATAATCATCTCCCCTATTTTGCATAACAAAAGCTTCAGGTGTTTTTTGGACGTTAAAGAGATCGGCAGCCTCCTGTTTATCGTCAACTAAATAAGGTACATTCCAACGTAAATCCTTAACTTTTTTTGCCATTTCAGTAGGACTATCAGACGGACTTTGAGAGGGGTTATTAGGGTTAATTAATATAAATTTGACACCCTGCTGCCGATAAGTATCAAAGAGTGAACTGATACGCCGGTCATACAATTTGGCATAAGGACAATAATTACTGGTAAAAATAACAACTACGGCTTCATTATCTTCCACTTCTGATAAAGAAAACACATTGCCATCCACTGCATTGGGTAGACTAAAATCCTGTATGCTCACTATTTGAGTAAGTAGTGAAAGAGAGAGAGGCACAATGGTAAAAAGAAAATGGAAAATCATATCTTTTAATAAAAGGTGTAACTCATAAGATAAGAAATAAAAAAACCGGTTCAGGTTATATGTAACATACAGGTGATTTATTTAACAAAAATTAACTAAATATATTGCACCGCATGCAGTAGTATTATACAACTCATACATTGAATAAGACAAAAAAGTTCTCAAGAGGGATTATTTTTAGCTCGAAGTGTTGCGTTTGCTGAGGAAGAATAATATCTGCTTTCAGTAAGGGATTGTGGGGATAATCAATATCCTGAATACAGATATTTGCTTTAAAGCTTAGGTTTTTTCTTCCGTATAATTTGTATAAACTTTCTTTAGCACACCAGGCCAGGCAAAGCCGTTCGGGATTATCCTTAAAAGTCGCCCATTCAGATGGATGAAGAAATTTGTGTTGTACTCGTATAAGTTTATCTGAGGGTTTCTCAATGTCAATGCCTACAGGCTTATCTAAACTAACAATAGCAGTGGCGTAAGGAAAGGAATTGGCAAGAGAGATATGAAAAGAATACTGCATGATATGCGGTTTGCCATGAATATCTTTATACATGGTATATTCATCTACTCCAATGGAGGAAAGTAAGGCATGTAATGCAAGACGGCTTGCTAAAAATTCAGCCTTTTTGATGGGATGATGTATTGCATCAAGAAGCTTAAGCTCATCTCGTGATAATGTACGCTCTTGGAGAAGTTCAGTCCATGGAGCTTCTATTTTCCAGAGCGCCCAACTTAGCTTGTCGTTTATCTTTACTATTTTTGTTAAAGCCATTGCAATTACAAAGGTATTTTTTTAAATGAATGTTAACCAATTGAAGGGAAAATATGAGGAGCAAGACTTTACAGGTTGAAAAACTACATACACTTAAAGGTCACAAAGACTGCGTATATACCCTAAGCGAAGGTCCTGAAGATAAGATATTCTTCTCTGGAGCAGGTGACGGAATGGTAGTAAGATGGGATCTGGACGATGCGGAGAATGGTAAAATCATAGCCAAAGTACCTGCGTCTGTATATGCTGTACACCATGAGTCTGAAAGAAATAATCTGATTGTAGGCCAGAACTATGAAGGGCTGCATGTAATAGATCTGGATACCAAAAAAGAACTTGGTTCCGTTAAAATAACAGAAGCAGCTATATTTGATATAAAGGTATACCAAGAAAATGTGATAGTAGCATCTGGGGATGGGGTAATAAACATTCTCAACTATCAAAAGCTGAATCTCTTAAAGCGGTTCAAAGAGAGCGATCAAAGTGCAAGGTGTATTGCTGTTAATCCAGTAGCAAAAGAAATGGCTGTAGGCTACAGTGATAATACCATTAGAATACATGACCTGAAGACATACGAAAAAAAATACGAGGTGAAAGCTCATGATAATTCAGTCTTTACCCTTACTTACAGCCCGGATTATCGTTGGCTATTGTCAGGAAGTCGTGATGCACATTTAAAAATATGGGATGTAAATGATCATTATGCTTTGCACGAGTCAGTAGTGGCTCATATGTACTGTATAAACCATATAGATTATAGTCCGGATGGAAAATACTTTGCTACCTGTAGCATGGATAAGTCAGTGAAAATTTGGGATAGTGAAAGATTTAAACTCCTGAAAGTAATAGATAAAGCAAGACATGCGGGACATGCTACCTCTGTTAACCGGCTACTGTGGAGTAAATCCAAAACAGAAAAAGGGCAAAATCCTTTAATTTCGGCTAGTGATGACCGTAGCATTTCCGTATGGGAGGTTGATTTAAACGAAAAAAAGAACGATTATCAGTAAATATTAGTAATTAAGCTGGTAATCAGCACAAAGGGCAACATATCTGTGCTACTGTACATTATGAACGAAAACTGCGAGAGCAGGTTTAGTAGATAAAATATCTCAATCAAATGAAGATTACACCACTAGAAATAAGGCAAAAAGACTTTGAAAAAAACTTCCGGGGTTATGATAAAGATGAAGTAAATGCTTTTCTTCAGTCATTATCTCAGCAGTGGGAACGTACACTGGAAGAGAACAAAGAAATGCGATATAAGCTGGATGCTTCACAAAAAGAAGTGGAAAAGCTCCGAGAAGTGGAGAGCTCATTGTTTAAAACCCTTAAAACCGCAGAGGATACGGGGGCTAATATGGTAGATCAGGCTCAAAAAACGGCTGATCTTAAGATAAGAGAAGCAAAACTAGAAGCTAATACCATTATAAGCGATGCACACTCCAAAGCCAGAGATATCTTGAGTAAAGCAGAAGGCAAAGCCCAGGAAATAATAGATGAGATGGAAGAGCGGGTAAAAATGCTCAAACAGAGCTATAAAGCCGCGGAAAACGATTATGATACCTTACTGTTTGAACTCCGTAGCCTGGCACAAAAAACACTTCAGAAAGTAGATAAAGCGGAATCGCAGCAAAAATTTAATATTGAGACTAAAGTTGAAGAGGCAGAAAGAATAGTAGAAGAATATAATGAGTTTCTGACTCAACGAAAAGCGGAAAGTGAGCGGGAAACAGAAAATACTTCTACTGCAAAAGAACATAAACAATATCATCAAACGGAAGAGGAGCAGGAGGCTGAGGCCGTCGAGGAAAAAAATAAATACCGCTCTCCTAGCCCACCACCCACAGAGCCTAAAAAAGGGGGCTCGTTCTTTGACAATATTGATTGATTTCTATGGGAAAGATCTCTCTGCAAGGCTTAGAATTTTTTGCTTATCATGGCTTTCATGATGAAGAACAAAAGATAGGAAACCGATACGAGGTGGATATTACTGTAGAAACCAATTTTGATCAGGCAGCAGAAGATGATCTCTTGGAGCATACAGTAGATTACGGACAGCTTTACTATTTAGTGCAGGAAGAAATGCAGAAAACCACCAGGCTTCTAGAGCGCTTAACCGCTAGGATAGCCGAACGAACTCTGCAGAAGTGGACTGTAATTAACAGTGTGGAAGTGAGCGTTTCCAAACTCAACCCACCTCTGGGAGGCCTATGCAAAAAAGCCAAAGTTACTCTTCAGAAAAGCAGGAATGCATGAAAGTGATCTTTTTAGTCTTAGTATTTTGCACATTTGCTTTTGTCATGGACAAACCTGCTTACGTACTTTATAATGAAAAGGGCAAAAAGGCAGATTACTATAAGATGATCAGGCGCCTGAGTAAAGCAGATATAGTGTTGTTTGGTGAGTTGCATAACAATGCACTTGTACACTGGCTACAACTACAAGTCATTAAGGATTTGAAGAAAGAGCAAAGACAGCTGATCTTAGGAGCAGAAATGTTTGAAGCAGATGACCAAATCATTGTCAACGAATATCTGAAGGGACTGATTGAAGCACGTCATCTCGAAAACGAAGCTAAAATCTGGAATAATTACAGTACGGATTATAAACCTCTCTTGGACTTTGCCAAGGAGCAAGCTTATACCTTTATAGCTACTAACATTCCCCGACGTTATGCCAGCTTTGTATCAAGAGCAGGACTTGATTCATTAGAGAATCTATCTGAAGAAGCACAGTCTTACATAGCCCCTTTACCCATAGAATTTGATGTTAACTTATCCTCATACCAAAATATGCTACAGATGATGGGGGGACATAACAATAGCGGTCATGGAGGAATGAAGGCGGAAAACATGGTGAAAGCCCAAGCCATTAAAGATGCTACTATGGCTCATTTTATTCTTCAAAACCTGGAAGAGAACTGTACTTTTGTACACTTCAATGGCTCCTACCACTCCGATAATTTTGAGGGAATTTACTGGTACCTGAAGCAAGTTAAACCAGAACTAGATATTGTAACCCTAAGTAGTATTGAACAAGAGGATATCAATAGTTGGAATGAAGAGCTAGACAGTTTGGCAAACTATGTCATTAGCGTTCCTGCAGACATGACCAAAACTTATTAAAATTGATTTTACCTGTTCAGAAAGGCTTCTTTGGCTTTAGCTAGTATTTCAGCGTGGTCAAAGGCAAGTTCTGGTAATTTACGCGTGCTAAACCAACGCGTTTCAGCCGCATCAGTAGCAGCCTGAGGATTTATTTCTGATTGATCCACTTCAGTATAATAAGCTACTGAAATGGCTCGAGCACGGGGATCGCGCTCAGGCTTACCAAAAGTATAAAGTTGAGTTAGATTGCTGGTATGAACGCCTGTTTCTTCTTCTAATTCACGGGCAGCAGCGGTATCTAAAGCTTCATCATCTTCTACAAAGCCTCCGGGTAAAGCCCACTTCCCTTGAAAAGGATCGTTTTTTCTTTGGATAAGTAATACCTGTAAATCTTCTCTTTGATAGCCGAAAACTACAGCATCTACTGTTACTTTGATATTTTGTGGGTAAGCCATATCTTTTCTTTTATATAATTTACTTGATATAAAAGTTGAAGGGCTTGATTGTTTTTGATAAAGGGGTATCACTTTATATGAAAAGAGCCTACACGGGAATAATTACAACTGTTCAAAATATTTATTGGGTTGCTTACAAAGAAGAAGAGGTATATAGGTAATTTTCCCCAGAATGATGCCTTTCGTGCCCTATTTTTCCCCAAAGGGACCTTGAATGTTATTAATTTTTAAATAGGAATCAACAGAAGAAATAGAGTATTCAGAAGTGGTAACCTGATTATTCTTTATTTCAGAGGCATCCACAGACGTCTGTTCATCTTCGCAGGAAAGCAAAAAAGCGAAGATAAGCACATAAAAACTAAAGGTAAGTAAGAGCGAAAAGGAGTGTTCGTATATTCTATTGTACAGACTGTTGTTTTTCATCGGACTTTATAAAAGTAAAACCACGGGCATCATTACCTTCATAAAAGTCAACTTCCATACCAATCAAAAACATGGTATCTTTTTTAGCGATATACACGGGAACATTATCCAGAGTGAACTCGGCATCGCCTGTACCTTTTTTGTCAAAACCCAGTACATAAGAAACGCCGGCGCACCCTCCCCCATTGACACCGATGCGTAAACCATACTCGTCGGGAATATTTTTGTGTGCGATTGTTTTCTTAATCTCTTCAAGAGCCTTATCGGAAACTTTTACTGGAATCATAGATGAAAATTAATCAACAATATCAGGCAAGTAAGTAAAGTGCATTTCAATAAACAATCAGCACTTTTTTGCGCCGTTAAAATACTTAAATTTGAAACGTAAGAACGCGTATAATGATTCTCAACACATACAATTTTTAACAAACCACTATGGAAGTTATCGTAGAGTTTGCCAAGTTTATCTTGCCGGCAGCAATTGTTTTGTATGCCATGTACCTTACTGTAAAATCTTTTCTTGATAAAGAGATGGCCCAAAAGATGGTAGATATCAAAGCTCAGAACTCTACCGCTATTATTCCCACCCGTTTACAAGCTTATGAGCGGTTAACTTTGCTTTTAGAACGCATTACGCCCAATAACCTGGTGTTTAGACTCAATGACAGTGGATACTCTGCTAAGGAATTTCATCAGATACTGGTAGCGAATATACGTGAAGAGTTTAATCATAACCTTTCACAGCAGGTGTACGTGAGTGACGAAGTGTGGAGTATGACTAAAAATGCAGTAGAAGATGTGATATTGAGTATTAACCAGGCCTCACAAAATCTGGAAGATGATGCCCGTAGCATTGACCTGGGCCGAAAAATAATAGACCAGCAAATGCAGGCTCAGAACGAGCAAGATGCAGTAAGCCAAGCGCTCTCCGCATTAAAAAATGAAGTACGTCAGAATTTTTAGTGAAACTGTATGACAGTATGCACAGTTACCCATAAGTAACACTAAACAGTTTCTATTGTATGGCATTTTATGATAAAGCATATACTGAAGAGAACTACAGCTTTAAGAAAGCAAAAAAAAGAGCTTCAGGTATATTACAAGACCCAGATCGGCTGAAAAAGCTGTTAGCCAATTCTGCTAAAAAAGTTCGGGCCATTGGCAATGACAATGAGAGTTTACAAAAGCTGAAGCATCAGGTCAATACATTTAACCGTATGACCAGAGCGTATGTAAGCGGGGAGTACCGCAATGTACCCTGGAAAAATGTGCTTATGGTTACGGCAGGTATCGTTTATTTCGTTATGCCACTGGACCTCATCCCCGATTTTATTCCTCTTACCGGCTTTCTTGATGATCTGACTGTGCTGATGTGGGTTTTTAATTCCGTGCAGGGCACTATAGAAGAGTTTGAAGAATGGGAAAATACAGATGCTCAGCAGATGAAATAACAAGAGAGGTCTATGGCTAAAACTCGTTCAAAGGGGATGCTTGCTGTATCTAAGTCCTACATTGTTGAGGAACTTTATCAAGAGCTTTAAGAAAGAAACAGTCAACATGATTAGCATTTTTTAAAGTAGGTAGCACAAATCACTGACTAAGCATTGGATTCATTAACACAGGCAGTACTCGGGGCAACTGTAGGTGAGGTAGTCCTTGGAAAAAAAGTAGGAAACAAAGCCCCGTTCTGGGGAGCTGTAGCGGGCACTATACCTGACCTGGATGTAGTGCTTAATTTTTTTGTAGGCGAAGTACAAAGCACTATATGGCATCGCACTTTTTCTCATTCATTATTGGTACTTACGCTGGTGACGCCTGTATTTGGCTACTTGGTATTTCTCCTCTATCGGCGATCTTCTGTGGCGAGTTTTGGTGATTGGTCCAACCTCTTTTTTTGGGGGCTGATTACACATCCACTATTGGATAGCTTTACTAACTACGGGACCATGATCTTTTATCCTCTGAGTGATGTGAGGGTTGCCTGGCGTACCATCTTTATTGTTGACCCGCTTTATACTTTACCGCTGCTTTTTGCCAGTATAGCGGTTTTATTTATGGCGAAAACATCGCTTATAAGAAAGCGAACTGCGGTCTTAGCATTATCTATCAGTACATTTTATCTGTTCTTGACGATAATTAACAAAATTAATGTCAACCATATAGTAGAAGAAAACCTAAAGAGCCAAAGCATTAGTCATCAGAAATATATGACTTCCCCTACTTTTTTTAATAACCTGCTATGGTCAGTAGTGGTTAAGGCAGACGGCCAGTATTATGTAGGCTATTATTCACTGCTCGATGATGATAAACAGATAGACTTCAGTGAAATTCCGCAACAAAAAGCTTTATTGTTACCTTATCTTCAGGGAGCTGATGCGGAGAGCAGAGCCTTACTCCTGGAACTGATAGAGTTTACCGAGTATTTTTATGCGCTAGAGCCAGGAGAAAACAGTATATATCTCTATGACCTTCGTTTTGGTAAAATCAGCGGCTGGTTTAAATATACTCGGGATTTTATTTTTTCATTTCATATCCAGGACAAAAACAGTGGAATAGAAATTAATAGAACGCCTTCTGAATTAGAGTTAAAAGATGAAAGCGTTAATAGGCTCCTTGAGCGAACGCTGGGAAAATAAACTAAACAAACTATGGAAAATAAAAATGCATTAATCGCAGGAGCTACCGGCCTGATTGGTAGTGAATTATTACGCATATTAAAGCATCATCCTTATTATCAGAAAGTATATGTGCTGACCAGAAGACCTTTGGACATCAGCCATGAGCGGATTACAGAAATCATTGTCAATTTTGATGAGCTTAGTGCTGCCGATTTACCGCAGATAGATGATATTTATTGTTGCCTGGGAACTACTATGAAAAAAGCAGGCTCCAAAGAGGGTTTTCGTAAGGTTGACTATGATTACCCTCTTAAACTGGCAAAGCTGGGAAAAGAAAAGGGAGCCAGGCAGTATCTTATAGTAACAGCATTGGGTGCAGACAAAAAATCCCGCTTTTTTTACAATCAGGTAAAAGGTGAAGCAGAAGAGGCAATCGCTGCTACTGGCTATGAAGCTTTGCATATTTTTCGTCCTTCTATACTTTTAGGTGACAGAGGCGAAAACAGAACTGGAGAGCGCATAGGTCAGGTGATGATGAATGTCATGAGTCCTCTTATGTTAGGAACGCTCAAAAAATATCGCCCGATAGAAGGTAAAAATGTAGCAGAGGCTATGTTCATCGCAGCCAAGCAGAACCTTAAGGGGCCTCATCTTTTTGAATCAGAAAAAATTAAAATACTAGCCAAAAGCGAACTATGATTGCAGTCATCCAACGTGTAGCAGAAGCATCAGTCACTATTGAAAAACAGGTAAAAGGAAAAATTGACACAGGTCTACTCATTCTCCTCGGTATAGAAGAGGCTGACGGAGAAGAAGATATAAGCTGGCTAAGCCGTAAAATAGCTAATCTAAGGGTTTTTAATGATGAAGAAGGTGTGATGAATAAAAGCTTACTGGATATTGACGGAAACTTACTGGTCATCAGTCAGTTTACCTTACATGCCAGTACTAAAAAAGGCAACCGGCCTTCATATATCAAAGCAGCTAAACCGGATACGGCGGTGCCTTTGTATAAAAAGTTTATCAAAGCCTGTGAGCAGCAAATTGGTAAAATTGTAGCAACGGGTGAGTTTGGTGCAGATATGAAAGTAGGCCTAATCAATGACGGCCCGGTAACCATCATCATCGATACTAAAGATAAAAAGTAATGACCTTAGAAGAAGCACAAAGGCAGGTAGATGAGTGGATCAATACCACTGGGGTACGTTATTTCAGCGAACTTACCAATATGGCTGTTCTAACCGAAGAAGTGGGGGAAGTCGCCCGTCTGATTTCTCGTCAATATGGAGATCAGTCGTTTAAAGAAAGTGACAAAGGGAAAGAACTCAGCGATGAATTAGCAGATGTGTTGTGGGTTGTCATCTGCCTGGCCAATCAAACCGGAGTAAATTTAACTGAAGCCTTTGAAAAAAATATGGAGAAAAAAACGAAAAGAGATAAGGACCGTCATAAGAAAAATAAAAAGCTGGAATCCTGAATAACTGGGTATAATAATGCAAATTATTATACAATCGTGATTTATGGGAGAATATTGGTATAATATAATTTTAGGAAGTTCATCATAAGCTTTCAAGTGTTAGAGTTGGCATGTGAACAAATTGGTTTTACGCGTAATTGGGCACTATATTCGTAGTATCACAAGTTATTTTTTGGCTCAAATCTCACGGAATTATATATGAAAAATTATCTTTCTTTTCACGGCTTTTATATCAGTATTTTATTGCTTATCTCTTCTTTTGCGCAGGCACAAAATTACTGCAATTGGGAAACGCTATCTCCGGCATCGAGCCATCGGGTAGAAGCCATGACAGCATTAGTCAATGATAAGCTTTATGTGTTTTCTGGTTTTGGTTTTGAAATAAAAATTCTTTCTACCACAACTATGTATGATCCGGCAACAGATAGCTGGACGGAGAAAGCCCCAATACCTATACCGGTTACGCATACTGGGGCAATAACTGTAGGTGAAGAAGTATGGCTGGCAGGGGGCTTTGAAGGTGATAATCCCGGAGTATCAATCAATGCTGTTCAAGTCTATAATACAGTTACTGATAAGTGGCGATCTGGTCCGCCTTTACCGCAGAAAAGAGCCTCAGCTGCAATGGCGCTTGTAGGACGTAAACTACATGTCTTCGGAGGCTTAAAAGAAGATCGCCAGACTGATGTTGCTGATCACTATGTGTTAGATTTAGATAATGAGGCAAAAGGATGGACAAAAGCTGCACCTCTTCCGGAGGCGAGAAATCATTTGAGCGCAGCAACAGTCGGAGGTAAAATTTACGCTATCGGCGGACAAAAAGGACATGATGAAAGCATTGTCAATACTGCTTTACTTCATGCTTATGATCCTGTGACAAATCAATGGGAAAGAAAAGCGGATTTAACTTTTGAGAGATCACATTTTGAACCTGCCACCTTTGTACTAGACGGACAAATCTATATAGTAGGGGGAAGAACGGAGTTTGAGTTTTTTAACGAAATCACAAAATACTCGCCTGAAACCAATACATGGACCGAAGTATGCGGCCTTCCTCTAAAGCTACTGGCCCCTGCGGCCCGCGTGATCAATGATCAGCTTTATATTACACATGGGGGTGATAATAATGTAAGGAACCCACTTAATACTGTATGGAAACGGCCTATAGAAAGAAACTTTTCAGCTGATATGGGCTTTCTCCGAACCTCACTAACATTAACGCTAAGCGCAGGAAGCCAAAAAACCATAAAAGAAGCCTTATGGGTAAAAAGTGATGCCCCACAGTATACGCTCTCTTTGAGTGGAAATCCTTCCTGGATTACCGGGAATGCTTTTTCTGGACAGGCATCTCACGAAGGAGATCAGGTCAATATTGTTATAGATGCGAGAGGTCTTGCTCCCGGAAATTACAGTACGGTACTCAAAGCAACGGCCCCGGGTTATGCTACGGCTGAACTACCAGTTTCTATTACAGTGACCGATAACACAATTGCCGAGGCTATATTTCTAAATGCTGGTGGCGGAGAGACCGCTACTTTTAATGGCGCAACCTATATTAATGATAGCAATAGTTCTGCCTTCTACGATAGTGAACATACATACACTAATCCCGCCTTATCAAATATACTTTACCAAACGGAAAGAGGTTCAATGAATGATGCAGGCAGTTTAACTTATGACATTCCGGTAGCAAATGGAAAATACACCGTTAGGACACATCATGCAGAATTATACTATGGTTATAAAAAAACCAATGGACCTGGCAAAAGAGTATTTGATATTAGTTTGGAAAGCCAACTTGTAGAAGAAAACGTAGACCTTTACATAGAAGGAGTAGGCGTAGGCTTAGCCTCCGAAGCCAAAGTGTTTACCTTCGAGGAAGTAGAAGTTGTGGATGGTAGCCTCACCCTGACAATGGAGGCTTCAGTAAATAGACCTACCCTATCAGCGCTGGAAATTATTCCGGAAAATATTTCTCCCACAGATGAAATCTGGCTGGAAGCTGAGGAAGCCTCCATAGGAAGTAATTGGGAGGTGGGCGAGGCTAATGAAGCCTCAGGCAGTCAATATATTACAGTAAAGGCAGGAAGGAATAGCCATGCTCAGGCTCCTTCAGGCGAGGCTAATCATGTGAGCTTCAATTTTAATGTGAGTCAGGCAGGAGAATATCAGATCTTTGCCCGGGTAAAAGCCCCTACTTATGGTGATGATTCATTTTGGGTAAAAGTAAACGATGGAGAGTGGATAAGCTGGATGAAGGGGGTACAAACAGCTACTTTTGCGTGGAAAGAAGTTACAGAAGGCTTGTTTTCGCTTCAGCAAGGTTTGAATACCCTAACTTTTGCTTATCGTGAAGATGGAGCTCTCCTGGATAAAATTCATATCATTAGCATAGCACCATCCTCCAGTCCTCCCTCTCCCGATATTTGGTTAGAGAGCGAGTGTGCCTCTTCTATAGGAAGTAATTGGGAGGTGGGCGAGGCTAATGAAGCCTCAGGCAGTCAATATATTACAGTAAAGGCAGGAAGGAATAGCCATGCTCAGGCTCCTTCAGGCGAGGCTAATCATGTGAGCTTCAATTTTAATGTGAGTCAGGCAGGAGAATATCAGATCTTTGCCCGGGTAAAAGCCCCTACTTATGGTGATGATTCATTTTGGGTAAAAGTAAACGATGGAGAGTGGATAAGCTGGATGAAGGGGGTACAAACAGCTACTTTTGCGTGGAAAGAAGTTACAGAAGGCTTGTTTTCGCTTCAGCAAGGTTTGAATACCCTAACTTTTGCTTATCGTGAAGATGGAGCTCTCCTGGATAAAGTTTTTATTACTCTGGATGGTCAGGGGCCTCAAGGAACTGGAGAAGGTGCTATCAATTGTTCAGATGAAAATAATAATGCCAGAATTGCAGCTTCAAAGAAGCAGGCAGACATCATGTTTGATGATATACAATACAGTACTGAGCAGAAAAGTATTTCTTCAGCGTTTTTAGTTTATCCTAACCCTACTACCGATGAAGTGAAAATTCAGTTGGGAAAACAATTTGAAAAAGGCAATATCTTATACTTGTATGATTCAAAAGGGGTGCTCCAGCAGCAGATACGAATAACGAACCACAATATATCATTGGGTACGAAACAGCTACCTGCCGGTATATACTATATAAAATACCATGATGGGAAGAACAGCATAAGCCGTAAGCTTATGGTGAGCAAATAAACGATAAGGAGACGAGGATGAGCTTTAGCTTACTCATCCTCGTAAATACCGATATACATTGTTCCTTCGGTGTCTATAGAGGCACGGTACATTCCGGCAGTATTGAAAGGCAAAGCAATATTTCCTTCGCCATCGATGGAGATCACGCCACCGCCTCCCCCCATCTCAACCAGTTTATCTTTTACTACTTCATTAGCAGCTTCTTTCAGGCTTAAACCTTTGTATTTCATCAGAGCGGCGATATCATAAGCCACCACAGAGCGGATAAAATATTCTCCGTGCCCGGTAGCAGATACTGCGCAGGTAGCATTGTCAGCATAAGTGCCTGCTCCGATGATGGGTACGTCCCCTACTCTGCCGTAGCGTTTGTTGGTCATTCCTCCTGTAGAGGTAGCGGCTGCCAGATTGCCGTTCTGATCCAATGCTACCGCGCCTACAGTACCAAACTTTCTATCCGGAAATTTAGCGTCTAATACACCCTGTCTGCGGTCACCTCCTTCATGATCCCCATCATGATCAAGCTGTTGTTTTTCAGTCTCTTTGATCCGTTGTAGCTGCTCATAACGACGGTCGGTAAAAAAGTAAGAGGGGGCTACCATATCCAGGCCCTGCTCTTTGGCAAACTGCTCTGCCCCTTCCCCGATCATCATGACATGGGGTGAGTTTTCCATTACAGCACGAGCCGCTGCTATAGGGCTTTTCACAGTAGAAATACCAGCTACAGTACCGGCATTACGGGTGGCTCCGTCCATGATCGCAGCATCCAGTTCATTCTTTCCATCATTAGTAAATACGGCGCCCTTGCCAGCATTAAAGAGAGGTGATTCTTCCATAGTCTGAATGGCTGTTACTGCTGCATCCAGACTGCTCCCTCCATCTTCCAACACTTTGTGTCCTGCCTTGAGAGCCTCTTCCAGTTTGGCGCGGTATTCAGCTTCGCGCTCAGGCGACATATTTTCTCTTTTGATGGTTCCGGCTCCTCCATGAATAGCAATGGCAAACTTTCCGTGCTTACTCATCTGGGCAAAAGCAGTACTGCTTAAGAATATGAATGCTAGTAAGTAGATTATTCTTCTCATGATAAGGTTAGGATTTGCTTATACCCGTAAGATACACAAAGAAGAGAACAAGCTTCAAGTGAATAAGCAATAATGCAAAAAAAGCGCAACGAAATATATCGCTGCGCTTGTAAAAACAGTATGGGTAGTAATAAGTATCAGTAAGGAGGATCAAAGATCTTTTTCAACTTCTTCTTAGCTTCTTTCTTGACTTCTTCGGTCGTTTCTTTCACTTCTTCTTTTACCTCTTCTTTCACTTTTTCGGCTTCTGCTTTGGCTTTGGCTTCCGCTTCTTTCTTTGCCTTTTCAGCTTCTGCTTTGGCTTTGGCTTCCGCTTCCGCTTTCTGCTTTTGAAGCTCCTGCTCTAGTTCTTTCTTTTCCTGCGCTACTTTAGCGGCTACCGCAGCTTTGGCGCTTTGTGTAGTGCTTTCGCCAGCTTCAGCTCCGGCAAGGCTTACCTTTGGATCATCGTAAGTACCACCGATTTTAAGGTTTAGCAGTATATTGGAAGAAACCGCTCCATTTGCACCTGTCAGTTGTGCAATTACACTGTTTACGGCTGAGCCTACAGCTCCGGCCGGAATATTCATTTTGGCAATGTAATCTACGCTACCATCTATGCCGTTACTGCCAGCAAGGGTGGTTTTAAAGTTCCCGATATTGACATCAAAAGGTTCAACGAATACTCTTCCGTTCTTTACTTCCGCCCGTACCTTTACATCATTCAAAGTGATGCCATCGGTATTGTTGAGTTTAGATACTTTGGTAATAGCTTCTACCAATTTAGAATCTTTAAGAGCCGCGTCAGCAATGGAGATGATTCCCTTACCATCCAAGGTGTTCATATCAGGACTCATGTCAGGCAGTAATAAGCCGGCAATCTGGAAATCAGTAGAGAAGTTTCCTTCCATCTTTTCAGCCACGGGCGCTAATGCCTGAACTGTGTTAAAGCTTTCGTAAGCTTTATTAATCGCCAGCTCATTAATGTCCAGATTGAAATCAAAGGCTGGTTTTTGCATGTCGCGGGTATCATAGGCACCACTCATGGCAAATTGTCCTCCCAGTGTATTAAAGCCTAGCTGATCCATCCGCAGAACACCATTGCGTACAATCAGGTCGCCTTTAAAATTATTTAGTGTAAGGTCATCGTAGATCACTTCAGCGATGCTGGAAGTGAAGACAAAATCAATGTCTTTAGGCACTTCTACCACTTCCAGGGCTGCCTCAGTGGTGTCTTCCGGTACTTCCTCAGTATCTTCTGACATAAACTCATTCAGGTTCATTTTGCCTGACTTCAAAGCCATTTCACCTTTTAGTACCTGATTCTCTCCAAAGATATAAGCGATATAGTTGGCCAGATAACCATTCATACGGAGGTCAGTACTTCCGGCAGCACCATCAAAATTACTCAGAGTAATTCTTTGAGGGTTAAACTCACCCTTGGCATTGCTGATGGTAAATCCCTGAGGGAAGTCTTCACCTACATAGCTAAAGTCTTTGACTTCCATAGAACCGGAAGTTTGTAGTGCCTGATAGTTTTCGGCTTCTACATCCGACATTTTACCTTGAGAAGAAATATTAGCTGTAATGCGCCCAGCAAGCTCCATCCCTTCCATAGGGTAAATATGCATTAGCTCCTCCAGGTCAATGGCTCCATTTACATTCAGGTCCCAGGTGTAGTTATCCAAGTTGGTCAACACCATATTGGCAGAGAAAGGCTCTCCTGCCATTTGCATATTAAAATTATTAAGACGGATCACGGTCTGTGCCATATTTCCGCTTTCATTGACCACTGAGGAGGTGAAGTTGATGTTTTCCAGCGGTGGATATTCTCCTGATTTGACAAAACCATTCTGCATTCCCATGGCCAGATTAATCTGAGGAATGGTGTTGGTAGTGCTGTCGTAAGTACCTTTTGCATTCAGGTCAATGTCAAAATTTCCTTTCATAGACAGGCTATCCATAGGGAACATTCGGTTCAGCTCTCCCAAGTCTAACTGTGCTTTAGCCATAGCCTCAATATAAGGCTTATCTAAGCCTCGCATCAGAAATTTTGCGTCAAGCGGGTTATTGCCCATCTGCGCATGAAAAGTCTCCAGATTCACCACAGTATTATCAAGATTATTACCCTCTTCGGTTTCTACCAGCAGGTCTACATCGATATTGGTAACCGCAGTGGGTAAATCAGGATATTGGAACATGGCATTCTGGGTACCTAGCTCCATTTTAAAAGCAGGCATAGAATTATCATTATAGGTGCCGCGGATAAAACCATTGAAGTTTACTGTTCCCTCAGCGGTCAGGCCATTAAAATCTTCCTGATAAGCTCCTGGAACTAATGAGAACAAGCTCTTAAAAGTATTTTCCTTGGCCGCATAGTTGATATCCATCACCATATCATCACCAGGCATGGCAAAAAAACCATCAAAGCCCATCTTGAAATTATTGACAGCCACAGTATTGTCTTTGAAGGTGAATTTCATGTTTGCCAGATCCATCAACATGGTCACATCCGCATCTACCTGCTTATTGGTCATATATTCCACTCCGTCATAGTTGACGGTAAGGGCACCAATTTCGGTAAGGGTTTCCATATCAAACTCATCCAGCGTAAAATCACCGCTACCACTGTGATTCACATTTTGAAGTACCATGAGCATGGGTAACGTCAGGTCTTCGTAGATGATGTTACCATCGGTGATTTCCCAGTGGTCAATACCAATAGAAAACTCAGAAGCCGCAGTATCTGCCGGTACTTCTTCCTCTTCACTAGCAACTGTGATGTCATAATTAGCCCTGCCATCTTCTAAAACCCTAATGTATAGATTAGGATTGTTCAGGTTGACTTCACTCAGGCGGGGCTGGTCGTCAAAAAGTACACTCCTGAGGTTAACCACCAGCTCAAAATTTCCTACAGAAACCAGGGTATCTCCTTCAAAAGGAGCGTTATTAACTACTCCAAAGTCCTGCATGGAGACTGTAACATTAGGGAAGTTTCTGAGTACGGAGAGGCTAAATGCGTCAATGTTATAATAAACCTTAGCATTGAGATTCTCAGCCATGGCTTTATCCACAGCTTTTTGAATATCATCTTTGAAGATCATGGGAAGAATGATGGCTGCCAAAAGCACAATACCTACCAAGCTACCCAATACAATTAGTAATTTCTTCATCATTTTCAGTGTTAAAAATCTTTCCTTGAATATAAAAAGCAGGTCTTTCAACCTAACATCATATCATTCTGATTCGGCACCATGTAAGAATTCTACTTACAATTAGCTTAGGCACGTATAACGAATAATAGTTGAAAAAGATTGGTAAAAAATATGTGCCGTATGTAAAATTTAACGATAAATGAGTGTGGATGTTGAGTGAGAAAAAAGAAGGCCCTTAGAGTGTATAGGAAAGGATTAAAGCAAAAAAAAGGCTTCCTCTTCTTTGTATAAGGAAGCCTAAGAAACTTTCAAAGGGCTACAGAAATTCAACAGTAGTGTTTCATGCAAGTCTTACTTATTTCCAAGGGACAAATGGTGAGGGATAATAATTGATATTCATCGCCTCAAAACGGTCTTTCTGGGCAGCCAATCTTTCTTTGTACTCATCCCAGTTTCTTTCTCCGGAGGCCGTCCAGCCGATCTCGGCATAGCCGGGCAGACGAGGAAAAACCATATACTCCAACTCATCCAGATTGGTAATGGTTTCTGTCCATAATGGTGCTTCAATGCCAATAATTTGTTCCTTTTCTATCCCCTCAGCAAGTTCAGCGGGATTCCAGATATAAGCACTGTCTACTTCTATGTAAGCTGCCCAGTGCAACCCAAGCTGTGTCGTTGAATCATATTGCATATCCATATACGCTTTGGTAGCGGGCGACATCAGTACCTTTGCCCCCTGAGCTACAGCTTTCTGTGCATTCTCTGCTTCTGCCCAGTATTGAACTACCGCATTATCTACGAGCTCGGCATTGGCGATTTCGTCCCAACCCATCACCTGTTTTCCGTGTGATTTTACAATCCCCTGAGCCCGGTTGATAAAAGGAATATAATCTTCCATGGGCGTTACATGTGACTCATCTCCACCTATATGGATATAAGGACCGGGAGTCAAGGCTGCTAACTCACCTACTACATCATCAATAAACTCGTACACCACTTCTTTATCGGTACAAAGTGTGCTGAAACCCACCTCTATACCTGTATACAGTTCTCGGGCTTTATTATCACAATTAAGCTCAGGATAAGAAGAGAGGGCCGCATTGGTGTGGCCGGGCATATCAATTTCCGGTACAATAGTGATATAGCGATCTGCTGCATAAGCTACTATTTCGGCATATTCCTCCTGAGTATAGAAGCCTCCTTCCCCACCACCTACTTCAGTACTTCCACCAGTTTCCGTTAGCTTAGGCCATGATTTGATTTCTATACGCCAACCCTGATCGTCAGATAAGTGTAGGTGCATGGCATTCATTTTATAGTAAGCGATATAGTCCAGGTACTGCTTTACATCCTCTGGCGCAAAAAAGTGGCGAGCCACATCCAGCATCACTCCTCTATAACCATATTCAGGATAGTCACGGATAGTGCCGCTGGGGATGTACCAGGGACCTTGCTGTACAGATCCCATTTCAATGGAAGCAGGAAGTAGCTGAAAAAGCGTTTGCATGCCACGAAAAATCCCCTCTTCAGTATTAGCGTTTAAGCTTATAGCCTCTTCTGTTATATTTAACTCATAGCCTTCCTCTCCCAGTTGATCATCATTGGCACCGGTAGAAAGGTAAATATGTCCCTCTTCAGCTTCTCCTTCGCTGCCCTCTACGGCAAGCTCAAAACCGGTAGCAGGCTTGAGCTTATCAGCAAGATATTGGGCGTTTTTTCTCAACGCTTCTGACGCTCCCTGTATATGAATGCCAGCTTCAGTGGTAAGCTCAAAAGCAGAGTTGGTGGCAGTCACAGAAACAGGTTTAGGAATGATCACTTCCTGACTTAAGTTAGTGGCAGGCATTTTTTTTTCAGGAGCGCAGGATAAAGATACTCCAGCTGTCAAAACAGCAAATAATGCCTTACAGTAAAGATTCAATATTATAAATCTCATAAAATTTGTGTTAAGCTGCCAATTTAAGAACTTATTTCGATTCTTAAGAGAAGTTGAGAGCACGATTCTTAGGACTTATCGTATTAGAATTTCAGATTATACGCTAATTTTGCGCCCATTATGAATCAAGGAAGTATAGCCGCAGCACAGGAAATAGACCGCCAGGAGCTGTTGCAGAAAGAAAGCCGCAAGAGAGTTTACTTTATCCTGAAATTTCTTTTGCTCCTAGGAATCATGTACATGAACTATGAGTTTCAGGACTGGTTCAGAGAGGAAGGAGAAAGTGCAGAGAAAAATATTTTTGCCCTCATTATACGGGCTGTGCTTTTTTATCTGTCCACGCATCTGCTGGTTTCACTGGCTAGAATCGTTATCGTATATTTTTATATCAGGAGGAAAAAGCTTAAAGAGGAGCAGGATAATGTAGTGCTGGCGGTCAACCGAATCGCCACGCTCATCTCTATTGCTGCATTTGTAGCTGCTCTCTTTTTATTGTTTGATATAAAATGGGAGACCTTCTTTACTTCCTTTTCATTGGTAGCAGTAGCCTCCGTTTTACTTACCAAAGATTATATTTCCAACACAGTCAATGGTATGATCTTCATGGCGAGTGATCGCTTTTTATTAGGTGATTATATTAAGGTGGGCAACCATGAAGGTAAAGTAATTAACATTACGCTAAGCAGTGTACATTTGCGTACGGAAGAAGGGGATTTTGTGGCAATTCCTAACACTACTGTATACAATTCAGATATTACAAACTTGAGCCGTCGCGAGCAGGGCCTGGTGCATGTAGATCTGGAAGTAAAAACTGAGTTGCTTAAAGATACAGCTAAACTGATGGATCAGTTAATTATTGCCGCCCAGGAATATGAGCGTTATATTAAGAAAAATAGTTTTGAGCTGGTCGTACGGCAGCTCTCTTTTGATAAGGTACAAATAAGGTTCTTGTTTAAGCTGAAGTCAAGCAATCCTGAAAAAGAACGCGAAATCAGGCGTCACACCCTTAGGGAGGCTTCCCAGATGATTGCGAAGCTCATTTGAGCCGAAACGTGAGGGCTTTATGCGAAGGGTATGTTATAATGCTGATTTCTGTATTTGAACATGGCAAGCTTACTTTTTACTACTAATACGCAACATGAAAAAATATTCAACACAGCCTCTGCTCCTCTTAGGAGCTTTTATCTTTCTGGGATGTTCAGGCCAATCTGACAATGCGCAATCAGCGGAGCAAAACGAAACGCAATCACCCAATATCATTCTCATAATGAGTGACGATCAGGGCTGGGGCGACCTGAGTATGAATGGAAACGCCAACCTGAGCACACCCAATATTGATAATCTGGCGAAAAATGGAATTTCTTTTGAGCATTTTTATGTAAGTCCGGTGTGCTCACCCACGCGCGCTGAACTGCTAACCGGACGTTATCATACGCGTGGAGGCGTCTATTCTACTTCTGCCGGAGGAGAAAGACTAGACCTGGATGAAACTACCATTGCCCAGCATTTTCAAAAGGCGGGCTACCAAACTGCCTGCTACGGCAAGTGGCATAATGGGATGCAGTACCCTTACCATCCAAACGGCCGTGGATTTGATGACTTTTACGGCTTTGCCTCCGGGCATTGGGGCAATTACTTTAGTCCTATGCTGGAAAGAAATGGCGCCATTGTAAAAGGGGATGGTTATATTATTGACGATTTGACCAATAAGGGGATAGAATTTATTCAAAAGAACAAAGAACAGCCCTTTTTTCTTTACCTACCTTACAATACCCCCCACAGCCCCATGCAGGTGCCTGATCGGTGGTGGAATGAAATGGATGGCAAAACACTAGACTCTCTGCATCGCGACCCCTCCAAAGAAGACCCTCAATTTACCCGTGCTGCTTTAGCCATGTGTGAGAATATAGATTGGAATGTAGGCAGATTAATACAGACATTAAAAACGCAAGGGTTGGAAGAAAATACTATCGTACTCTATCTCTCCGATAACGGGCCAAATTCCTGGCGATGGAATGGCGATATGAAGGGAAGAAAAGGTGCTACCGACGAGGGAGGTGTGCGTTCACCTTTGCTTATGCAGTGGAAGGGAAGATTAGAGGCAGGTAAAAAAATAGAGGAAATTGCGGGTATCATAGATATATTTCCTACACTGGCAGACTTGGCGCAGATTGTTACAGAACAGGAAAAGACTTTGGATGGTAAGAGTCTCAAACCTATAATGCTCAATGAAGGACAAGTATCTTGGGAAGATAGAATGCTGATTAATCATTGGAACGGAAAAACCAGTGTACGTAGCCAGCAGTATCGCCTGGATCATGAAGGTCAGCTTTTTGATATAAACAATGATCCCGGGCAGCGCAATAATATTGCCGAAGCCCATCCTGAAGTAGTAGAGAAACTTGCTGCTGCTCGTCATGAGTGGGAAAAAGATGCCTTGGCAGAGCTTCCGGCTGAGGATCAGCGTAGCTTTCTGGTAGGGCATCCGGACTTCCGATACCATCAGATTCCGGCCAGAGATGGAGCAGCCCACGGAAATATTCAGCGCTCAAACCGCTATCCCAATTGTTCGTTTTTTGAAAACTGGACCAGTACTGAAGATAGCATTAGCTGGGAAGTGGAAGTGCTGGAAGCAGGTGATTTCGCGGTAGAAGTGTATTATACCTGCAAGCCGGAAGATGTGGGAGCAACGATGCGGTTGAATTTTCAGGATATCGCCCATACTTTCAAAATTAACGAAGCCCATGACCCACCCCTGATAGGCATGGAAAATGATCGTATTGAGCGGCAGGAATCTTATGTGAAGGATTTCAAATCCATGAGTGCAGGAGTCATGCACTTTAGCCAGGGGAAAGGAACCTTAAGCCTTAAAGCGACTGAAATACCCGGAAGCGAAGCGATCGACTTTAGGATGCTTATGTTGGAAAAGTTAGAGTGATCGCCTGTAAACCGATCTGCTATTGTACAAAAAGCTATGTTTTAGCAGAATCCACGCTTTATATACTAAGATTGAGCGGCAGGGAAAGGCTTTATAGCCTTTTGCAAAACTTTATTCCATAATATTTCCGCTAAATCGAACCTATTACGCTATTTTTGCGCTTTCATAGCATAATAAAAATTTATTTCATGCAGAGCATCAGAAATGTGGCGATTATCGCTCACGTTGACCACGGAAAAACTACGCTGGTTGACAAAATTATTCACGCCTCTAAAGTGCTGAGGGAGAATCAGGAAACCGGCGAACTTATATTAGATAATAACGACCTGGAAAGGGAACGGGGGATTACCATCGTTTCTAAAAACGTGTCTGTACGTTATGGAGATGTAAAGATTAACATCATAGATACTCCTGGTCACGCCGATTTTGGCGGAGAGGTAGAACGCGTACTTAAGATGGCCGATGGCGTACTACTATTGGTAGATGCCTTTGAAGGTCCCATGCCGCAAACACGTTTTGTCCTCAGTAAAGCACTTGCGCTAGGCCTTAAGCCTATTGTAGTGATCAATAAAGTAGATAAAGAAAACTGCCGTCCCGATGAGGTACATGAACATGTGTTTGATCTCATGTTCAATCTGGATGCTACAGAAGAGCAGCTGGATTTTGTGACCATGTACGGATCTTCCAAGCAGGGCTGGATGTCAGCCGACTGGAAAAAGCCTACCGACAGCATTCTGCCCTTGCTGGATGCGATTGTGGAGCACATTCCTGAAGCACCCCGCAGAGAAGGTATCCCTCAGATGCAGATCACTTCATTAGACTATTCGGCTTTCGTAGGTCGTATCGCTATCGGCCGTGTGTATCAGGGCAAACTGGTAGAAGGCGCTAACATGGCAATCTGTAAAAGAGATGGCAGTGTAAAGAAAGCCAAGATTAAAGAGATTCAATCTTTTGAAGGCCTAGGCAGAGTAAAGGTTTCCGAAGTAGAAAGTGGTGATATCTGTGCCATCGTAGGTCTGGATGATTTTGAGATTGGGGATACCCTTACCGACGCTGAAAACCCACAGCCACTACCACGTATTTCCATTGATGAGCCTACCATGAGTATGCTTTTCACCATTAATAATTCTCCATTCTACGGTAAAGAAGGTAAGTATGTAACTTCTCGCCACCTGCGTGACAGACTATTTAAAGAAACAGAGAAGAACCTGGCGCTGAAGATACAGGAGACTAATAGCGAAGATAAATTTTTAGTCTATGGACGTGGTATCCTTCACTTGTCAGTTCTGATAGAAACCATGCGTCGTGAAGGTTATGAATTACAAGTTGGACAGCCCCAGGTCCTTTTCAAGGAAATTGATAGTGTGCGTCATGAGCCTATTGAGCATTTGGTAGTAGATGTGCCTGACGAATTTGCCGGTAAAGTGATTGAATTGGCTACTCAGCGTAAAGGTGAGTTAACGATTATGGAATCTCGCGGTGATGTGCAGCATCTGGAGTTTGATATTCCTGCTCGTGGACTGATTGGTCTGCGAAGCAATGTGCTGACTTCTACCGCTGGTGAAGCGGTAATGAACCACAGGTTCAAATCTTATGAGCCATACAAGGGTTCTATTCAGGGAAGAAATAGTGGGTCACTCATCTCTATGGATACAGGCGCAGGTACAGGTTATGCCATAGATAAGTTACAGGACAGAGGCGTTTTCTTTGTGGATCCGGGTGAAGATGTGTACGTAGGGCAGGTAATCGGAGAGCACAGCCGTGGTAACGATTTGGTGGTTAATATTCTGAAAGGGAAAAAACTGACTAACATGCGTGCCTCTGGTTCAGATGATAACACTAAGATTGCTCCCAAAAAGACATTCTCTTTGGAAGAAGCGCTGGAATACATTCAAAAAGATGAGTATCTGGAAGTGACACCCAAGAACATCCGTATGCGTAAGATCTATCTGGATGAAAACGAGCGTAAACGTATGGCCGCTAAGCTGGAAGCGCAGTAGATTTTTACCCTGAAACATGTTCAGAGTCCTGATCTCAATCTGAAATCAGCTATATTTGTAAAAGCGTTGCCTTAATCAGGTAGCGCTTTTTTTTGCATATGCTTCTTGCTGTATGCATGAAAAGTAAGCTAAAAAACATAAATGTTGCTATTGTCGGAGTAAGTAACAAAAACTTATTGGCAAATTTCCTTTGGCACTGTTTAGCCAGAGTATAGCCTGGCTCTTCTGCTTTGTACCGGTCAGCACTTACACCTTCTTCATTGTTAAGCTTATAATCACGTGCCTGGGGTACAATGCATACGGAGAACAGTTCCAGTGCCTGATTGTAATCATTATTTAAAAGCTTTAATGGTAGTTTTTTTATCTACTATGCATAAATCCTAAATATCCCTTAACTTAAAGCCTCAAAGTTTTTTAATATGCAAACAACTACCTATCAAGCTAACCTGGAACAGGCAAGAGAATTTTTATACACTCTGATCCAAAAAAACGCAAGCCCTGAAGGTGTGGAGTGGCTGGATAAACAACTGAGCAAACTCAGGCAGGAATGGGACTATCGCACCTTCTACTTCTCATTCAGTTCTGTGCCCCGCTTCCTGGGCAAGGCCTCAATAACATACGATGAAGCTAGCCTGAGCAAAGCCAACGCCCTTCGTGAAGGCTTCACCCCCCAGGACTGGGATACGACTCAGATAACACGCACTTATATTCTGCTTTTTCTGCCTCATGATGATCTTAAGGAGTATGCACTGACCATTGATCGGATGTGCGAAACGGCCGATATGTATGAACAGCAGGCATTATATGCGGCGCTTCCTTTACTACCGCACCCTAAGGAACTTACCGGTAGGGCAGCCGAAGGAATTCGTACCAATATGACAAATGTATTTGATGCTATTGCTTTGCACAACCCTTATCCGGCAGATTACCTGGAGCAGGAAGCCTGGAATCAGCTGGTGCTCAAAGCAGTATTTATGGGAAGGC
This sequence comes from Catalinimonas alkaloidigena, assembly GCF_029504655.1. Classification (NCBI taxonomy): domain Bacteria; kingdom Pseudomonadati; phylum Bacteroidota; class Cytophagia; order Cytophagales; family Catalimonadaceae; genus Catalinimonas; species Catalinimonas alkaloidigena. Next base: position 7,069,187 of record NZ_JAQFIL010000001.1, read on the forward strand.
CGCTGTATAAAATATACCATGTAGATGAACGGGCAAATCCTGAACTGGCGCGTATGCTGATAGATTTTGCGCATGAACGCTGGGCAGCTCATCGCCAGATCAGCCCGGAAATCTGGCGCTTTGTGGCTCCTTACCTGAATGAAGAATATTTGTCTGAGCTCGAAAAGTCAGTTAAAGATGGTGAACCATTGGAGGTAGAAGCCGCCCTGCTTGCTTGTTCGGAAAACACCTATTCAGGAGGAAAAGAGTTGCTTGACCAACATCCGGATGTCAAAGGCCGCATTGCCAAGAAAGAAATCAACTGGCAAAGTATCGGAGATCGCTATAATGTTAATAAGTAATGACTGATGAGTAACGATGAATAAATAATGAGTGAATGGCTAATGCTTTTACTATTTATACCTTTAGCTTTTTAGAAGTCCAACTCGTCTTAGATAAGCTCATTACTGGAAACTTTTAACTTTTAACTTAAAACTAAATCATGCAATTCATAGATCCACACATACACGTAACCTCCAGAACTACTGATGACTATGAAGCTATGCAGGCAGCAGGTATTGTTGCCATTATAGAACCTGCTTTCTGGCTGGGCCAGCCACGTACCAAAGTGGGTAGCTTTCAGGATTATTTTAATAGCCTGGTAGGTTTTGAAAGGTTTAGAGCCAGCCAGTTTGGCATCAAGCACTATTGTACGATAGGTCTCAATTCTAAAGAGGCTAACAATGAACGACTGGCCGAGCAAGTCATGGAATTGCTTCCCCTTTATGTAGGCAAAGAAGGCGTAGTAGCGGTGGGTGAAATTGGCTACGATGACCAAACACCAGCGGAGGATAAGTATTATCGGATGCAATTGGAACTGGCCAAAGAAGTAGATATGCCTGTCATGATCCATACCCCCCACCGGGATAAAAAACGGGGCACTACCCGCAGTATGGATGTGGCTATTGAGCACGGACTGGCACCTCATATGGTGGTAGTAGACCATAACAATGAAGAGACGGTAAAAGAAGTGCTGGACCGGGGCTTCTGGGCGGCCTTTACCATTTATCCGCATACCAAAATGGGTAGTGAGCGCATGGTAGAGATAGTGAAGCAGTACGGTACGGAGCGCATTATTGTAGATAGCGCAGCCGACTGGGGTGTAAGCGATCCGCTGGCTGTGCCCAAAACCGCTAAGCTGATGATGGAAAAAGGAATTTCTGAAGCGGATGTGCATAAGGCTTGTTATCAGAACGCATTAGAGGCGTACAGCCAGAGTGGACAAATGAAAGAAAGTGACTGGCAGGAAGGAGTCGCTATCGATCAGCGAGAAAAATACTCAGGCAACAGTGTGCTACGTGGCGGCCAGACACCCAAAGTAAAAGGCTCCTCAGGCATAGTAGAGAATTAGCAGGCATTGAACTATTTGCTATTGACATATAACCTTGGCTGGTGCTCTCACTGACCACAATTATTTTTTTACCAAATACAGCAATCTCCTATTTTTTTATGAAAAAACTCATTGCGCATGTCAAACTGATGCGTCCGGCTAATGTAATCACTGCCATTGCAGATATCATGGCGGGTTTTGCTGCTTCTGGCCTGGCTATTCAGTGGATAGATAATGGTGACCACAGTGAATCCTTAATGTGGCTGGCGTTAGCCACTATCGGATTATATGCCGGAGGTGTAGTGTTCAATGATGTATTTGATGCCGAACTGGACCGTATTGAGCGTCCGGAAAGACCTATTCCCAGCGGCGATGCCAGCTTAGTCAGTGCAAGTCTTTTAGGAGCTATACTATTAATATTAGGAGTTTTATCTGCCTGGATGATATCATTGCTTAGCTTGCTCATTGCTTTTCTGGTAGCTGCCTGTGCCTTACTGTATGATGCCTGGGGAAAACATCAGAATATCTGGGGCCCTATCAATATGGGGATGTGCCGAGGAGGAAACCTTCTCTTAGGCGTGAGTGTGGTTCCTGCTGTTATCGGGGAGGTATGGTACATCAGCCTGATTCCAGTCATTTACATAGCCGCCATCACCATGATCAGCCGGGGAGAAGTGCATGGTGGAAACAGGCAGGCCATTCGTGGGGCAGCTTTTATGTATGGCTTTATTTTTATTTGCATACTCCTGCTGGCATTTTTGTTCAATCAGGTGTATTGGCAGGTAATCCCTTTTTTGGCTCTGCTGTCCTACTTCATATTTCCTCCTCTCTTCAAAGCACTGCGAAATCCAGAACCACGGCTGGTGGGCCTGGCGGTCAAAGCGGGTGTCCTTTCTCTTATTATACTGGATGCCGCACTGGCTACCGCATTTACCGGTTGGTTCTATGGGCTGGTCGTATTGCTCCTGTTTCCCATCTCCCGCCTGGTAGGAAAAGCTTTTGCGGTAACCTAAACATACGCGCTTGAGGCACTTTTAGCATAGATTCATGGTTGTTTTTGTAGCATAACTATTATCTTGCAATCTATCTTTCTGATCAATACGAGTACATGAAATCCATACAGCAGACTTTTAGTGTCCCTTTCCAATACCAAGTTTTATTTACAGAAAAACTTTTTCATACAAATAATACTCTATTGGCCGAGCTCGTCAGAAGCCAGCAAAAGCCTAAAGTTTATTATGTGGTAGATAGTGGTGTTGCCGAAGTCCACCCGACACTGTTGCGGCAGATCAACAAGCATGCGCAACATTATGCTAAGGATTTTACTTTATGTGCTCAGCCTCTGATCGTACCGGGAGGCGAGCAGGCAAAAAATGACACTAAACTTCTGCAGCAAATTGTAGAGGCTACCCATACCTACAGTATAGATCGCCACTCTTATATCATTGCCATAGGCGGTGGTGCGGTGCTTGACCTGGTAGGTTTTGCCAGTGCGGTATCACACCGCGGCATACGGCATATCAGGATTCCTACGACTGTATTATCTCAGAACGACTCCGGTGTGGGGGTAAAAAATGGGATTAACTATTTTGGTAAAAAAAACTACTTGGGCAGCTTCGCCCCTCCATTCGCTGTAATTAACGATTTTGACTTCCTTTCTACCCTGAATGATCGTGACTGGAGAGCAGGAATTTCAGAAGCCATCAAAGTCGCGCTGATCAAAGACGAAGCCTTTTTCAAACAACTGGAAAAAGATGCGGAAGCCCTGGCCAGCCGTGAAGCTAAGCCCATGCAGGAGCTAATTTATCGTTGTGCAGAGCTGCATTTGGAGCACATCTCAGGAGGAGACCCTTTTGAAATGGGATCTTCCCGTCCCTTGGATTTCGGACATTGGGCTGCACATAAGCTAGAGCAGCTTACAAACTATGAAGTGCGTCATGGGGAAGCCGTAGCGATAGGGATTGCCCTGGACGTCACTTACTCTCAGCTGAAAGGCATGATCAGTGAAGAAGATCTACACAGAGTGATTTATTTACTGAAAGTACTGGGCTTCACCCTGTATGTTCCCCAAATGGAGCAGGAAGAAATTGTACAGGGCTTGCAGGAGTTTAGAGAACATTTGGGCGGAGAACTTACTATTATGCTATTGGAAGCCATTGGGCGAGGGGTAGAAGTACACCAGATGGATGTGGTACTTATCCGTGAGGCGATTTCAAAGTTAGAAGTTTTTGAAGAGAGCGATCTTATCGTATAATATATCTTTTTTAAACTGTTTTTATGAAACTGAATAAGCAGTACCAGCTTACCTATTGTACTAATATTCATCCGGGCGAAGACTGGGATAGCGTCATGCAGACCCTGGATATTTATGTGCCCAGAATCAAAGCAGCCCTTTCTCCTGATGAGCATTTTGGCATTGGCTTACGTCTCTCGCGACAGGCAGCTGACCAGTTAAAAAATGCCCATCATCTGGCAACTTTTAAAAACTGGCTGGCAGCCCATGATTGTTATGTCTTTACCATGAACGGCTTTCCCTACGGAGGCTTTCATCGTCAGCGAGTGAAGGATGAGGTGCATCAGCCCGATTGGACTACCGAAGCACGTTATGAATACACCCGCAATCTTTTTCATATTCTAAGCGAACTCCTGCCCGATGCGATGGACGGCGGTATCTCTACTTCACCTATTTCCTACAAATACTGGCACAAGAATGAGAAAAAAGTCGAGGCGGCTATGGAAAAAGGTGTAAAATATCTGAGCAAGCTTGCCTGGCAACTGTACGAAATCAGAAAGCAGCATGGTCAGTTTCTCCATCTGGATATTGAGCCCGAGCCGGATGGGCTGCTGGAAGATACCGAAACCACGGTGCATTTTTATCAGGAACACCTGCTCCCGCAAGGGATTCAATATTTGGAAGAGAAGCATGGAATGAAGGCTGAAGAAGCAGAAGAATGTCTGCGGGAGCATATTCGTGTCTGCTATGATGTATGTCATTTTGCCGTCATGTATGAAGAGCCAGCGACAGTATTTCAGCGCTTTGAGCGAGAAGACATACGTATCGGAAAAGTGCAAATCAGTGCAGCATTAAAAGCAAACCTCCCACAAAACTCAGCAGAACGTAAACTGACCGAGCAGGCTTTTCAGCATTTATCAGAATCTACTTATTTACATCAGGTAGTAGCCGCCAATCAGAATGGTACTCGCCAGCAGTATCCTGACCTGCCAGATGCCCTGGAGCAAATCAACGATTCTCAGTATCAGGAATGGAGAACACATTTTCACGTGCCGGTATTTTTAGAAAACTATGGTTTATTACAGTCTACCCAGGATGATGTGCTGAAGACTTTTCAGTACCTGCAAAGCCACCCGGTCACGCACCATCTGGAGGTAGAAACTTATACCTGGGAAGTTTTACCTGAAGAAATACGTATAGAGTTGGGTGAATCTATCGCTCGGGAACTACAGTGGGTAAGAGAAAATTTTGAGCAGGCATGAAGAAAACTGTTGTCATCAATGTAGTAGCCCTCTCCCCCCGCCTTATCGGTGGACATACACCATTTCTGAAGCAGTGGAGAGACAAGGGCAGGCAAATATCTATTGACCCGGTGCTGCCAGCAGTTACCTGTAGCTCGCAGTACACCTATCTGACCGGGAAGTATCCCGAAGAGCATGGTATCGTGGGTAATGGCTGGTACTTTAAGGACGAATGTGAAATCAAGTTCTGGCGGCAGTCTAATCATCTGGTACAGGCGCCTAAAATCTGGGAAGAGGCGAAAAAAGCAGATCCCGATTTTACCTGTGCCAATATGTTTTGGTGGTACAATATGTACTCCAGCGCGGATTATTCAGTAACCCCCCGCCCCCTTTACCCTTCCGACGGACGCAAGCTACCGGATATCTATTCGTACCCTATGGATATGCGTGATCGCCTGCAGCAGGAGCTGGGCCAGTTTCCTCTCTTTAGCTTCTGGGGACCCAATGCCAATATCAGCTCCACCCGCTGGATAGCTGATGCCAGCAAGAAAGTAGAAGAATGGCATAACCCTACCCTTACACTCATCTACCTGCCTCATCTGGATTATAACCTACAGCGCTGCGGTATTGATTTCAGCAAAATTGCCAAAGATTTAAATGAGATTGATGAGGTATGTAAAGACCTGATTACTTTCTATGAAGCTCGAGGGGCGGAGGTTGTGTTGCTCTCAGAATATGGCATTACGGATGTGAACCATCCAATACATATTAACCGTGCATTGCGTAAGAAAGGATGGATTACCATCAAAGAAGAACTCGGTCTGGAAAGGCTGGACGCAGGCGCCAGTCGTGCATTTGCTGTAGTAGATCACCAGCTGGCCCATGTGTATGTCAATGATAAAAGTATTATGGCAGAAGTAAAGCAACTGCTGGAAGATCTACCCGGTGTAGAGCTGGTACTGGATGAGGAAGGGAAAAACCAATACCATATCAATCACGATCGTGCCGGTGATTTTGTGGTCGGAGCTGATAAAAATTCCTGGTTTAGCTATTATTACTGGCTGGACGATAAAAAGGCCCCTGACTTTGCCCGTACCGTAGATATTCACCAGAAACCCGGTTACGATCCGGTAGAAGTATTTGCTGATCCTGACATCAAATTTCTGAAAGCGAAAGTAGGAATGAAGCTGCTGAAGAAAAAGCTGGGCTTCCGCTATTTGATGGATGTGATTCCTCTGGATGCTACATTAGTCAGGGGCTCGCATGGCCGTATTCCTGAATCAGTAGAAGACCGTCCTTTGTTAATTAGCCAGGATAAAAACTTATTAGCTGAAGAGCATATAGCTCCTACCGAGGTGTACGACGTAATGATGCAACACTTACAAAAATAAATAATACAGGAGGGATACGTCCCTCCTGTGTAAAATTTATAATATCTCCCCCGCCCCTGCTTCTTCTTCCAGGCTTTCCAGTTCGCTGATAGCGAGTGCAATCTGTGCGCGCTGCTCTTCCAGCAGTACTTCCGTAGAATCATCAAGACTCTTACTCCTCAAAGCTTTATTGTAGTCCTTTAGTGCAGCCTCCTCACCTCGTATACACTCTTTGAGAACAGCGTCTTCATCATTTTCTGCGGTAATCTCAGACTTGAAGTTGATCCATGCCCTATGCAGTTCGCTCATGATGCTGGTGTCAGAGACAGGCTTTCCGCCCAGGTCCAGAATTTCTTCAGCGATATCTATAGCAAAACCTTGCCGTATGTCTGCATTCTGGAGTAAAAAATTAGCCAGACGAGAATTTTTCACATTTTCTGCCGCGCTACGATAGCCTTTCTCAGCATCGTAGTTTTTTTCCAGCAATTCATTAAGGATATTGACTGATCTTTTATGCTCTTCCATAATTAAGAAATTAAGGTGGATGAAAAAATTGTGTTTAAATAATTCTCAAAACGAGTACTTGCTCAAAAGGTTTTTGGTCCTTCTTGCCTTTTTTTAAAAGCTGCAATTCCTTGTAAAACAGGGACTTTAAAGCGTGAAATTTATTTTTACTCTCACTTTTTCTCACCCCTGATCAATAAAAAAAATCCCTCTAAAAATATAACATTTCTGATATGAGAGGAGTAGGGTGCAAATGAAATTTAATAAACAGGTATTTGCGTACCGTGTTGTAGTTAGGATATAAACCTGTACCAAACCTTATAATTCCTGCCCTTTATGAAAGCTACAAATTCTAGACAACGACAAGTCAGTAAAAAAAGAATTACCAAGGGACGATTGCTCAAAAGAACCATTGGGAGAAAAAGAAAACTACCAAAAAACAGTAGAAGAGATCGTATTAACAGTCGTAAAACAGCCGATCAGGCTAACCGCCAGTTGAGCAAATTTCGTCAGGCATCCATTGTGGCAGTAGCCTTCACGATGCTACTTTTACTGTTTTTTCCCGGCGGAGAAGCTTCACAAGCCCAGGATTCAACGGAGGCAGAAACCATAGTGGCTGAAGAAAAAAGTATGAGTGAAAATACTTCGGTGGCTGCCGATGAGGCACTTGCTACCGTAAGGGAGTTGTGGAATGGCTTTTACCAGAATTTGCCCAAGCTGCTCATAGCATTGTTGGCACTTCTCCTCGCCTGGGTGTTTCTCAGGCTACTACGTCCTTTGATCCGTAGGCTTACCCATCGCTGGAACTTCTCAAATGCTGTGATCGCAGTGTTTTCTATTTCTGTCTGGCTTTTGGCAGCGGGTGTGGCACTTAGCGTACTGGCGGGAGATATACGGGCACTGGTAGGTTCGGTAGGCCTGGTAGGACTTGCCCTCTCCTGGGCACTGCAAACGCCCATTGAGAGTTTTACCGGCTGGCTGCTCAACTCCTTTCAGGGCTACTATAGCGTAGGAGACCGCATCGCAGTAGGCGAAGTGTTTGGCGATGTGTACCAAATTGACTCACTCACCACCACCGTCTGGGAAATCGGTTCGCCCGATCAGCCGGGAGCAGTGCAGGCTGAGCAGTCCACCGGGAGGTTGGTTACTTTTCCCAACAATGAGATTCTGACCGGCACGGTAATTAATCTGACAAGAGATTTTCCTTATGTATGGGATGAGCTGGCAATCCCTATTGCAAATGAGTCAGACATATCATTGGCAATGGAGGTTTTACAAAAGGTCGCTGATGGACTATTGGGAGCGTATATGCTTCAGCCCGCTCAGGATTATGCTCAAATACTAAAAAAATCGAACATCCATGAAGCAGTAGCAAAAAAACCTCAACTCTTCATTTCTGCTACCGACTCCTGGACCAATATCACGATTCGCTATCTGGTGGGAGCCAAAGCCCGCAGAAAATGGAAAAGTGACTTACAGATGGCGGTAAATAAGGAGTTGAGCCTGACAAAATATAAAAAGAAAATTATCTCTGCTTATGTACGACAGCAATATCAGCCTCTAGATGAGGATGGAGTCCCAATTACTAAAGCAGTATAAATAAAAAGAGGCTTATAATGACTTTGAGTAGCCATAAACAAGATAAAGCAGAAAGAAGCAAACACCTACCCTTGCAGGACGTTGTTAATATGTGTACCTACGTACAAGCTATTAATACATACGAGAAACAAATAAGTTTTTTCATCTAATTAAAAACCAATACAAGTTATGGCAAATTGTTTTGCACTTTTAGGGTGGAGTTTACCTGTTATTGAGAGCATGCAAAAGCTCAACAAACCTTATGTAGTCGTTTCCTTCCCGGATTTTGAGTCTTATGCTCAAGAAAATAATATTCCTTTTGTTTCCTACCAGTTTGATGAGTGGAGCGACAGCTCAAACTCTATTGACCTTGCTGAAAAACTAAAATCTTTCAATGTAGATGTAGCGGTGCCTTTGTTTGAGGAAACTGTAGAATGGGCAGGAGCGCTCAATTCCATTTACAGAAATGACCCTCGCGTACTCAACAGAGCCTTTTTGTTCCGAAATAAAGCCATGATGAAACGTAAGGCACTGATTGGCGGACTAAAAGTAGGTTTTTTTGAAGAAGTTCATAATCGGGAGCAGGTACGTGAATTTATGAAAAGACTCAACCAGGCCAATTTGCAGGTGCCCGGTGAAGAAGATAGTTGGGTGCACCTCAAGCCTTTTGCGGCTGCCGGTACAGTAGGGCATCGCCTGCTGCGCTCCATGCGTGATATTGACGAAAAAGTAGAAGACACCGACTTTCCCTGTATGGCTGAAAGCCACCTGAGTGGACGAGAGTTCTCCTGCGAAGCTTATATTAACAAAGGAAAAATCCGATTCCTGAACATTACTGAATATGTCAAGTTAGGCTATTCTAACTTCATTCCTGAGGGGCATTATCTGGAGAGCAAGCGTGACCTTATCCATAAACATGTGCAGAAGCTGGTGGATATCTTCGGCATAGAATATGGTATGATTCATCCCGAGTGGTTCCTTACAGAAAATGATGAAATGAACTTTGGTGAGGTAGCCTGTCGTATCCCCGGAGGCCATATTTTAGAACTGGCAGCCAAGGCATATGACTTTGATGCTCTGGGTGCGTTTGTGCTGTCTCATGACCCAAATATTACAGAAGAAGAGCTGGATGCGGTTTTTCCTCCTAAAGGACATAAGCCGGAAACTTATTACGGAAATGTGATGATATATCCCCGTAAGGGAAAAATCTCCAAACTGGAAATTCCTGACGAACTTACAGAGGAGCCGTATTTTGTAGATCACAACTTAGTGCCTCCTTTGAGCACACAAAAAATTGATTCTCGTGAAGGTTATGGGAACCACTTTGGTACAATTAATTTTAAAGGAGAAGACCCGGATCGTATGACCGAGCTACTGAAGCATTATGAGAATGTAGATTTCTATTTATAAACCATTGAACGAATAAAGTTATTTTAGCAGAACAGAATATTGACAACTTCCAAAATTCCTATCAGGAGTTTCTGGAAGCCAGTGAATTAACAAAACAGGATAAGGCCACAAAACTCATTAGTCAGGTTGATAAACTCAGCCTGACCCTCGAGGGCATGGCGTATCTGTACGAAAAGATAGGCCCCCTGGAAAAGGCAGGTGTATTTAAAGGAACGCCTTGGAATGAACCCAACAAGCTTGTCCCTACCCTGGTAAAGGGTACCCTGAAAAGCGGACACCCAAACTCTTCTTTTGAAGTACTTAGTGAGCTGCGTATGCTTGCTTATGCCAAAGGAGACATCAAATCTCGTAAGCTAAGCACTGATGAAGCCGCTAATTTTCTGGAAGAGGTGCTGGTACATAATCTGGAATTCGTTTTTCAGGAGCCCACAGAAGAGTCACGCATCAACATGAGCGAGCGCGAGCTGAAGAAGATTAGCTTACTGTTTAGGTTTTTGCTAGAGCATTCACGGCTGGAAGGTATCAAAGAAAAACTGGCGGAAGAGATCACCATCGTTTGTGAACAGCGCCCGGTAGTGACACGTACTGCACGCGAAATTATCAGTTTGGTAAAACAAAAAGTCCAGCTGGACACCCAGTCAGAAAGCGACAGTACGTTGCAAATGTATGTAGATGAACTGTATGCCCCTTCCACAGGAGCGAGAGAGCACCAGGAGCTTGAGGCCTATGAGGAATTTCTGAAGCAAGCCAGCCCGGATGTGCTGGCAAAGGAAGCTTATGAGATGGGGAAATCAATGCGTGCCCACGGTCTGGTAAGTAATTTTCATGCCAGCCTGCTACTTCACCTTATTGCTGCTGAGCAGGATGACTTAGTTCCGGCGGCTTTTGAGCTTAGTGATACTGGTGAAGCGGAATGGTATAGACATAAGAAGTTTGTAAGAAAACTGATTAGAGAGGTTATTCATCCTAACAATGCTCAATGTATCTATGGTTTTGCCAAGATGCTGGAAAAAGGGCTGTTTTCTCGCCAGGCTGTACGTGCCGGTCTGGACAATATGCGACGCGTTAGGCTGCATAGCAAGACTGAAGAAGATATCATACAATCTATCGTGCAAAAGCATCCGGATGTAAAAGCTTTGCAGTACCTTATTGGTGCACTGATCCGTATCTTAGGCCAGCCGCTGGGGGTGGGGCAAGGAAACAATCCTACCTGTCAATCAGCACGAGGTATTAGCATGTGGAGCCAGCATGCTCCTGCCAAGCTGATCAACCTGGTGATTACTGCCGCTACGCAGAACAATCTGGCATTCCGCTTTGAAGGCCACGAACTGGAGTCAAGTAAACTGGGCAAAGGTTTGGTAGAAAATATGGATTATAACCTGGATGCGGTCTCGGTAGTACTGGTACCTAAACTGGATAAGATCTATAATGAAATGATGCGCCTGGCGTCCGGCCGGGGAGAAGACCCCCACAAATGGGTAAACCCCGCGCTTTATGGACAGTGGATACAGGTGGGCTTTGCCTCAGTATATAATTACCTGCTCAATGCTATACAGGATTTCAAGGGCTTTCAGCGGATATTTTATGCCTCCTGCCATCCCGATTTTAACGGAGGGCACCGACTGGTTTATCCTAATCCGGTAGGTATCTATATTACTTCCTCCCGAGGGGATATGCTGGGTTTCCATGCAGTATCACTTTTACGCATTCGTCGTGACCCTGAAGGTGAAATGAGGGCTTATTTTCTAAATCCTAATAACGAAGGCCGCCAGGACTGGGGCCAGGGGATAAAACCTTCAGTGTATGACCACGGGGAAAAGCACGGAGAGTCTTCTTTGCCATTCTACCAATTTGCTTCAAGAGTGTATGCTTTTCACTTTAATAGCTTGGAAGCAAAGTATTGGGTGGACAAAGTGCCCAGTCCGGAGATCAAGAAAGTAGAAAAGCTGGCCCGTGAGAGTTGGGGTCGCGCCTATGTTTGGAATGAAATCAAAAAACAATGGTAAAACACTCTTCAAGAATATTATTAAATCAGGCAGCACTCAAAAGCAACATTAATTTTATCAAAAAGAAAACCGGGCCTGATGTCCGGTTTTCTTCCGTAGTTAAGGCCAATGCCTACGGCCACGGTATTCATCAGTTTGTTCCCATGGCGGAGGCATGCGGGGTCCGTCATTTTTCAGTAGCCTCAGCTTTTGAGGCAGAGGAAGTGCTGGAAAGCGTCACCAAAGGTTCCGGCATCATGATCATGGGTATACTTTATGAAGATGACATTCCCTGGGCGATTGAACATGATATTGAATTTTATATTTATAATTTTGATCGACTTCCTAAAGCGTTGGAAGCTGCTAAAAAGTTAAATAAAAAGGCCAGAATTCATCTGGAAGTAGAAACCGGGGCCAACCGCACAGGCCTGCAAGATGATGAGTTTCCGAAAGCGTTGGAGTTTATGAAGGCAAATCAGAATTTTCTGATTTTTGAAGGCTTGTGTACACATTTTGGCGGGGCGGAGAGCCTATCCAATCAGTTTAAGATAGATCAGCAGCACAAACGCTACAAAGCATTTATAAAACAATGCCGGACCAAAAAGTTAATGCCTAACTATAGACATATCGCCTGCTCCGCAGCAGCGCTGGCCATGAAAGACACGGTTTATGATATGGTAAGAGTAGGGGTAGCACAATACGGCTTCTGGCCCAGCCCCGATATTTACTACCTCCATTTGCAGGAAGTAGGTAAGACTTCTGATAAACCTTTGAAGCGTATCTTTACCTGGAAAACAGACATCATGGATATTCGCCATGTGAAAGCCGGGGAGTTCATAGGGTATGGTACAGCTTATCAGGCTACGCAGGATATGGAAGTGGCAGTAATGCCTCTGGGCTATTCTAATGGATATCCTCGTGCTCTATCTAACCGTGGGCATGTTTTGATAGGCGGTAAAAAAGCACCTATCGTAGGCTTAATTAATATGAACCTCTTCATGGTAGATATTACTCACATCCCCGACACCAAGGTAGGAGATGAAGTGGTGCTGGTAGGGCGTCAGAAAAATAATGTGATCAACGTACAGTCCTTCACCAATTTTACGCACTTGGTAAACAACGAAATGCTAAGTCGGCTGCCGTCGGCTATCCCCAGAGAAGTAGTAAAATAGAGAAAAGTTACCAGCAGTGGTAGTGAAATACTGGACGGTTCAATGAACATATCCTCAATTTTCATTGCCGGGGAAAGAGATAGCTAACAAAGGGAAAATTGTCAGGTTAAGTGAGCGAGTAAATTTTTTCGCCTAAACATTTTCAATTTTTTAGCATGAAAGCACTTGTTTATCACAAACCTAAAGATGTAAAAGTAGATACCATTCCTGACCCTATCATCCGGGATACCCGTGACGCCATCATAAGGGTTACTTCCACAGCAATCTGTGGTTCAGACCTTCATATTTACAATGGCCTGATTCCTGACAAGCAAAAGTTTGTAGTAGGACATGAGTTTATGGGAATAGTGGAAGAAACCGGTACAGATGTCCGAAATCTGAAACGAGGTGACAGGGTGGTCGTCCCATTTCCTATCGCCTGCGGTCAATGCTTCTTCTGCCAGCAACAGCAGTTGCATACCCATTGCGAAAATTCTAATCCCGAGTTTTATGGCCCCGAAGGAGACTTGACCAAAGGAAAAGGCGGCGGCTTATTCGGGTATACCAGCATGTATGGCGGATATGATGGCGGCCAGGCAGAATATGCCCGTGTTCCCTTCGCTGATTTTGGTCCTCGTAAAGTCCCCGATGAACTTAGCGATGAGCAGGTACTCTTCCTGACAGATATTTTTCCTACCGGATATTCAGCCATTGACTGGGCAGACGTCAAAGGAGGTGAAACAGTAGTAGTCTTTGGCTGTGGCCCGGTGGGCATTATGGCCCAAAAGTCTGCCTGGCTTAGAGGAGCTGAGCGGGTAATAGGCGTAGATATTCAGCCCTATCGCCTGGAAAAAGCAAAACAGGCCGCAGGAAGTGAAGTGATCAATGCTGCCGAAGAAGAAGTAGCAGAGGTAGTAAGAAGCATGACTGAGGGAAGAGGAGCCGATATTTGTGTAGATGCGGTAGGCATGGAAGCAGATCGCTCAATCGTCAAGAAAGTAACCAGCACCTTGGGTGGACAAGTGGGCTCTGCTAAAGTATTGGAAAACTGCTTTGATACTGTAAGAAGAGGTGGAATGGTAACTACTACCGGAGTATATGCTTCCTACCACAATAATTTCCCCCTGGGTAAATTTTTTGACAAAGGATTAGGCTTAAGAGGCGGACAAGCACCGGTGCAACGCCATATTGATTATCTGATGGACGTAGTAAAAGAAGGTAAAGTCAAGCTTGATGATATTATTACCCACCGCTTGCCATTGAGTGAAGCCGAGCATGGCTATAAAATCTTTAATGAAAAGGAAGATAATTGTGTGAAAGTAGTACTACAGCCATAGTATTAGAAGTGAGAAAGAGCCCTTGAATGTACAATATTTTGCATTCAAGGGCACGATTTCTGTTCACTGACAATCTAAATTTGTCAGTTGAATTTATGAAAGACTATGTGATAAGAGGGGCTTTAAGCTTGTTGCTCATCCTGCCCTGGAGTTGTAACACCGATGATTGTGGAGATCTGGGGGGAACACAGTATTACCAGATTACCGATATTACCCTGGCCAATGTTCGTTTGATAGAAGGAGGGTATAGCATAGAGGAAAATATCCCGGCCCAGACAGCAATTGCCTATAATCGTTATGGGCTTAACCTGATGCCGCTTTCGGAGGAAAGTGACCAGCCGTCTCAGAACTTAACAGCAGGATTCTTTCCTGCGGCTTATGCCTGTTCACCAGTATCTCCTCAGCCTACTGAAGAAATCGCTGATATTGCTGTCTTTAGTGATGCGGATTATGTGCAGGCCGGCAGCAGTAAAGTGATAGCTGCTGGAGACACATTAAATTCAATCTTCAAAATTTATGATTTCTATAGCGGACGTATCGTAGGGCTCACTGACTTTCTTATTGATGATGGTCTTCTGGCTTCAAATGATCCTATTATTTTACAACCTGCTTCTGAACCTGAGTATGCACAAAAACATGCTTTTACTGTGCACTATCGTCTTACAAATGGAGAGTTTTACAGCATGACAGCTCAAACGGTGACCTTAACACCCTGAACAAGTCTTTCTTTCTGAGGTTAGGTAAGTGTAAATCACTTTTGAAATTAAAAACAGATTTTTATGGCTGACACAAGCATAAAGAAGATAGATTCAACTCATTCACCTGAGATGAAAAACGGTGAGAAATTTTTAGCTTCAGGAAAAGGAGTGTCCATGCGGATGTGGGAAGATGAGTCCCCTAACATGAATAAGCCGGAAGTAAGCCGTCCTTACGAAACAGTGGGTTATGTACTGAAAGGAAAAGCGGAACTGCACTCCGAAGGGCAGGTGGTAACGCTGGAAGCCGGCGACTCATATTTGGTACCCAAAGAAGCTAAACATACTTACAAAATTCTGGAACCCTTTTCGGCAGTTGAAGCTACTTCTCCCCCATCGCAGGTGCATAGTAGAGAAGAATAATATTTCTTAAGCGGCAGCAAAATTTGTTGCCGCTTTTTTTTATGCCCAAAACTGAAAAGAAACAGATACTTACAATCAATATTGAATGACCTTCAGCTAATTCTTTCAAATGTATCTTTCCAAAACTATTAAGTGGTAATATACTGATAAGATCAGAAAAAAGCGTTTATCTTCATAGGCATAATTTCCGATCAAAATATTAGCACGCAGATGTTAAAAGTATTGGTAGAGGATATTATTTACAGCTATACATATGCTGAGGTAGTAGGCATTACAATTGCTTATTTTCTTGTACTGTACCTTGGCCTTGCCCCACTTTTCTTATGGGTCTGTAAGCTTTTATGGAAAAAGGGACACTTACAGCAAATTATTTCCCGAAAAGCTAACCCTCAGCAGATTCGTTTTGAGATCGGTCATTCTCTCAAATCCGTATTTATTTTTGGACTGTCTGCCATCCCGATGGTTTGGATGATCCGGGAAGGCTGGGTTATACTGCTTCCCAATACCTTTGGTTATATAATATTAGGACTGATCATCCTGAGCATCTGGAATGAAATCCACTTTTTTACCATCCATCGTCTGATGCATATTCCCTTTTTCATGAAAAGGGTACACTATGTGCACCACCGATCCATTACCCCTACCGTATATTCGGTCTACAGCTTTCATGGACTGGAAGCTTTTTTACTCAGTACCGTTCCCTTGACCATTGCCCCCTGGGTTCCTTTTTCACCTATGGCTATATTCCTGTATCCTCTGGTAAGTATCCTCTTAAATTTCTGCGGACATTGTAATTACAGGTTTGGTAATGGCACAGGTGCAGGCTGGAAAATACTGAGTACGCGCCATGCCGAGCATCATCGCAAAGGAAGGAAAAACTATGGTTTCGCCAGCCCTATCCTGGATAATTTGACTGCTTTGAATACTTCAAAACCTAAATCCAACGTTTCTAATAAGGAACAACAGCCCAATGCATAAAGTCTACATCACTTCCCTGGGCACATTTTTGCCAAATGCGCCTGTCTCTAATGATGAGATGGAAGATTATCTAGGCAGAATTAACGGTAAAAGCAGTATTGTCAAAAACCGTATGCTCAGGCAAAACGGCATTATGTTCAGACATTATGCTTTGGACAAAGCCCAGCAGAGTACCCACACCAACGCACAAATGGCTGCCCTGGCTATAGGACAGGCGCTGGACAGGAGTAGGCTTAAGGCTAAAGATGTTCAATTGCTGGCTACCGGCACTACCCAGGGAGATTTGCCGGTGCCGGGCTTTGCTAGCATGGTGCATGGAGAATCTGGACTTTCTAAATGTGAGGTAGCCAGCTTTCAAAGTGTATGTGCCAGCGGGATGATGGCGATCAAAAATGCGTATACGCAGATCTACTGTGGGGAAAAACAAAATGCGGTATGTGTAGGCAGCGAGTTTGCCAGCCGTTTGTTCAAGGCTTCACGCTATGATGCCCAACAAATGACTTCCGTGCCCTTTGATACGGAATTTCTCCGCTGGATGCTCTCCGATGGTGCGGGTGCATTGGTTTTGGAAAACCATAAAAGAGAAGATGGTTTATCTTTTAGACTTGACTGGATAGAGTTGACGTCCCATGCCCATCAGTTTCCGGAGTGCATGTACACTGGCAAGAATGACAACAAAAATTCGCGGGAAGCCAGTTGGCTGGATTATCCGGATTATACGGCCGCTGCCAATGCCGGGGCAATCAACTTGAAGCAAGACATCCGGCTGCTGGAACAGGTGGTAAAGACCGGTATAGCCCATTATTTTGAGCTCATAGATCAGGAAAAAATAAAAATAGAAGAGGTTGACTGGCTTTGCTGCCACTATTCTTCCGAATTTTTCAAAGCCCCCATCAAAGAGCTGATGGCCAAAGGTGGCGCTCTGATTCCTGATGAAAAATGGTTCAGCAACCTGGCTACCAAAGGCAATACCGGAGCAGCTTCTATATACATCATGCTGGAAGAGCTCATGTATTCCGGCAAATTGAAAGATGGAGATAAGATACTATGTATGGTGCCGGAGAGTGGCAGGTTCATTACCTCTTTCATGCTACTTACGGTAGAAGGCGCAAAAACTACTGATAAAGCTTATCCATTGCGTGAGATTGAGGCCCCTGAATTGGTGGTGGATCCAAATCCTACTTCAGAATGGCTGGTGCGGCAGTTGAGCCAGACCTGGATTGACTTTGAAAGTAAACTACTGAAAGTACCCATTGTGCGTAAAATCCATGACGGACAGCTAAGCCTGGAAGATTATAAACTACTACTGATGGACCTGCGGCAGCAGGTAATAGATGGGTCGCAGTGGATTTCTCGTGCGGCTTCCAATATTGATATTGAGCTGTTTGAGCTGCGCTCTGCCTTCATCAAACATACCGCTACTGAACACAAAGATTATCAGCTACTGGAGAAGAACTTCCATGCCTTGGGAGAGGATTTGAGCAAGATCCGCAGCGGAAAAAAAAATGTGGGAAGCGTGGCGCTCTCTTCATTTATGTTTCAGCAGGCGAGCAAGCCTAATCCCATAGATTTGCTGGGGGCTATGTTCATTATTGAAGGCATTGGAAAACGACTGGCCGGCTATTGGGGAGAAATGATGAAAGACCAGCTGCATCTTCAGCAGGATCAGGTTTCCTTCTTCACTTATCATGGCGTAGCGGATGAAAACCATTTTCATAATCTGGAGCAGGCACTGAATCATCCGAGGATGGACAGGGAGGTTGCTGGGAAAATTGCGAAGACGGCTAAAGTGACCGCCCGCCTGTATCAGATGCAACTGGAAGAACTGGGTAACTACTAAAATCTCAATCGTATGGGCTCACAACACATGTTTGACCTTTCCACCCACGACAGCCGCGATCCAAATCCCTGGCTGGCGATGTACCTGGATAGCAGTATTCCGATCAATGACCACACCAAGCTGGCATTGATGCGTGATAACAGCTCACGCTCGGTTATGTATCTGCTTCCGCTGGTCCGCTTCTGGTCCAAGATCATGATCTTTTTGTATCCATGTCTTCAAATTCTTCCTCCCTAAGTTTCCTGATTCCTCCAGGGTGCTTCATAAAATCTTGGCCTGGGGACTGAAAAACTTTGTGAGTAGGGATGCTAATTTGCTGATCTTCAGGCATTTCCATGTGGGGAGTGAGATTATGCAGTTCATCGCTAAAAATGTGGAAGGCGTAGAAGTACAGACCAGTCCGCTGAAGCCCAAAGATTTTGAGGATATCAAAGAGGATCTCTTTTTGAAGCATGATCTGAATCTGTACAATTTTGTGATTAACCTGAACCGTCAGCTCAAAGAAAAGAAGCTGGGTATCAAAGGAAAACGTCCGATTGATCTGTCTATGATTACGCCCGATCGTTTTGACCACATAGAATTTCCTGACCGCTGGACGAATATTTTGGATTTAAGGTCAGCCATTGAGCTTTTCACCCCTTTCTATCAGTTTTTTCTTACAAATAATGATTTTATCAGAGCTTCAAATTCGCTGCAACTGGATGAGACTATCGGTATTTACACCTCACAAATTCTCAATACACCGGGGCATCTGAGTTTGGTGAACAACAAGCATCCGATGGTACCGGAGACGACTTATAGTGCAGCTTACAGGTTAGTACTCCATGGTTTGGCGGCAGAAACTTTACATGCGGTGCTGGTTAACCTCAAACAGGAACGTTTTGCCGATGGTGTGATCACTCCAAACGTACAGCCAACTACTTCTTCTTAATGGCCAGCTGACCGCAGGCGGCGTCTATGTCTTTGCCACGGCTCCGGCGAACATTGACAATAACCCCTTTCCTTTCCAGATAGGCGGCAAACTGATCCAGACGGTCGGCTTCGGTATTTTTGAAGTCAGCTTCCTTGATAGGATTGTACTCTATAATATTGACCTTGCTGGGCACGCGCTTGCAAAACTCCCAGAGCTCCCGGGCATCTTCCAGCGTATCGTTGAAGTTATAGAAGACAATATATTCAAAGGTGACTCTACTGCCGGTCTTGTCGTAAAAATAATTCAGTGCTTCACGCAAAGCTTCCAGCGTATTGCTCTCATTGATCGGCATGATCTGATCTCGCTTTTTATCATTGGCGGCATGTAGCGAGAGTGCCAGGTTAAATTTCACCTGATCATCTCCCAGCTTTTTGATCATCTTGGCAATGCCCGCCGTAGAGACCGTAATCCGCTTGGGCGACATGTTCAGACCTTCAGGAGAAGTGATATGTTCAATAGAAGTCAGTACGTTTTGGTAATTCAGCAGGGGCTCGCCCATACCCATGTACACAATATTAGAAAGGGGTATTTGATAATTTTCTTCTGCCTGCTGATTAATTAAAACGACCTGGTCATAGATTTCAGCAGCGTCCAGGTTACGCTTGCGCTCCATGTAGCCGGTAGCGCAGAACTTACAGCTGAGGGAGCAACCCACCTGCGAAGATACACAGGCCGTCATACGGCTGTCCGTAGGAATGAGTACACCTTCTACCGCATGTCCATCATGCAGCTGAAACATCGATTTGATGGTGCGGTCGCTGCTGAAGTTTTGTTCCTGTATGGCAACGGGTTTGATGACAAAGCGCTCCTGCAACAGCTCACGTGTGTTTTTAGAGAGGTTAGTCATCTCTTCAAAGCTTCGGGCAGACTTTTTCCACAACCATTCCTGTATCTGCTTGACGCGAAAAGGTTTCTCCCCTATTTCTGCCAAAAATGCCTTAATAGCTTCAGGTTTGGCTTTACGAATATCTGTTTTCTTTTGCTGTGCACTGACTACACTCATACGAACGAATAATGATGAATGAATTATGAAGAAAAGCTAGTTTTCAGATGATCTTGGTTAAGCCTTAATCAATAGATCAAACGAAAGTCGGCTTACTTCTCTGCAAATTTATGATATATTTGCTATGATCTATTACTACAATATTTATAAGCTACTAATTCAAAATTAGACGAATAAGTTGAGAAAAACCCTAGAAAGCGCCAGTAACTTTATTGATGGCATGAATGAAGCCATTGGCAAAGGTGTCTCCTGGCTCAACACCCTACTGGTCATACTCATTTGCTACGATGTGGCGGCCCGCTATCTTTTCAATACCTCCTCCTCTGGAATCGTAGAACTGGAATGGCATATCTTCTCTTTCATTTTTTTGTTGGGAGCAGCCTATGCCCTGAAGCACGATAAGCATGTGCGGGTAGATGTATTCTATCAGAATTTTTCACCAAAAAAACAGGCTTGGGTCAATCTGATTGGCACGCTGCTATTTTTAATTCCTTTCTGTATCATCACCATTCAGTCTTCACTGAAATTTACAGCCAATGCCTATGCCATCAACGAAGGATCACCTGATCCGGGAGGTTTACCCGCTCGTTTTATTGTGAAAGGGGCTATTCCTGTTGGTTTTTTTCTGCTGCTCTTACAAGCCTTTTCTTTAGCCTTCCGATCATTACTAACCGTTACCGAATCCACTAATAGCGACCATGCCTGATATACTGCCGATTATTCTCTTTCTGTCTATTTTCCTGTTAATTCTTTTTGGCTTTCCGGTGGCCTTTACGCTAGGTGGAGTATCCATCTTGTTTGGGTTGGTAACATTCGGTCCGGACTTCTTTTACCTGCTGCCCCTGCGCGTCTTCGGCACCATGACGAATTATGTGCTGTTGGCGGTACCGCTGTTCATCTATATGGGAATAATGCTGGAAAAATCCGGCCTGGCGGAGAGCCTGCTGGAAACGATGGCCTTGCTATTTGGTCGCTTTAAAGGGGGGTTAGCCATTTCAGTGATCATTGTAGGAGCGATGCTGGCCGCATCAACGGGAATTGTAGGAGCCACGGTTATTACCATGGGCCTGATCAGCCTGCCTACCATGCTCAAACGTGGATATAGTGCTGAGCTGGCTACGGGGACCATTGCTTCTTCAGGAACGCTGGGGCAGATCATTCCACCCTCGGTGGTACTGGTACTTTTGGGAAGTGTATTGAATGTATCAGTAGGCGACTTATTTACCGCTGCGCTCGTACCCGGACTGGCGCTGGTGGGATGCTATTTGCTGTATGTGGTG
The DNA here is from genome assembly GCF_029504655.1 of Catalinimonas alkaloidigena. Lineage (NCBI taxonomy): Bacteria > Pseudomonadati > Bacteroidota > Cytophagia > Cytophagales > Catalimonadaceae > Catalinimonas > Catalinimonas alkaloidigena. The sequence continues at coordinate 7,090,557 of NZ_JAQFIL010000001.1, forward strand.
GGAGTGGCAACTTTTAAGCCGAGCGTAGCGCCTCCCATGCCTGCTGAAGAGATTGCTGAATTTAGAAGAGAGGGAATGTTGAAAAGAGTAATTGCTGCCTTTGTGCTGCCTTTTCTGCTCATCGCAGCCGTATTGGGGTCTATCTTCGCGGGTATTGCCTCTCCTACCGAGGCAGCAGCAGTGGGCGCTATGGGTGCTTCTTTGCTAACAATCCTTCAGGGACGCTTTAACATAAAAGTGCTGAAAGAAGTGATGCAGGAGACTACTCATTTGACCTGTATGGTGTTTATTATCCTTGTAGGAGCTACCGCTTTCGCCCTGGTCTTTCGTGGTATGGAGGGAGACCGCTATCTGGTGGAGCTAATTGAGCAGGCCAACCTTTCACCCATGGCTTTTCTGGCAATTGTAATGGTAGTGGTATTTGTTGCTGGCTTTTTTATTGATTTTATAGAGATCATTTTCATCATAGTACCAGTAGTAGCACCTATTTTTAGTGCAATGGGCATAGATTTAATATGGATTGGAATTCTGCTGGCGCTGAACTTACAGACTTCTTTTCTCTCTCCACCCTTTGGCTTCTCTCTCTTTTACCTGAAAGGCGTAGCCCCACCGCAAGTCACTACCGGTCATTTGTACAGAGGCATCATCCCTTATGTGATTATACAATTGGTTTTTCTGGCTTTGGTGGTCATCTTCCCTGAGCTCGTTACTTTTCTGTTGGAAGATTAGGAGAAGAAGACTGACCGGTAGTTGGAAGCCAAATAACGGAAGTGAGTGTTCCATGTTCCAGCTCTCAATCTTCCGCTTTAAGTAACCCTACCTTTTCCTTCATAGGAGAATTTCTTTAAATTATGTTCTACAACAACCTGCACCTAACATGTACAAGACTGTCTATTCTACTTTTTTCTTCATTTTTATTGGCTACTTTGGCATAGCTCAACCTTCTACTTCTCCCATGCAATGGCCAGACGGTAAACGTATGGCGCTCAGCCTGAGCTTTGATGACGGACGTCCCAGCCAGGTGGATGTGGGAACACCGCTCTTTGATCGCTATGATGCCAAAGCTACTTTCTACCTGGTACCTTCTGCTGTGGAGCAGCGCCTTTCTAAATGGAAGCAGGCGGCGAGCAACGGTCATGAAATGGGCAACCACTCACAGAAGCACCCCTGTTCCGGCAACTTTCTTTGGGCAAGAGATAAAGCTATAGAAACGTATAGTCTTGAGCAGATGGAGAAAGAGCTAAAAGACGCCAATCAGCAGATTGAGCAAATGTTAGGCGTGACACCCACTACTTTTGCCTATCCCTGCGGGCAAACGTATGTAGGGAGGGGTACACAGACACAAAGCTACGTGCCGATAGTCGCAGAATTATTCACAGCAGGGCGAGGATGGCTGGATGAAGCGCCTAATGATCCTTCTTACTGTGATATGGCACAGATTACAGGGGTTTCTATGGATGCCAAAGACTTTGATGAAATAAAACCTATGATAGAAGCTGCTGCAGCGCAAGGTCTTTGGCTGGTACTGGCAGGTCATGATATCGGGGAGGAAGGTGCACAAACTACTCGCACAGAGATGCTGGAAGCCTTGATTCAGTATGCCCAAGATCCGGACAATGGTATCTGGCTGGCCCCGGTTGGTGAAGTAGCGGATTATGTAGTGGCAGAGCGCTGAGCAAGCAAAAAAAATATTGAAATCCAAATTTTCAAAATCATTATATAGCTTTCTAAGTTGTGCATAACAAACGTAAAGCTATTTTTTATGAAATCTAACTTTCACATTTTTCGGACAATTTTCAGAGAATATCAGTGGATTCACCTTAGCCTTGGGATTATTGGTAATATTTCGTTCTTCGTAGGCAGTATTTTTTTTCTGTATGAGTCACTCAAAGATGCTGGGGTATGGCTATTTATCATTGGATCTTTTGGAATGCTGATCGGTAGTTTAGGAAGTGCCATTGTGAAATATGAGGAGAAAAAGCAGCCTGCTTAGCTTTTTACTATAACTCAAAGAATTCTTTCTGCCTGATGAGCTAGAATAGCAGTTTACAATTTCCTATGGGTCTGAACGTTACATTCTCACCCGTAAAATTATTTGGTATGGCATCAGGGAAAGAACATACAATGGGGTCAATACTGCTGACTCCGCTGGCCGGTTTGGTAGCCTGGCACCTGAGCGGGGGTGATCAGGCAGTCACGGCACTGGCTGCCGGTGGTTGCCTGAGCGGTATTTTCATAAGTCCCGATCTGGACATGCCGACCCGCACGGTATCGGAAACTACGCTGCTGCGCTGGTCCTGGGGAGTGGGATATATCTGGATTTTCCTCTGGTATCCATATGCCTTATTTTTTAAGCATAGAGGCATCAGCCATTGCCCGCTGGTAGGTACCTGTACGCGCCTGATTTATATGGTGGGCTTAGCTTTTCTGATACAGGAAATTTTTCGGCAAACGATGCAGGTGGATGGGCAGCTGATGTTCTGGATGAAAGATCATTATCTTGCCCTGGCTATTTTCTCAGCGGGCTTAGCGGTTTCAGATATAGGTCACTGGATTATGGACAATTTCTGACAAACCCTGATGATAAATGCTCTTAGCAGGTTCACAGTTTTTCTAAAACAACTGCTTTAATCTCTCCTACATTTTGTTGAGGAATGTTCAAGGCTTTCAGGCTGATCCTTTGTTCTCCCTTTTCAAGCTGAATACTCCCTACTACTAGACTTCCCCAGCTCTGTTCGTAAGACTCCTGTCCCCGGTCAGCCCGATCATATCCGCTAATGATTTTCGGAGTGAAAGGCTGATTGATTTTGCGCGAGACTTTATCGTTGGGCGTAGTAAGTTGCATCTCAGCCCCGGTTTGCTCCGTAGAAGCAGTGTATTTAAGCATAGCTTTATACTGACCGGCTTCTACCACATCCAGCTTCCAGTACATACTGTCTTGCCTATCTGTCCATTGATCCACCCAGTCATTAGCCCAGCCATGCGGACCAAATTTGTAAGAAAGGCCTTCAGAAAGAGTAGCCTCATGCGCTGGTAAGGTGACTACTGGAGCCTGATCGTATCCTACAGGAATAGGCGGCGCTTCAACACCCTTGGAAGTAGCCTTAGAAAACCATCGCAGATAATCTTTGTGCAGACTTCTGACAATATCTTTACGCTCAGTAGCCAAATCTTTTGTTTCGCCCGGGTCATTTCGCATGTCAAACAGGCTGATATCATTTTCGCTCTGCATCACCAGTCGGTATTGTGGCATGCGGACAGCGCCGGGATAAGTCTTGATTTCGCCATTTACCTGATGGGTAAAAATAGTGCGGTCTTTATCCAGATAATCTTTTTCACCGATGAGCAGTGGTAGAAGGCTAATACCATCCAAAGGTTGAGTTTTTATTGGCTCCAACTGGCACAATTCGTAGAGGGTAGGCAAAATATCTATATGAGCAGTAATCTGATCAATCACCCTTCCTTTTGGTAAGTGGCTGTCCCACTGGATAAAGCTGGGTACCCTAACCCCTCCCTCATGCACATGAGCCTTGCGGCCGCGCATGCCTCCGTTATAGCGCCAGGTATTGGGTCCATTATCAGTGATAAAAAGTACGATGGTATTTTCATTAATATCCAACTCATCCAGTCTTTGCAGAATACGCCCTACATTGTCGTCAATATTTTCGCACATCCCATAGATGGCTGCCAGCTTATCGTCTAACCCTTTAGCCTTATACTTATCAAAATACTTATCCGGTACCTGAAAGGGGCCATGCGGAGCATTATAAGGGATATAGCAGAAGAAAGGCTGGCTTTGATTTTCTTCAATAAAATTAATGGCGTAGTCAGTCAAGACATCTGTAATAAAACCTTTCGTCTGGATGCTGTCCTGATTATGCTCCAGTTGGGTGTCAAAATAATTGTACCAGTGCCCTGCCTTAAAACCTATGAATTCGTCAAACCCCTGCCCTAGCGGATCACGTGGATAGTGGGCGCCATTATGCCATTTGCCAAAGCAGCCGGTGGCATAGCCATTCTGCTTGAACATTTCAGCCAGGGTCACCTCTTCGCTTTGCATATCTTCCATGCCGCCAGTTACCCAGGAAGTACCTGTACGTAGATGATACCTTCCCGTAAGCAGGCTGGCGCGGGTAGGCGCACAAACAGGACTTACAAAAAAGCGGTCAAGCCGTACTCCTTCTTTGGCGAAATTGTCCAGCACAGGCGTTTCAATGGTGTCATTACCATGAATCCCTAAATCACCATAGCCCTGATCATCGGTAAGGATGAGCACTACATTCGGATGATTGACTACCGGATACTCTTCCTCCTCGGGAAGGGTGTCACAGGCAAAAGCAAAAAAAAGAGAGATTACAGCAAGGCATTTGAAACGAAGCATAAGTTAGACATTAGGATGAAAGCTGGAGTAGTAGATTTTTTCATTGTACTGAGCATAATCGTTAAACTGCAACTGAAATTTTTTATAAGACTCATAAGCCTTACGACTGGGAGCATCGTTTTCAATCATTTCGTTAACGACCTCTTCGCTATGCTGTCTGAATACATTCAGCACCTCATCGGGGAATTTACGGAAGTCTACATTTTCTTCATCCCTGAGTTTGATAGCATACTGGCTATTCATCACCTCTGACTGAGCAAAAGACCACATATTCAGGCGCTGAACACAAGTGATAAGTATTGCCTGAATGTCGGAAGGAAGCGCTTCAAACTTCTCTTTATTGGCAAAAAGCTCCAGAGCAGTGCCCGGCTCATGCCAGCCCGGATAGTAATAATAGCGTGCCACATCATAGAAGCCCATCTGGTAATCATGAAAAGGACCTATCCATTCAGTAGCATCAATAACACCTCTTTCCAGATTGGTATAAATTTCTCCACCTGCTACCAATACGGAAGTTCCTCCGGCTCTATTAAAAACCTTGCCCCCGATACCCGGAATCCGCATCTTCAGTCCCTGAATATCTTCCGGAGAGTTGATCTCCTGATTGAACCAACCACCCATTTGCATACCGGTATTGCCGGCAGGAAAAGGGAGAAGGTTATAATTGGCGTAAGTTTCCTGCCAGAGTTCAGTGCCGCCTCCCCCTACCAGCCAGGCATTCATCTGTTGGGCATTCATGCCAAAGGGAACGGTGGCAAAAAACTGGGCTGCCGGAATTTTTCCTGCCCAATAGTAGGCGGCACCGTGCCCCAGTTCTATGGCTCCGTTGCTGACCGCATCAAAAACTTCCAGGGCTGGCACCAGCTCTCCTCCACCATATACAGTAATCTCCATGCGTCCGCCCGACATCTCCTTCACCCATTCGGCAAACATATTACAGCCTTCTCCCAGAATCGGAAAATTAGGCGGCCAGGTCGTCACCATTTTCCAGCGAAAAGTGTCATTAAAATTGATATAAGGGGCCTGTGCTTGCTTTTTTTGCTGGCTTGAAGTGCAGGCAGACTGAGCCAATGCCGGAGCCGCTACTGCAGCAGTTAGACTGTGACGTAAGAATTTCCGTCGGGTAGATTTAGGTGTATCGTTCATAAATTTTTCAAAAGAGCAAGATATAAAGGAACGTGTAGAAATAAAAAGTAGTTAAAAGCTAAGCATTTGTGATATTTAATACAAAATCTGTTAACTTTGCAGTCTTTTACGACAAATGGACGGGTTCCATTATGTTTAACAAACATTTATTATGGCAGTAAAAATTAGATTGGCGCGTCGAGGACGCAAAAAACTGGCAATTTACGATGTAGTCGTAGCCGACGCCAGAGCACCACGGGATGGTCGCTTTATTGAAAAATTGGGTATTTACAACCCTAACACCAACCCTGCAATGATTGACATCAGGGAAGACAAAGCATTGGACTGGTTACTGAAAGGAGCCAAGCCTACCGATACGGTAAGGGCGATGTTGTCTTACCGCGGGGTGATGTTGAAAAAACACCTGCAGATTGGTGTCAACAAGGGTGCTATTACGCAGGAAGAAGCAGACAAGCGCTTTAACGAGTGGATAGAGTCTAAAGACGCTCAGGTAATGGGCAAGAAAGAGTCGCTGGCTAAGAAGCAGGAAGAAGAAAGAAAAGCACGTCTGGAAGCCGAGAAAAAGATCAACGAAGCTCGTGCCAAGGAACTAGCCGCGAGTCAGCAGGCAGAGGTTGAAGAAGCCGAAGCTGAATCTGCGGAGGAAGGTACTGCAGAAGCTGCAACTGAAGAGGCACCAGCAGAAGCTCCTGCTAAAGAAGAGCCCAAAGCTGAAGAGAAGCAGGAAGAGGCTGTAGCAGAAGAACCTAAGAAAGAAGAGGCGACTGCTGAGAAAGAAGAAAAAGCAGAGGAGAAGAAAGAAGAAGAAGCTCCCGCTGCTGAGGAAAAAAAGGAAGAGGCTCCGGTAGCTGAGAAGCAAGAAGAGACTCCTGAAGTTAAGGAAGAGTCTCAGGCTGAAGAGTCTCAGGCTGAAAAGAAAGAAGAAGCCAAGGCTGAAGAACCTAAAGCAGAAGAAAAGACTGAGGAGAAAAAAGAGGAAGCTCCTGCTGCTAAAAAAGAAGAGGTGAAAGCTGAGGAAAAGAAGGAAGACGAATCTTCTGAAGAAAAGAAAGAAAGTTAATATGTTATGCGGATTGATGACTGCTATCAGCTAGGATACGTCACCAAAACGCACGGCCTGCAAGGGGAAGTCAATGTATTTTTAGATGTTGATTTTCCTGAAGCATACGAAGAAATGGAATCAGTATTTCTGCAACTCTCAGGTTCAGGAACGCTGATTCCTTTTTTTATTGAGAGCCTACGTCTTCAAAAAGACAGTCTGATTGTCAAGTTTGAAGATATTGATAATATAGAACAGGCAGAAAGCCTGCTGAAAGCAAGTTTGTTCCTACCCCTAGACCAACTGCCCCCGTTGGAAGAAGGGCAGTTTTATTTCCATGAGATTATCGGCTTTCTGGTAGAGGATGAAAATGAAGGTCAGCTCGGAATGGTCAAAGATGTGTATGAGGCTGGTGAGCAGCACCTGATTGCGATGGATTATCAAAGCCAGGAAGTACTCATTCCGCTGAATGATGATATTATTCTGGAAGTAAATAAAGAAAAGAAAATCGTCTTTACCCGGCTGCCGGAAGGATTGCTGGATGTATATTTAGAGTGAGAATAGTTAGTTCTAAGTGTTAATCCGTAGTGATATAGTCAAAGAGCCAAAGTTTGTGACTATCGTACTTACTATTACGCTAAGAACCTAGAACTATTCATGCCAGTTCGCAATTGGCCAAGGCTACATAATCCGGACGGTCAGCTACATGTTGATGGCGGTAGCTCTTGAGCATCTCCCCTTTATAAAGCACAAACACGCCTGACATACGAAAACCATCTCCTGCCAGCCATCCTATGCCATGAGTTTTGATAACTCCAGTTTTAATACCTCTGATCCAGGCATGTATACCAAAAAGCTGGCTAAGTGTACCACGTTTAAGCTGAAAAGTATTGTAAAGGCTGCAATCCGGGTCACTGATATGTTTCACATTTGAAAGGCCCTGTTTCTCCAGAAATAGCTCTCCTTCATAGTGTGAACTCATGTGTACCAATATGATTTCTACTCCCTGCCGCTCTATTTCCTGGCGGTGTTTTCGAAGATCAGCCAAGGCTTCACGACAAAAGACACAACCGAAATGTCTTAAAAAAACCAGAAAAACAGGCTTACGAAAAGATAGGTCATTCAATGTGTCTCCCTCCTGAGTATTAAACCCCTTTAAAGTATCGGAAAGAGAGTTATGGGGATTGTGTTTGTCATCATTGGGTGTTTGCCAGGCTTTAAAAACATGATAAAGGATAATTCCAAATACTATCGACCAGATTACATCTTTAAGCGCGATAAATGATGCAAGACGAGCCGTAATAAGATCACTAAAATAATAGCTCATTAACATTAACGTGCCACATAATTTGATGAAAATACCAGTGGTGATAATGAGTACATGCCTCACAGGATTATCGGCTGCCAAATAGTAGGCCGCTCCAAAAATGATCGCGATTAACCCAAACATTTTCCAGGGGAAGACGGCATAAGGAGCTGGCATACCTGCCCAACGTAGCATTACCTCAGTAAAAAGTGCAAAAGTAAGTCCCCAGACGGCATTGGTGATACCAGCAAAACGGAGAACGATGGCAATCCAGTCAGGTAAATTTTTCATAAGTTGTTTTTGCGCTTTTAACTTGATAAGCTCTGACAAGAATAAATACAAATGGGATTACCCATACAAGGTCATTCATGATGAGATGAAACAAATATTGCTTAGTAGCTTTTTCTTCCAGTACAAAGAAGTAAAACCAGGCTGCTCCTCCAATTTTTGAAAAAATGCCTAATGCTAGCAGATACCAAAACCGAGTAGGATAAATAGCAACAGCTATATAAACCGCGCCAAAAAGCATTACACCTATCCCTTGCCAGCTAATAATGGCAGGAGCATTTAAATCACTCTGACTAAGCCACTGATAAAAAGAATTGGGGAAATTATAAATGAAAAACCCCCAACCTAAATTATAAGCACCTGCGAGTAGCAGAAGTCCTCGCATCCAGGGTTCTACCCTCAACTCTTCCTCTTCTACCATACTTTTACTCCGATTTTAGATATAAACATGAGACTCAGATCAATGGACATAACTTCCTGCGTTAATGTCAATAGTACAGCCGGTAGCATGATCTGCCATGCCGCTGGCTAAAAAGGCTACGGTAGGTGCTATGTCCTCCGGCTTAGTGAGCGCATTTAGCGCCAGGTCGTTTTTCACATAAGACTCTCCATACTTTTTGATAAAATCATCTGCCATATCGGTATGGGTAAAACCCGGTGCTACAATAAAAGCTTTGATGCCCTGTCTGCCATAAGCTCTTGCAATGGAGCGAGTGAGTGCTACTACGCCTCCTTTAGAGGCGGCATAAGCCAGAAAATCAGCGGTATCTCCTCTGAATGCAGCTCGCGAAGATATATTGATGATGCGTCCTCCGCCACATTCGGTAAAGTGTTCAATAGCTTTCTTACATAGCAGTCCGGTAGCGTGCAGGTTAACCTGCATCGTCTTTGACCAGGCATCTGTAAAAGCAATATCATCACCTTCAACCTCCGAACTGATCGCAATACCGGCATTATTCACGATGGCATGTAATCTCCCAAATTCAGCCATAACATTCTCAAAAAGCTGAATTACCTCAACCGGCTTACTTAGGTCAGCCTGAAAAATCTCAGCTCCTCTACCAATATCTTCCGCTACCCGCTGTGCAGTGTTGCGGTTGCGGTTATAATGGACTGCGATCTGAGCACCAGCCTCAGCGAGCTGTTCTGCAATGGCTTTGCCTATTCCACGGCTGGCACCGGTAACCACTATTTTTTGCCCTGACAAATCTATTTTCATAAGCGATATATACAAATAATTTACAAAGGAAAAGTTAAAAAAAATCTGCTACAAGTATAAAATATTTTTGTTCATAGAATTTTATTCTTTAGCAGCAAAACCTCCTGATAAGGATTTTGTATACTTGTTTTTTAAAAAAAATTAGTATCGCAATGAATATCACCCCTGAACAAGCTAATGAGCTGATACGCAAAAGAAGGTCTATTTACCCAGCGCTTTATAGTGGCGAGACAGTAGATCAGCAAATTATAGAGCAAATGCTGGAAAATGCCAACTGGGCGCCTACCCATGCACTTACCGAGCCCTGGCGTTTTACAGTATTCAGTGGAGCAGGTTTACAAAAGCTGGCGGACTTTCAGTCTGAACTTTACAAGGAGTTAAGTTCTGCCGAAGACAATTTTGATCAGATTAAATACCAAAAGCTGAAAGATAAACCTTTGCAATGCTCTCACATCATCGCGATAGCAATGAGCCGCGACCCTAAACAGAAAATCCCTGAAATAGAAGAAGTGGAAGCTACTGCCTGTGCTGTGCAGAATATGTACCTGACGGCTACTGCCTATGGGGTAGGTTGTTATTGGGGTACCGGAGGCATCACCTATAAAAAAGAAGCCAAACCCTTTTTCGGTCTCAATGAAGAGGATAAGCTTTTAGGTTTTTTGTACGTGGGCACGCCAACAGAAGGAAAGTGGCCGGAAGGCAGGAGAGGCCCCATTGATGCAAAAGTAAAATGGATTAATGATTAAGCCGGCTTACCAGCCATAACGATTAAATAAGTTTTCAGCTTCTTCCGTATAACGAGCGATATTACTTTGTGAGCTACTATCTGCATTGACTAAACCTAGATTACGTAGGCTGGGAGGGGGGTCAATATCCGGGCGGGTAGGGTACAAAAAGTGTAAACGGGTGTATTGAGTTACGATATCACGTGAAAAGAGATAATTGAGCAGCGCACGAGCCTGGGCAGGGTGAGGCGCTTCATCAAGGATGCCCACTCCCGTCAAATGGAGATAAATGGCAGGAGGTGAAAAAAGGAGCCCTGCCGATTGGAAGCGCTTTCCTTCGCTCAAATTTTTAATGTAATCCGCTGTATTTGTTAGCGCTAGCCAGGCAGTACTATCAGTAACAGAAAAATGCGCGGGAGAACGGTAATGAGCAGAGTCTAACAGATTGGCAGAGAGACCGGATATCCACTGCTCTGCCTCAGCACCCTGGTCAGCGAGCATGGAGGCAAGCTGCGACAGGTAAATATTTTTATTTTGGGTTCCCCAGCCTGTTTTTCCTCGCCATTCGGGATTGCTTAGGTCAGCGTAGCTACGCACTTGCAGCGTGTCAACGCTATCACGTAGGTAAGCTATGGCATTAGCACTATAGCCCAGCCCTATCCATTGCAAATTACGATCACGCAGGTGCTCAGGAATGGCATTGACAATGCTGCCTTGCGAAAGCGTGTCCAGCAGACCTACTTGTTTGGCCTTCTGAAAATAAGTGATGCCTTCTAATAGGATAAGATCAGCAATTACGCTATCCTGTTGTTGTTGGGCTAATCGTTCAATAATCTGTTCTCCCGTGTCAATGATAATATTTACTTTTACCCCGGAAGAGCGTTCAAAAGCTGTAAATAATTGCCGGTCTGTAGCATTTAGGGCATTACTAAATATGGTCACTACCTCACCCTGTTGCACCCTTGGTGTAGGTGAATCACAGGCAAGTATACCGCTGAGCAGAAAGAATAAAATCCAATACAATTTAGCCATAGACTGTAGGAGGCAGCCCTGCTATTATGCTGCCTGTACTTTGTTTACTGAAGGATAGCTTTTGAGTAATTTTTTGCTAAGGTAATGGAAGCGGGCGAAAAGTAAAATGGCAGCAAGAGTAAGGCTAAGCAAAAGACCGTACCAAATGCCATGAGCCCCTAACTCCATAGGGAAGGCCAGCCAGTAAGCAATAGGGAGACCCACCAGCCAGTAAGCCACCAGAGTGATAATGGTAGGAATCTTAACGTCAGCCATGCCTCTCAGGGTACCCAGGCCTACGGCTTGTACACCATCTGAAAGCTGAAAGAACGCAGCTACTATCAGCAATGAGCCTGCCAGTTCTATTACTTGCGGCTCATCAATATAAAGTGAAGGAAGAAAATATTTGCCTACTACAAAAATGATGGCGGAGGCAGTCATTAGCATCAAGCCCATCAGAAAAGCGCTGAAGCCGGCCCTTCTCATATTGGGGATATCCTGTTTTCCTAATTGGTTACCTACCCTTACGGTAGAAGCCGCAGCAATGCCAGTGACCATCATATAACTAACGGCTGCCATATTAAGCGCAATCTGGTGTGCTGCCAGTGCCTGAGCGCCGAGCCAGCCCATCATGATAGCTGCACAGCTAAAAGCACCTACCTCAAATACGTACTGGAAACCAGTTGGAATACCCAGTTTTAACATGCGTACCACCAGCTTCTTTTGAAATTGCTTTAGCTTAAGCCCCTGCTGAAACCAGCTTGCCCGGCTAACATAAATGACTATGGCGATGGCCATAATGACTCTCGAAATAAAAGTCGCCCATCCTGCACCATTAAGCCCCAGGGCTGGAAATCCCAGCTTGCCATAGATCAGCAGATAGTTAAGCAAGATATTCAGGAGGTTGGCACTCAAGGTAATAAACATGGCTGTGCGGGTAAAAGAAAGCCCTTCTGCATATTGCTTGAAAGTCTGGAACAACATAAAAGGCACCAATGAGAGTGTGATGATCAGGAGATAAGGAATGGTGATTTTAACCACCTGCTCAGGCTGCTCCAGATAATACAGCAATGATGATCCAGCCAGCACCAAAAGTCCGAGTAAAAACGCAGCGCATAAATTGATGATGAAGCCGTGACGGAATACCTGACCACTCTTTTGCTTATCGCCTTTCCCGTCAGCTGCAGCCACCAGTGGAGTGATGGCCATAGAGACACCAATGCCAAACATCAATACCAGCGAAAAAATACTGTTGGCCAGTGACACAGCCGCCAGCGGGTCGGTGCCTAATTCCCCTACCATTACACTATCAGCTACACCAACAGTGATATGCCCAAGTTGGCTTAAAACGATGGGGTAGGCAATGATAAAAGTTGTGCGAAAATGTGTATGTAAAGGTTGTAATGACATGCTTAAAATACACGATCAATAAGTATGATCAAATAATAGCCTGATAGTTAACAATCCGGCAGACAAAAAATTCCTTTCTTACTAAAGATTCAAGAGGCGGGCAGCCTTCAATAATCCTGAAACACTGATTGCGTCAGTGATGCGCCCTTCCATTACCATATCAACAGCTTCTGAAAAAGGAAGCTTCATGATTTCCAGATCTTCAGTTTCGTCAAATTCGGTGCTCCCTTCTTCCAACTCGCGAGCTATGTACGTAAACCCCTCTTCGTCAGTCACCGAGTTAGAAGTATGGAGACGCATCAGCAAAGTCCAGCTTTTGGCGGTAAGTCCGGTTTCTTCTTTGAGCTCCCGCCGGGCAGAGTCCAGCGGATCATTGGCTTTGCTACCACCGCCCATAGGTATTTCCCATGAGTATTCATCAAGGGTATAACGGTACTGCCCTACGAGCCAGGTGTTTCCTTGATCGTCTATCGGAATGATGCCAATGGCCAGGTTTTTAAAAAGCACTTTACCATATATCCCCTCCCCTCCTCGGGGGTTGATCACCTGGTCTTCGTGGACCTCTATCCAAGGGTTCTGGTAAAGCTCCTTACTGCTGATTTGTTTCCAGGGATTGATACGCTCTTTCATGCACAATATATTTTTCCGTTTATAAGCAACTTGCTCGTCTAGTTAATTCGATAAGATTTTTAACGGAGCACAAATATAATGCAACGTAAATGGCAGCCTGTAGTTTTGGCAAATTTGAGGAAATAAGGCTCTCTTGCTAAGCGGTCCAGCGCTTGGATGAAGTTATTTTTTGAAGGTTTTAGAGAAAGAATCTTAGTCGACCAGCTTTTTGAAAAAATCCCACATCACAATACCGATACTGACCGAAATATTGAGAGAGTGCTTCGTACCAAACTGGGGAATTTCCAGACAAGTGTCTGCTTTTTCCACAACCTCATCTGCAATACCAAAAACTTCATTGCCGAATACCAGGCAGTATTTATTATCTCTGTAAGGAAGAAAATCCTGTAGAGGGACTCCTTCATCTACCTGCTCCACACATAAGATTTTGAATCCCTCTTCTTTAAGCTCTTCAATTAGTTCAACAGTTTTTTCGCGGTATTCCCAACTTACCGCGTCCGTAGCACCTAAAGCTGTTTTGTTAATTTCGCGGTGAGGAGGCGTGGCCGTAATACCACATAGAAAAATTTTTTCTATCAGAAAGGCATCTGCTGTACGGAAGGCAGAGCCTACATTATTCATGCTCCGGATATTATCCAGTACAATCACGATCGGATGTTTCTTTTTGGCCTTAAACTCTTCCAGGCTAAGGCGTTCCAGTTCTTCGTTCTTAAGTTTTCTCATGTATGCGCAGATCATTGCTCCACTCCAAAGCCTGAGGTCTTTTCTAGTTCTAGTCAGATGTACCCAACAGGTACTGTGCTTAGTAGTGGTAGCTGGTTTTGGCTAAATAGTGAATATATAAGATATTGAGCTGAAGACAATGAATATAAAAATTTATCTACACTTATGAAGTATGAATTGTTTTTGCTGAGGAAAGGCTTCTTATTATTTTTGTAAAATCTCCAGTTAAAAAAAACACAAATATGCCGGGTGCTAAAGCTAAAGAAGACAGCAAGGACGCAAAAAAAGTGACACCACTTATGAAACAGTACAATGCTGTTAAAGGCAAGTATCCCGGTGCATTACTGTTGTTCAGGGTAGGAGATTTCTACGAAACTTTCGGGGAAGACGCGATTACCACCAGCAGAGTACTGGACATTGTACTGACCAAACGTGCAAATGGCTCTGCCTCGGAGGTTGAGCTGGCAGGCTTTCCTCATCACGCATTGGATAATTATCTGACCAAACTGGTGCGGGCCGGTTATCGCGTTGCGATCTGTGATCAGCTGGAAGATCCAAAATTTGCAAAAGGTGTAGTTAAGAGAGGTGTCACAGAATTGGTTACTCCCGGCCTTTCCTTTAATGATAATGTGTTGGATCGCAAGCGAAACAATTATCTTGCTTCCCTGCACTTCGAAAAAGATAAGATAGGTATAGCCCTCCTGGACTTGTCTACCGGAGAATTTATCACCTCCTGTGGTACAGTTACTTATATAGAAAAGCTGCTGCAGAGCTTTAACCCGGCAGAGGTTATTTATTGCAAGAAAGACAGAAAAGTTTATGAAGAGCTTTTCCGTGATCAGTATAATACTTATCGTCTAGAAGACTGGCTCTTTACGCACGATTACGCTTACGAAAGGCTCACAAAGCACTTTAATACGCAATCGCTGAAAGGTTTTGGTGTAGAAAATCTGACTGAAGGGATTATAGCTGCCGGGGCAGTGCTCTATTACCTGGAAGAGACAGAGCATCGAGAAATCAAGCATATATCCTCCCTTGCCCGTATCGAGGAAGAGAAATACGTTTGGCTGGATAAATTTACCATTCGTAACCTGGAACTGATTTTTCCCCAGCACGAGGGGGGTGTTCCACTGATTGATGTACTGGATAAAACATGTACACCCATGGGTGCCAGATTGCTTAAAAAGTGGATTGTGCTTCCTTTGAAGTCTAAAACAGCAATAGAAGAGCGGCTACATACGGTTGAAGCTTTACTGGAGCAGGAAGAAATGCGCAAGCAGATTATCCAATACCTGAAGACCATCGGTGATCTGGAAAGACTTATCTCCAAAGTTGCGGCGGGAAGAATCAATCCGCGGGAGATGATACAGCTCAAAAGGGCTATCAAACATAGTATACCCGTCAAACAATTATTGGCTTCACTGGAAATCCCACAGCTCAAGAAACTGGCGGATCAACTGCATACCTGCGAATACATACTGGATAAAATTGAGCGTGAACTCCGGGATGATCCTCCACTGGTCACCAATCAGGGAGGCTTAATCAGGGAAGGTATACATGAAGAGCTGGATGAACTCAATAAAATTGCCTACTCTGGCAAAGATTATCTGGAGCAAGTTCGTCAGCGAGAAATACAAAATACGGGCATTAGCTCGCTCAAGCTATCTTACAATAAGGTGTTTGGTTATTACCTGGAGGTTAGCAATGCCCACAAAAACAAGGTGCCTTCCGACTGGATCAGAAAACAAACCTTAGTAAATGCTGAGCGCTATATTACTGAGGAACTCAAAACTTACGAAGAAAAAATCCTGCATGCCGAAGAAAAGCTAACTCACATTGAGCAGAAACTTTATCAGGATTTAGTGCTGGCAACGACTGAGTTTGTAACGCAGATTCAGCAGAACGCCCGTACCCTGGCAGTAGTAGATTGCCTTTCTTCCTTCGCACAGATTGCCTATCAAAGCCACTATACTAAACCAAAATTAGCAGATGATGATGTAATAGATATCAAAGAAGGAAGGCATCCGGTAATAGAAAAGCAGATGACACCCGGGGAGAACTATGTGCCTAATGACATTTATCTGGATAATGAAAAGCAGCAGATCATCATCATCACCGGACCCAATATGGCAGGTAAGTCAGCCCTGCTTCGTCAGACTGCACTGATTGTACTAATGGCGCAGATGGGTTCATTTGTACCGGCTGCCCATGCGCAAATCGGGATTGTAGATAAAGTGTTTACCCGTGTAGGTGCTTCCGACAACCTGGCCAAGGGAGAGTCTACATTTATGGTAGAAATGATAGAGACCGCCAGTATTATTAACAACCTCAGTAGTCGTAGTCTGTTGCTAATGGATGAGATCGGTCGGGGTACCAGTACCTATGATGGGATTTCTATTGCCTGGTCAATAGTAGAGTATCTGCATAACCACCCGCGCTTTCAGGCCAAAACGCTCTTTGCTACACACTATCATGAGTTGAATCAGCTTTCTTCCAATTTCGCAAGGATCAAAAATTACAATGTGGCAGTAAAGGAAGTAGGGAATAAGATTTTGTTTCTGCGCAAGCTAAAAGAAGGAGGTAGCGAACATAGCTTTGGTATCCATGTAGCACAGATGGCAGGCATGCCGCAGCAGGTGGTAATGCGTGCGAATGAAATTATGCATCACCTGGAAAAAGATAAAATCAATGGAAAAGGAACGCAACAGATGAAAGATATTCCTAAGCAGCAAAATTTTCAACTTTCATTATTTGATGCAGACCCAAAGTTTATCAAAATTAAAGAAATGCTGGAGAAGACAGACATCAATACCGTCTCGCCAGTGGAAGCACTACTAAAGCTCAATGAGCTGCAGCTGATTATGAAATCATAGTTTGCTAACGATTTCATATCCAAAATAAAAAGCCAGCCTTACATAAGCAGGGCTGGCATACTCTTTACGGTTACTGTACAATTTTTAAATCTGCGAATAGCTGGTAGGGACCAAAAATGTGCGCTTAACCTGAGAAACAGTATTGGCGTATTTTTCCATACCTGATACTTCTTTCCAATCAGGATGTGCGCTAAACTTCTTCCAGTTGCGGTCACGCTCTTCCAGATTATCGAAAACCAGCATATATATAAGATTAGGCAAATCCTGCCCTACCATCGTTTTTCCGAAAAAGACAGGATCGAGGCCGGTTTTGTAGAAAATGTCCATTTCATCCTCGTTAAACATCTCTATCTTACGTACACCAGCTTCTTCACTAAAGCTTTCGTAATCTCTCAGCTCAAATATGCGCTCTCCCTTTTCGGGGACTTTTAGCTTGGGTATAACGTCAAAAGCTTCTAACAGGTAATTATGCATGCGAATAAAGTTCAGGTTGTCCGGCGTGGCTGCCATATAATTCTGACTATTATCCTGATACACTTTCTGTTTTTTTATTTTTTCTTCTGCACTAGCAAACTCCTCCAGAGACTGATAAGGGATGAGCATGAATAGCTTTGGAGGGTGAGACATACCCATTTCGGTGAATACCCCAACATTCTCAATACCAATATTGTTGAGAGCAGGAATTACAGCTTTGCTAAGATATTCTTCAAAGGTGGATAATTTTCCTCCTGATTTCAGCTCGTATACTCTAAGCTCATAATATTCCTTTGAGGATTGTTGTTGTTCAGCAGCTATGCTGCTTGCGCTGCCTGCCGCTGTAGTTGCAGCCAGTGTAGCTAGTGTGTTTTTGACAAAGGATCGTCTTTTCATGATCTGTGGTTCTCGATTTCTTGTTTTAGGTGTGTTATAAAGTTGTTAAAGTGTTGCCTGAGCACAGGAATAAGGTCTTCAAAAGAAGGGTTTTGCGCTTCAAATTGTATTTTAATGTCATTAATTACCTCTTCCATATGCTCTAAACGCATAAGCTTCATATAAGACATTACTTTATGATTGTGACTTCGGAAAAGCTCTTCGTTATTCCCTTCCAGAGCGTCTATGATGAAGGCCTTGCTATTTTCTGTAAGTTTTAATATTTGCTCTAATATCTTGATGTAATCTACAGGGTCATTTACATAAAGCGCTTTTAGCTGAGAGAAATCAGGTGTATCAAGACTAACATCAGCGGTTAACACTTCGCCTTCTTGTTCGGTCTTACCAGAATCGGTTACCATTTTGGTATTCACGATATTGGAGAAGTAACGGAGCTTGTGGTGTAAATCTTTCGGATTAATAGGCTTGGCAATATAATCGTCCATTCCATTTTCCCTTATGCGTAGCCGTGTACGGTCAGAGACAGAGGCTGACAAAGCGAGGATAGGGATATTACTATAATGAGGATCTTTTAGCTTTCTGATTTCCTGGGCAGCTTCAAAACCATCCATCTCGGGCATTTGTATATCCATCAGAATAAGATCATAGTGATTTTGTTTTACCTTTTCCAGAGCTTCCAGGCCATTGAGGGCAGTGTCTAGTTGAATATGCCAGGTATCACATAAGCCTTCCATTAAGAACTGATTAGGGATAACATCCTCAACATACAGAACTTTTAAGCCCTCCAAAGGCTGAAACTCATGTATGAAGCTTTGGTCACTTTCCCTACTGAAAGGTGCTGAATCAGGTACTTTTTTGAAGGGAAGTCTGACCTGGAAAGTGGTTCCTTTACCTTCTTCGCTGTGGAGTACGATCTCTCCTCCAAACAAATCTACTAACTTCTTCACAATGGATAAGCCCAAACCGGTGCCACCAAAATAACGTGAAGTGCGCTGGCTAGCCTGCTTGTAAGGGTCAAAAATAATGTCTTGCTTCTCTTTGGCAATACCGATGCCGGTATCAGCTACCTCAAAAAGAATAGTATACTCTTGCTCAGTCTCAGCATCTACATAGATACTGAGGATAACTTGTCCCTCTTCAGTAAATTTGATGGCATTATTTAGCAGGTTGTTCAGGATTTGACCCAGGCGATTTACATCACCATTAAGCATGCCGGGAAGTTCTTCTTCCAGTAAAGTACGAAACAGCAAGCCTTTCTCATGGGCAAGTGTTTTGTAAGTCATCTTAATGCCTTGTATAAACTCTTTGAGATTAAAATCATCCTCTGCAAAGCCCAGCTTGCCTGCCTCAATTTTAGAGTAGTCTAATACATCGTTGATAAGTGCGGTGAGACTTTCGCCAGAAAACTTGAGTGTTTGCAGTAATTTGGTTTGGTCTGCACGTGGAGTACCCTGAAGCATCAGATGTGTCATCCCTAGTACGGCATTAAGCGGGGTCCGAATCTCATGACTCATAGTAGACAAAAACTCTTCCCTGTTTTTCAGGGTCTGCTCTGCTTCTTCTCGTGCTTCTTCCAGTCTTTCTTCATTCTCCTTAAGCTCGCTGATGTCAGAAATACGCAGTAATGCGAAGCTTTGGCGAGAAGTTTGGAAAAAGGAAACGGCAACATTGGCCCAGAACGTTTTTTGCTCCCGGCTGACACAGCGTATATTTTGCTGAAAAGCTTTTGTGTGCAGCAATGCGCTTTTCAGAGGTTGTAAATCGGTAGAGTTATCGAATAAGTTTTGGAAATGCTTCTCTTCCAGATCTTTTTCAGAGGTTTCAAAAACCTCCAGAAATTTCTTGTTTACCTGCTTGATGGTTAATGCTGGCAATTCTACCAATGCGATGGCATCTGCCAGATAATCAAATACATTGGCAAATAAAGAAGCAGGGTCAGTTACTGATTCGGCAGGAGGAATACGCTTTAAGAGCACCAGAAATGAAGCGGCCTCATCTTGAGCCGATTCATCTAAAGCTCTAAAGTCAAGCTCAAGTTCCAGTGTCTCTCCCGATTTGGTCATGAAACGGCTTCTGAAATTTTTTAAGGGGACTTTAAAAGCGTTTTGAAAGCGAGCTTCTGCATCGGCACGGTCATCAGCATGTATAATACTTTCAAGTCTATGCCCTTCTAGTTCATCCTGGGTATAGCCGAGCATCTGCCGTATTGAGGGGCTGATATATTTGATGCTAAGGTCTTTTTGGAAAAAGCATACAATCTCATCCACATATTCTGCAATGAGTTTGAGATATTGAGGTGCTGACTGAAAATCGGTCAACGCCTGTTCATCCCAAGCGGTAGAGTCTGACAGTAGTGTGGGTTTGTTGCCCTTGCGCATTGTAAAACTTATCCAGCATGACCCGCATAGGCACAAAGCTGTTATCCTGCTTAACTCTGCACTGATATTGCAAACTAACGATTCCGTTTAGTATTGTCTCTTCTCGGGCATAACGCAAACGCTGCTGGTCTGACGGATGTAGCATGTCAATAAAATTCTTGCCCTGATACATATCAATATCAAGTAAGGAAGTAGTAGCAGGGCTGATATAATTGATCTTGCCTTGAGCATCTAACAACAGAAGTGCTGCCTGGCTTGAAAGCTCTGGAGCAGGAGAGGAAATAGGAGGCTCATATTCAGCCCCTTTTTCATAAGCAATCAGGCGGTTTAGGTTTCCCTGTGTGTCAAAAGTTCTTTTTACAATATTCTGGACCTGCACGAGTTCGCCATTACTCTGGTAGGCGCAATATGTGTAAGTTTTTAAAGCAACGCGTTCCTTGGTATCCTGCTCTATTTCCTGTAGGATACGCGCTTTATCTTCATCAGCTACAAGTGCCACAAATCCGCCCACGCCGATATACTCAGCCTGACGATAGCCATAGAGTTGGCGTACTGCGGGGTTAACGTATAAACATTGTAGTTGGGCATTGTAGAGCGAAACTATATGAGGAACATTGTCCGCCAATAGTTTATAGTTGAGGCTTAATGCATCTTCGCTAGCGGCCAGGGCTTCAATCACCATCATGTAGATATCACCTTTTTCGTGTGTTATTGAACTAAGCAGAAAGCTGGCCGGCAACAGTTGTTCATCCTGCCTGATGATGAAAGCTTTTTGTTCTAAAGTCTGGGATGAAAAACCAGGTTTATGCGAGAGGAAGTTTCGCAAATTTTGATGAATGTCTTGCTCTATCAGATCAAATATACTTTTGCCTTCGGCTTCTGCTGAAGTGTACTGAAACAAACGACTGGCAGTAGAATTAAAATAAATGATACTCCCTTGCTTGTCAAAGATGACAACTGCTTCTGAGGTATCATTGAATATTTCATTAAGTCTGCCTTTATCCATTTTCAAGGTACAGAGGATTTTTCCTCACAAATGTATGGTTTATTTGATTAATTGTATAAATTTTATAATATTTTTTATTAAAAAAATTAAAAAAACACTCTATTTCAGCAATTTCCCCAGAATGTCAATACATGAAACCGGATTAAAGAAACAACCTTTAAGGTGATAAATAGCCAAAATAAATACAAAATTAACGTGTAAGTTAAGAAATTAATCAAGGATTTGAAAAGTGAAAATCTATGTTGAAGCATAACTGATGAGTTTTTGATAGAGCAGATCGGGGTCAATGGGTTTAAGGATGTAATCATTCATTCCATATGCCTTAATTTGATCCAAAGTCTCATCAGAGACAGAACCCGAAAGTGCAATGATGGGTACTGAGGCATCAAATAACGAGCCTGCCTGGCGGATAATCTGGGAAGCTAAATATCCATTCATAACCGGCATTTTGAGGTCCATCAGTACTACGTCGTAGTTGTGATGATGCAGTTTGTCCAGTGCTTCGCGCCCATTGAGTGCAGTATCAAGATGTATCTGCCAAAGAGAGCATAAGCCTTCCATTAGAAAATGATTAGTAACCACATCTTCTACAAACAGCATTCTAAGCCCATGAAGGGAAGAATACTCCTGAAGCTGGTCTGAAGGCGGCGGTACTTCTTTGCTTTCGTTAGTCTGCATACCTTCAGGAATTGCAAGAGGAATAGTAAAGTACAGCCTTTTTTGTTTTGAAGCATGTTTATCAATGTACCAATTCGTCCCGATAAGAGAGGCGATGTGATTTACAATGCCAAGGCCCAAAGCAGTTTTATCCAATGGATTTTTATCAAGCACCGTCTCAAACACAAAGCTAAGTTTTTCAGTATGCTCATCTATTTCATCATGTGTGATGGATAGACTGATGGTACTATTGCTTTCAGTACAGGCTTCTGCCAGAGCCTCAAATAATATTGTCAGCGACTTTCTAATCAGGCGTACGTCTCCTTTTAAAAATTGTGGAAGCGCTCTGTCTATCTCAGATCTCAAAGCTAAGCCCTGGGTTTTTGCATAAGTATTAAATGTATTTTCCATGGCCTCTATTATCTCCTTAACACTAAATGGCTGAGGATCTGGTTGCATACGTCCATGTATAAGGTCGTCATAGAGTAGTATATGTTCAATTGCTTTTTGTAACCGCTGGCCAGAATGCCGCATACTTTGTAAGATAGGCAATTGGTCAGTCCTTGGGTGCATACTCAAGAGCCGGTCTACTAAGGTGGAAAGTGTACCGAGGGGTACATTAGTCTCATCCTTTAGTAAGTGTAGCAACTGCCGTGTTTCGGCTTGTATATTTTGTTCAGTATACTTTAGAGGATGAGTTGGAGATGTATTATGCTTAGGGTAAAGCGTAGCCAAATACACAGCCGGGGCTTTTTGTAGGCGAGAAATCCGTTGAATGTCCACATCCGCAGTTATAGATATAGAAGCTTCATGGTTTTCGTGGATTTGTTTTTGTAATCCATGTAAGCATTTTTGAGAAGAAGTGACAAAGGCATCAAGTTCAGCCTGAAATGCTGTTGAAAATAGCCTGGAGAAAGGCTGATGTCTGATGTCGTTCTTTTCGTATGAGAGTAATTGTAGGGCAGAAGGGTTAGCATACTGTATGTCATAGGAAGTATCAAAAATGACGATAGCATCTGAAGATTTTTCAAAAAGATGATAAAGTTTTTCTTGATTCATGGGCGATCTTTACAGTGATAAAGCAACAAAAAATAAGAAAGCTTGAAAGGTAAACCGTATTTAAGGCGCCTATTATCTCAATGCAATTTATTAAAACCTATGACTCATTACATTTTTAAAGACTCTTTTCTGTAAAGGGATAGGGGAAATGTTTTTTAAGTGCATAAATTTGTAACTCAACCTATAACATGTTAAAGTAGTAAAGTCCTCTCGGTGGGACAATAAGTATATTTTTTATTTTCTCTCTTTAAAGAAAACAGACATGAATCATATATCAGATGGAAGAGATGCATCGGTGGCGGAAGTGATCGCGAAAATGTTTCTTGATATTGGTGTCGTCAAGCTAAATGCGGATGAACCTTTTCAGTGGAGCTCGGGCTGGAAATCACCTATTTATTGCGATGGGCGTATATCGTTATCTTATCCGCAGGTAAGAAGTTATATCAAAGAAGAATTGGCAGAACTGGTTCGTAAGCGTTTTTCTGAAGCTGAAGCCATAGCAGGAGTTGCTACTGCTGGTATTCCACAAGGAGTATTGCTCGCAGATGTATTAGACCTGCCCTTCTTATATGTTCGCACTAAGCCCAAGGGGCATGGCATGGAAAATATAGTAGAAGGAGAAGTTATTAAAGGTCAGAAGGTAGTGGTGGTTGAAGATCTGGTTTCTACAGGAGGGAGTTCTTTAAAGGCTACTGCGGCGCTAGACCTTTCGGGTTTGGAAGTGTTGGGACTTATTTCAGTCTTCACCTATGGTTTTGATACGGCACGAGAACATTTTGCCGATGCAGGGATTCCCTTTGTCTCTATGAGTAATTATGATGTGCTGATCAAAGAAGCAGTAGAACAAAACCTGATTTCAGCTACAGATCTTTCTTCATTACAGGAATGGAGAAAGGCACCTCATCTTTGGAAACAAGATGCCTGATACTGAATATTATTTTTTTGCCAGGCTAAACGTCCACACCGGGCGTTTAGCATGGTTGACTACATCTTCAGCAATACTGCCACTGAGGAGGTGACTGATGCCCCGGCGGCCATGAGTGGCTAACGCAATCATATCGGCATCTATATCTTCAGCGAAGAATACGATACCATCCTCTTCCACATCATCATTATATACATTTAAGGTATAATTTCCCAACTTATGCTTTTCTACAAAAGCCTTCATCTCCTTTTTATAATAACGGTCTGTCTCAAATGAGCTGGGCGTATTGATACAAACAATGTGCAGGGTGGCATCAAATAGTTTCTGAAGTTTCGTAAGCTCCGAAACAAGTTTGTCGTCGTCATCTCTCAAGTTGGTAGCAAACACTATGTTCTTGATGGAATCAGGCTCAACGCCCTCCTTGACAGTAAGCACGGGGCAATATGAGCGTCGAACCACTTTTTCAGTGTTAGAGCCTATCAACACCTCTTCAATGCCGCTGCTACCCTGAGTCCCCATTACTACAAGGTCAACTTCCTGATCAGAGATAGTTCTGGCGATGCTTTCATAAGGGTTGCCGATTTCTACCTCTCCATCAAGCTTGATGTCTCCATATTTGGGGTTCTTTACCAGCTCGGTAAGCTGCTCCTTCATTCGCTTAAGCAATTGGGCAAAGAACATAGAGTCCATCCCATCAGGAGCAGTTACTTCTCCCATCGCATTAAAAGATGTGCCATGAGGAGCTTCCACCACGTTCAGTAATTTTACAGTAGCGGAAGTTTTTTTTGCTATACCATGAGCAAGATCCAGTGCAAACTGGGCTTGTTGAGAAAAATCAGTAGGGACAAGAATGCTTTTCATAACTAAAAATAATTTTACGTTGATTGGCTAATGCAGCAGTAAATTATAAGATTTATTGGATTAGTCGAGCCTCTTGTAATAATATAGAAAAATTAATAGCTCTTTTTGAGAAAAGATCAGATAAGCAAATGTCCGATACCAAAGCTAAGCACGTAAATCAGGGTAGTGATCGCCATCTGCTTAAGGTATGGATCCAATTCGGGTGCCGTTTTCTTATACTGCACTGCTAGGCCGTTTTTAGTAAGCAGAGGCAAAGTGATAAGAAAAAGCAGTTGTGTCCAGGACTCAAAGTTAAGCCATACATACAAGAGAGAGCAGAGAAAGCCCGACGACAGTAGAGCCCAATGATATGCAACCGCCCGGCTACGCCCCAGGCGCACCGGAATAGAGCGTTTTCCGGCCAGTTTGTCTGTACGGATATCACGAATATTATTTACATTAAGCACTGCAGTAGAAAACAGTCCGCAACTCAGCGCGGGCAGTAGATAATCCCATGGAAGCTGTTGAGCATACAAATAATAAGATCCCAACACACCTACCAGGCCAAAAAAGGTCAGGACAGATATATCTCCCAGGCCGGCATAGCCATAAGGTTTGCTCCCCGAGGTATAGGTGATAGCGGCAAAAATAGCGGCTACTCCCAGCAAGAGAAAAAATAATAACAGTAACTTATTGCCAGGAAGGGCAATGAGTAAAAGTAATATGCCGCTGATAAAAGAAAGTACCCCAAAGAGGATGATAGCTTTCTTCATAGCCTGCGGCCTGATATAGCCTGATTGAACTGCACGCGAAGGCCCCTCACGCTCAATACTGTCTGCACCGTGAATAGAGTCGCCATAATCATTGGCAAAGTTGGAGAGGATTTGTAGGAATATAGTAGTCAGTACACTGAGGGCAAATATCTGCCAGTCAAAATGATCAGCATAGGCAGCCAGAAAAGCGCCCATCCCTATGCTGGCCAGTGCCAAAGGTAAAGTACGGGGGCGTGCTGCCAGTATCCAGACCTGAAGTTTTTTCATGGCATACTAAGCGTCTATGGCTTTGGTCAATTCTTCTGACATAGGCTCAACTGAAGAGGGGAAAAACTTTATCAACCTGCCTTCTTCGTCTACCAGATACTTGCAGAAATTCCAGCTGGGCTCCTGATCGTTCCAGCCGTTCAGGCTGCTATCACTTAGCCAACGGTAGAGTGGATGTTTGTCTATGCCTTTGACAGATATTTTCTCAAACATAGGGAAAGTCACTCCGTAATTTGCTTCACAAAAAGTAGCGATCTCTTCATTGCTGCCGGGCTCCTGTCCTCCAAAATTATTGGCGGGGAAACCCAAAATAACTACTTTATCGCCGTACTTTTCATTCAGCTCCTGCAAACCTTTATACTGTGGGGTGTAACCACACTTGGAGGCTACATTAACTAATAAGACCTTCTTCCCTTTGAACTGAGAAAAGTTGACAGCTTTTCCTTCAATGCTGTTCAAGCTGAAATCGTAGAAAGACGCCGGGGCATCAGTAAGTTGCCTCATAGGATTAGCAAAGGCTAGAAATAAAAAACTCGAAAAAAAGAATAATAGCTTTTTCATGGGTTTACATACGTTCAGGGACCTGAATGCCTAATAAACTCATGGCACTTTTGATTGTTTCTGCGACTGCCTTAGAGAAAATCACCCGGGCAAGCAGCAGCTCAGGATCTTCCTCACCAAAGATAGATACCTCGGTATAGAAGCGATTATATTCTTTGGCCAAATCATAAGCATACTGCGCAATGACCGAGGGAGCGTACTCATCAGCCGCCAGTGAAATTTTATGAGGAAAATCTGTGAGTATACGAATCACTTCCAGCTCTGCCGGATGGGGGGCTTTATTGGCCTTAAGCGCTTCGGTATTCTCCAGGTCTAATTGCATATCCTGCGCCTTTCTGACAATAGCTGAAATACGGGCATGGGTATATTGAATAAAAGGAGCCGTGTTACCTTGAAACTGTACAGATTCCTCCGGATTGAACAGCATCCGCTTTTTAGGGTCTACTTTGAGCAGGAAGTATTTCAGTGCACCAATACCCAATATTCTGTACAGCGCTTCAGCCTGCTCATCCGTAAACCCTTCTATTTTACCCAGCTCTTCAGTATGGGTTTTGGCAGTCTCAATCATCTCAGCTACCAGATCATCAGCGTCTACCACTGTGCCCTCGCGGGATTTCATCTTACCTGAAGGAAGATCTACCATACCGTAAGAAAGGTGATATAGGCCCTCTGCATAACCTCTCCCCAGTTTTTTCAGAATAAGGAAAAGTACTTTGAAGTGGTAGTCCTGTTCATTCCCTACCACATATGCCAGGTTATCAAAAGGATAATCCTCATAACGCAGATCGGCAGTACCCAAATCCTGGGTGATGTACACTGAGGTACCGTCGGCACGGAGTACCAGCTTTTCGTCCAGGCCATCTTCACTAAGATCTATCCATACTGAGCCATCCTCTTTGCGGTAAAAAATGCCTTTTTCCAGCCCCTCTTCTACTATGTTTTTTCCGAGAAGGTAAGTTTCTGATTCATGATAAATCTGGTCAAAGTGCACACCGATGGATTGATAAGTAGCGTCAAAACCTTCGTATACCCAGCCATTCATTTTTTCCCAGAGGGCGGTCACCTCAGCATCACCCTGCTCCCACTTCTGCAGCATGTCTTGCGCGGCTTTCATGAGCGACGCTTCTTTCTTGGCTTGCTCCTCTTTCATGCCTTCTGACTTTAGCTGCTCAATTTCTGCCTTATACGCCTTATCAAACTCTACATAATACTTTCCTACCAGGTGGTCGCCTTTGATACCGGAAGATTCGGGCGTTTCGCCATTACCAAAGCGCTGATAGGCCAACATAGATTTACAAATATGAATACCTCTGTCATTGACGAGATTTACCCGCTTCACCTGATAACCATTGGCTTCCAGTATGCGAGACACACTATCTCCCAGAAAATTGTTACGGAGGTGGCCAAGATGGAGCGGTTTGTTGGTATTGGGAGAAGAAAATTCTACTACCACTTTACGATCCTGCAAAGCGCCGAATCCATATTTTTTATCTTCCTGTAGTCCTGTTTTGGCAATCTCTTCCAGCAGATTCAACCAGATTTGCTCTTCGATTTCCAGATTCAGAAAACCTTTTACTACATTAAAGTCTTTAACAACAGAGCTCTGTCCCTTCAGGTATTGCCCGATATCTTCGGCAGTAGCCTGTGGATTTTTTTTGGAAAAACGAGCATAGGGAAAAACCACAAAGGTATGAGAACCGGCAAATTCCTTACGGGTAGGTTGCAGCTTAATTTCATCCGCATTCAAAGTATGCTGATAGAGACTATGAAATGCATCAACAATATTTTTAACAATTAACTTTTCTATATCCATCGGCCTGATATTGACAATTCGTTTGCGATTTTTGCAGCGCAATTTTAAGTTTTGCAAAGATGTCAAATATATACCAATATTGCATGCCTCTTAGTTCATACAAAAATTTAAAGCCTTCTGATGAGAAGATATATTGATCTGATAGAACAAACTTTTGACCTGCCCACTGAAGATTTTAAGGTAGATCAGCAGGGACTCTATTTTCATGACGTGCCACTGATGGACGTGATTAAAGAATTTGGTACACCGCTCAAGCTCACTTATCTGCCCAAGATCAGTGAGAATATTCAGCGGGCCAAGCAGATGTTTAGCCAAGCTATTGAAAAACACAACTATCAGGGAAATTACCAATACTGCTATTGTACCAAGTCTTCTCACTTTGAGTTTGTGCTCCGCGAAGCCTTGAAAAACGATATTCACCTGGAGACATCTTCTACCTACGATATTCAGATTATCCGGAAACTGTATGAGCAGGGAAAGATTGATAAAAACATTCGTATTGTCTGTAATGGCTTTAAGCGTGATTTGTATAAGCAGTATATCAGCGAAATCTTGAACGATGGATTCAGAAATTGTATTCCGGTGCTGGATAACTTGGGGGAAATAAATTACTATGAGGAGCATGTTAAAGGTGAATATGAGGTAGGCATCCGGGTAGCTTCAGATGAGGAACCCCGCTTTGAGTTGTACACTTCCCGCTTAGGAGTGCGCTATAGTGATATTATTGAGTTTTATCATGAGAAGATAAAAAATAGTAGAGCAAAGCTTAAAATGCTTCACATATTTGTAAATCAGGGCATCAGTGATTCTGCCTATTATTGGAGTGAGCTTAGTCGCTTTGTATACAAATATTGTGAGTTGAAAAAAATATGCCCTGAGCTGAATTCCATTGATATCGGGGGAGGCTTTCCGATCAAAAATTCCCTCTGGTTTACTTACGACTATGCCTATATGGCGGAGCAAATTGTGGCTAATATCAAAGAAATATGTGATGAGAACGATGTGCCGGTGCCTGATATCTACACTGAGTTTGGTATCTATACCGTGGGAGAAAGTGGTGCGGCGATTTACTCCATTCTGGATCAGAAGCTGCAAAATGACAAAGAGTTATGGTATATGATAGATGGCTCATTCATTACCCAACTGCCCGATATCTGGGGGCTCAACCGTAAGTATATTATGCTGGCAGTGAATAATTGGGAGAATGAATACCAGAAAATAAACCTGGGCGGGCTAACTTGCGATAGCATGGATTACTATAATTCAGAGGCACATACCAATGAGGTCTTCCTGCCCAAAATCAAAAATGGAGAGCAGCAGTACATAGGCTTTTTCCACACCGGAGCATATCAGGAGGCGATTGGAGGCTATGGGGGTATTCAGCATTGCCTGATTCCCGCGCCTAAGCACGTAGTGATCAATAAAAAAAGTGACGGTACGTTTGACTATCAATTATTCGCCCGGGAGCAGGACAGCGAAGCGATGATGAAACTGCTTGGCTACTGAGTTTTGAAAAACTTGATGGGGTATGATTTTTTAGCCGGGAGGAGTAATAAGAGTAAAACAAAAAAAGGGAGCGGATAGCATGTGAATTTTCTGCCCGCTCCCTGAAATTATTGAACTTATAGATTAAACCTCGCTGGTTGACTTTCTATGTTACCGATTGGTTGGCATATGCCTTGACGTCTACAATTCTGGCGATAAAGTAAGACTGCCCATTCAGACTAAAATCATCAAGCTTAATCTCAGCCTCGAACTCCAGCCCGTCTTTATTTACCAAAGTGTGCTCTGATTGGGTATGAAGGTGTTCTCTTAAATAACTTACGATTTCTCCTTCTCCTACATTTTTGAAGAATGCGCTTACATTGATGCCGCTCAGTTGCTGTTCGGTGTAGCCAAACATCTTCTGGGTATTTTTATTAAAGAAGTCTAGTTCACCATTTGCGCCAATGCTGATGAAAGAAGCAAGCGCAGTATCCAGCACAGCTTTGATACGAGACTCACGTTCTGTCATGCTCCTTTGTTTACGGTTCATCTCTTCCTGTGTCGCCTGCAGTTCTTCCATATTCTGACGCATCTCCTCTTCCTGAGCACGCATCTGTTCGGTCATCTGTGTAGACTCTTCCAGTAACTGCTGAGTACGAGAGTTCACCTTGGCAGAAGAAATGGTAGAAGCAATGCTTTCAGCGATTTTTTGTAAAAACTCTATTTCATAATCTTTAAATACCTGGAAAGAAGCGATCTCAATAGCTCCGTATACTTCCTCATTCACCAAAAGAGGAACAATCAAAATACTGGTAGGGTTGCTATCTCCCAAGCCTGAGGTAATTGCTATATAATTTTCCGGAACATCAGTGAGGAAAATAGTGTCTTTTTCTTGCCATGACTGTCCTACCAGCCCTTCACCTTTATAAACTTTTTGCTCAACATATTTTTGACGATCCCAGGCGTAACATGCTTCTAACTTCATATAAGCTTCGTCACCATCGGTATCTTGAACTATGAACATACCTCCCTGATTAGCATTCAGGTATTTAATAAGGTCCGACAGGATGGTATTGCTCAACTCTTCTACACTATGGTTGTTCTGGCGAAGAATTTCACCAAATTTAGCAGAACCTTCTGTAGCCCAGTTTCTCTTCTTATCGTCTTCGGCTACTTTTTGCAGGTTATCACGCATGTTGATCAGGGCATTGCCTAATACATCATGCTCACTAAGCGGACTGAAAGATGCCTGATAATTTCCTTCTCCTATTTGCTCGGCAAATTCAGAGGTGTCGCGTAGGCCATTCACTAAGATATCTACTGCCTTAGCCATATCACCTACTTCATCATGGTTAACCTTTTGTTTGTTGTTATCAGTACCTTTTTCTTCCTGAGGAAGTTCGCCTTTGCCTAATCTTTGGATCAGCTCTTTTAAATAATTAATTGGTTTGGTAATGTTGCGGGTGAGCCAAAATGCTCCTAAAAGACCGATAAGAATAGTAATAGTACACAGGATCAGGATTATGTTACTGAGCTTGTCCGAAGAGGCAATGATGCTGGCTTGTGCCTGGTCTGCTTCTTCACGCTTCAGTGAACTGATCTTATATAGTTGGTCTTTAAGCTTATTGGTTCTGGGTAATACTTCACTCTCAACAGCTTCAGTAGCCTGCCACTTAACCATAGCATCTTCGTAGTCTTCAAAAGAAACCAATTGTGACATGATATCTTTCTCTATGTCAATCAACTCTTCAAAACCAATGAATACTGAGTCTACAGTTTGACGCTGGACAGTATCCTGCCAGTAAGGAAGGAGTGCCCCTAGCTTATCTTTAAGTTCTGGGTAGCGGAAACTATGCAAATCCTTGAGCGCTTCTTTGTCTTCCTGATTGTTTTGAAGGTAAACCCAGTTAGTGACCAGCATTTTGGATTCAGTCACCAAAAGGATAAATTCATCAATTGCTTTCACTGAGGGATCAATGACTTCTGTGTTTTCATTGATCAGTGTGTTGCTGTTACTGATCGTAATAATACTAACAGCCGCATTAATGGCGAAAATGACAATCAGTGAAATAAAACCACCAAAAATTTTACTACCAATTGTGAACTTAGGTTTCTTCATAATGATTACAAATGTATTCTATGCTAATGGCCCGATTTTTCGGATAAACGGATCAAAACTATGTGATTAGAAAAAGGTATATTAGTAGAGTACAAGTTTTCATCTTTATTGGTGGATATAAAACTTATCTGAAGATGAAATATTACAGGGTAATTTCTATGCGCTTTTTGACCTGCCTCCACCAAGTACTATAACTTATTGATTGACAATTTTTTCAGGTCACAAACTGTTATGCTTAAACTAGTACTATTACAATCCGTGCTGTTTATTAACTTTGTGTTCAAATCCAAAATGTATGATAGACAAATTAGAAGCCATAAAGGACCGTTTTGAAGAAGTGGGGCAGTTGATTGTGCAGCCTGATGCAATGGCCGACATGAAAAAATACTCTAAGTTGAGCAAGGAGTACAAAGATCTTGAGAAGGTGGTGAAAAAATATAACTCCTATCAAGATGTGTTATCCGATCTTAAGAGTGCCAAAGAACTACTTTCTACGGAGAAAGATCCTGATTTCCGGCAAATGGCTAAGGATGAAATAGAGGCTAAAGAAGATGAGAAAGAAGTGCTTGAGGAAGAACTCAAGCAGATGCTGATTCCTAAAGATCCTAATGATAGTAAGGATATAATACTGGAGATAAGGGCAGGCACCGGAGGAGACGAAGCTGCTATTTTTGCCGGGGACCTATTCCGTATGTACCAGCGCTATGCCGAGAAGAAAGGCTGGAACCTGACCATACTTGACCTGACCGAAGGGTCTTCGGGAGGCTACAAAGAAATTATTAGTACCGTATCGGGTGAAGATGTATATGCTCAGCTTAAGTTTGAATCAGGAGTTCATCGTGTCCAGAGAGTACCTGCAACTGAAACTCAGGGACGAGTACATACTTCAGCCGCCAGTGTGGCTGTATTACCCGAAATGGAAGATGTAGAAGTAGAGATTGATATGAATGATGTTCGTAAGGATACTTTCTGCTCCTCAGGTCCCGGTGGACAGTCCGTAAACACCACTTATTCTGCGGTACGCCTTACCCATGAGCCTACCGGCCTGGTGGTAACTTGTCAGGATCAGAAATCTCAGATCAAAAACCTGGAAAAGGCTTTGAAGGTACTTCGCTCTCGCCTGTATGAGATAGAACTGGAAAAACATAATGCGGAGGTAGGGGCTCAGCGTCGCTCTATGGTAAAAAGCGGAGACCGCTCTGATAAAATCCGTACCTACAACTATCCTCAAAGCCGTGTGACAGACCATAGAATCAACCATACTGTATATAATTTGCCATCAGTAGTAGATGGCGATCTGGACGATTTTGTTGAAAAACTGAGGATTGCTGATAATACCGAAAAAATGGAGGAAGGAAAGGCGTAAGCCTGAAGAAGCTTAGACCATGGGCTATTTAGTTGATCTTGGGAAGTTGACACTACTGCTGATGCTGATTTTATCCCTCTCCTGTACGCCTGAAGAAGAGATAATTTCTACGGATAAGAGGTTAGCATTAGCATTCAGCCAGGATACGGTAAACTTTGATACACTCTTCAGTACTCAGAAAAGCATTACACAAAGCCTTCAGATTTACAATCTAGATGATAAGGCGGTACAAACTGATATCCAACTGGCAGGAGGAAATAGTTCAGCCTATTCCATATTCATCAATGGTGCAAAAGGCGTAGATTTTAATGATGTTCTCCTCCGGGGAGGAGATAGCTTGCTAGTATTGGTAGAAGCTAACATTGACTCCAGAGATGAAGATGCTCCTTTCATCATAGAAGACTCTCTCCTTTTTCTGACCAATGATAATCAGCAGAGCGTAAAATTATTAAGCTGGGGACAAGATGCTTATTTTATAGATAGCTGGCAGGTTGAAGAGGACCTTATGCTCTCAGCAGTACGACCTTATATAATCAGAGATTCTATTTGGGTGAAAGAAAATGCAAAACTGCAAATTCCTGAGGGCGCAAATTTGTACTTTGAAAAAGGAGGAAGTGTATGGGTAGATGGCAGCATAGAAGTCAAAGGTCATGCTGAAAATCCTGTACTTTTTACACACGTACGTCAGGATGGTGCTTATGCTAATGGTTCAGGCCAATGGCAGGGCATATTTATGAGCGAAAAAAGCCGGCAATCCGTAATAGATCATGCTATTATCCGCAATGCTGAAGTAGGCCTGTTTATCTCCAAGCCTGATGAAGATACAATTCCCGACCTGCTTATTCGTAATACAGTGATTGAAAACATGTCCATCAACGGAATTCTTGCTATTAACTCAGATATTGATGCTTACAATCTGGTCGTTAATCATTGTATGGTTAATGCTGTGGGAAGCTTTGGGAAAGGATATTACCGCTATGTACACTGCACTTTTGCTAACGATGCGGTGACTTTTGCCCGTGAAGGAAGCACCGCTTTTTTTGTGGATACGCTACAGGCTGATCCATCCCTTAATCAGGATTTTCACCTGGAACTTCGGAATAACATCATTTGGGGAAACATGAAGAACGAGCTAGGTTTTATACTGGCAGAAGAAAGCTCTGAGATAGAGGTATCGTTTAATTTGATAAAAGCCGAAGCAGTAGACTTTCCTTTTCCAGAGACCAATATCCTCAATGAAGCTCCTCAGTTTACGGATCCGGCAATATACAAATATGCGTTAGACTCAACGTCTGCGGCCATAGATCAGGGTAAAATTACTTTTGTAAAAGAAGATATAGAGTCAAAAGAAAGAGACGAAAAACCTGATTTAGGAGCATATGAGTTTGTGAAGCAGGTTGAATAGATTCTTTCACCAAAACGATTATTTATACTATGCAAATGTTTCAGAAAGAAATAAAACTTCCCTCCTACTCAAGGGGATTTCATATCATTACGCATCAAATAGAAAGAGAATTTGAAGAAATCAGACATATACAGCAGGGATTGCTCCACGTATTCATTCAGCATACATCTGCTAGCCTTACGATCAATGAAAATGCTGACCCTACGGTAAGAGAAGATTTTGAGCGCCATATGAATAAAATGGTGCCCGAAAACGCACCCTACTACGAGCACACACTGGAAGGACCAGACGATATGCCCGCTCATATCAAAAGTTCGCTCATGGGCAGTAGCGTTACTGTTCCTATTACTCGAGGAAGTCTCAACCTGGGAACCTGGCAGGGAATATATCTTTGTGAGCACCGCAACCGGGGAGGTAACCGCCGGTTGATATTGACAGCGTACGGACATTAAAAAAGCTGATTCAGCTTATTGCCGAACCAGCTCAATTTGAAATTCTCAATTTGTGACCTGTGCTATCTAATTTTTGCTAGCGTCAAAGAGCTTTTGCTTCTCTTCTTTGGTAAGGCTATCGTAACCACTTTCAGAAATCTTATCCAGAATTGCGTCTATTTCCTCCTGTTTGCTCTGGGTATCGGCGGTAGGACGACCGTTGCTTCTCTTCTTCTGCGCATTGCGATAAGAGACTTTTACCTTAGGCTGTCTTACAAAAAAGCTCTTAATAAATGAGAAGAAAGAGGCAAGCGGTTTACCAAGATCGTTACCACTCTGAAGCTGCTTGATATAAATGAAGCCTAGTGCTGCTCCTGCCAGGTGAGCCAACTCCCCCCCAGCGTTGGGTCCGGCAGACTGGGCGAAAGAAAGAATGACATAAAAAATGGCAATATACTTGATCCTGACCGGTCCGAGCAAGATAAGCGCGATGGTGTAATTAGGCATAAAAGTAGCAGCTCCTACTACCACCGCATATACCCCTGCTGAAGCTCCTAACATACGAGAGGTGTCTACCGCATCGGCAAAATAAGGCAGGGTGTTATAGATCAGAATGTAAAAGAGCCCCCCGGCTAGTCCTCCCAATACATATAAATTGACGAACTTCTGGCTCCCCAAAAACTCCATAATCAGGCTGCCAAACCAATAAAGAAAGAGCAGATTGAAAAGAATATGGAAAAACCCCTCATGGGTAAAGAAGTATGTGATAAGCGTCCAGGGCTTTACAATAAAATTATCCAGTGCTGCTGGCAGCATGAGCTGGCGGAGAATCAGCTCATATATTTCTCCGGCACCCGAGAAAGCTAAAATAACTCTGAAAAATATCAGAGCCAGAAATACTACTAAATTTATTACCAGAATCTTCATCAGGCCATTGTTGGGCCTATTGAAGGCATTTTTAAACTCGTCTAATATACTGTTCATGACAACCTTTGCTAATAGAAAGAATTACGTTTTCCTTGCCATACTTTGATGAGTATGAAGGCAAATAACATCCCGCCAAGGTGAGCAAAGTGCGCTACATTGTCTCCGGGTACGCGGTCAAATCCTGCCCAAAGCTCGTATAGTCCGTAGAATAATACAAAATATTTTGCTTTAATAGGAAAAGGAAAAAATAACAGAAATAATTCAGTGTTAGGAAAAAGTAATCCAAAGGCCATAAGTATGCCAAAAATAGCGCCCGAGGCGCCTACCATTGGAATATCTGCTTTGCGCTCCAGAATCTGATTGGCCCATTGCTTCCCCTGGTTGATATAGCTGGTGCTATTGGGATTATCATAATATTGATCTATAAAATTTTGTACTTCAGGGCTTTGCCAGGCAAACTGTGCATTGTCTCTTACAAAAGTATCAAAGCGTGCAGGAGTAGGCTCTGAAACATAAGCTTCCACTGCGTTTTTGAGCTCATTGACTTCATAAAAGTTAATACCCGAATATAGCAAAGCAGCTCCTAGGCCGGTAACCAAATAAAATACCAGGAAACGTTGACTACCCCAGAAACGCTCCAGCAAAGGCCCAAAGATGAAGAGGGCAAACATATTACCGAAGAGGTGGCCTAAACCACCATGGATAAAAAGATGGGTAAAAAACTGATAGGGACGAAAGCTATCAGAGAAAATATAGCGAAGCCCCCCAAACTCTACGAAATTAATAGAAAGAAGAGACTGAGCAATAAAAATACCGATGTTGATAATCAACAGGTTTTTAACAATAGGGGTGAGTCTTCCAAACATGCGTGTTATTTAAAAAAGTCTGAAATCTGGTCAAACTCCAGGATGTAGTAAGTCTTACGGCCATCCGGAGCATAGTCAGTGTGCAGGCAGCCAAACAGGCGGTCAATGAGCGTTCCCATTTCTGCCGGGTTGAGCTTTTGCCCTCTTTTGACCGACATACGCCGGGCGATAGAACGTGCTACACTTTCTCGTTTGTTACTGGAAAGGTCGGATTGGAAGGATTTATATTGTTCTATAAGCCCCTCAAATATTTCTTTTTCGTTTCCACCTTTTATATCAGTAGGTACGCCGTTTATGACGATGGTGTTCTGTCCGAAGATGGTAAAATCAAACCCGAGAGCATGAATTTCATCCTGAAGCTCATCTACCAGGGCCATATCTGCTGAATTAAGCACTAGCGTTTGTGGGAAAAGTGACTGCTGTGATACACCTGAGCGGCGCTCCAGTGCCAACGAATAATGCTCATACAAAATGCGCTCATGCGCAGCCTGCTGGTCAATGATCATTATACCGGATTTAACCTGAATCATGATATAGCACTGGTGAATCTGAAAAGGTTGCTCACTGGTGCCATGAGTAGTATCATTAAATAATGAAGCCCCACTAGGTATCCGGTTGGCAGCACTCTGAAAAGTCAGAGAGTTTTCTTCCTCCTCTTTTTTCTCTTCAGTATCATCCTCAAAGTTGAAATAAGAAGAGTGTTGGGGCTGATTGTATAAACTTTCCCACTGGGAAGTATCCGCACGCTTAAGGGCAGATTGTTGCTTGAATGCTCTTTGAGCATTATTTTGAGTATTTGGAGAAGGATCAGGCGGAGTACTTCTTTCTCCTCTGGATATGCGGCTCAGGATACTGAAATGGTTCTCTTCTCTTTCCTGCTCATCCAGTGAAGGAGTAACAAGATTAGTTCCTAACGCTCTTTTTACAGCCGCACGAATAATGGCGTATACTGTACGCTCGTCGGCCAGCTTAATTTCCGTCTTGGTAGGGTGAACATTGACATCTATTTCTGCCGGATCTATTTCAATAAATAGCGCATAAAAGGGAAAAGAATCTTCAGGCAGCATAGCCTCATAGGCACTCATTACCGCATGGTTCAGGTAGCTGTTTTTGATAAACCTACGGTTGATAAAGAAAAACTGCTCTCCGCGGGTTCGCTTGGCATACTCAGGCATACCGATATACCCATAAATTTTGAGTGAGGGCGTTTCTTCCTGGCAGCTCAGAATCTGCTTGCGATAGCTATCTCCCAGCAGCTCAGCAATACGACGGCTGAGTTTCCCTTTACCCAGGTCATAAGTGAGCGTGTCGTTGTTGTAAAACTCAAAAGAAATATCCGGCCTTGCCAGCGCCACCCGGAAAAACTCATCCATGATATGGCGCATTTCTACTGCGTGTGACTTCAAAAAAGTACGTCGGGCAGGAACGTTAAAAAAAAGATTCTTTACACTGATAGAAGTCCCTGCATCTGCGGTCATAGGTTCACTATCCTTAAACAATGAGCCTTCTACACTAAGACAAGTGCCAAATTCGTACTCCCGCGTGCGGGTAATCAACTCTACCTGAGCTACTGCTGCTATTGAAGCCAGCGCCTCCCCTCTGAACCCTAAGGTATGAATGGCATAAATATCCTCAGCTCGTCTGATTTTGGAAGTGGCATGCCGCTCAAAACTCATACGGGCGTCTGTTTCACTCATACCGGTGCCGTTGTCCTTTACCTGGATAAGGGATTTTCCTCCATCTTTGACAATCACACAAATATGATCACTGGCCGCGTCTATTGCGTTTTCTAACAACTCCTTGACTACTGACGCTGGCCTCTGCACTACTTCCCCTGCTGCAATCTGGTTAGCAATGGCATCAGGCAGAAGTTGAATGACATCTGACATGTAAGCTACCTCCGTTTCGAGTATTTTCTTATTCTGATAAAGAAATAGATTGGAACGATAAGCACAAAGATGTAAAAAATATCATTACCATATAATAAATAGCCCCCAATGAATACAATCAAGGAAATAAGAATGATCATTTGTAAAATATTTGCATTCTTAGTATAGTTAGCTCTTCTAGAGAATGAGCCGGCAATACCTGAGCTGTAATCAGAGCGTCCTTCTTTACGGACTTGGCTTATTTCTTGCTTAATTCTGCTAGTACGTTCCTCTATATCTTCTTTTACAGGATCGTAATAGCGTGGTTCAATATTAAATCGCCTATTGTTAGGCAGACGGGTGAGTGTAGGGAATTTCATCTCTGTATTCTTTTGATATGCAGCACTAAATAGGCCAAATATTTGTTAAAATCGCAAACGAAGAACGCCCTTATGTTGAAAAAAGTTTTTCAGCACTTTCTTTTTCATATGACAATTTTGGGACTTACTCAGCTTTTGGCAATACAGTTGCTCACAGCGGGTACACCCGGTAGCAGAGTCCCAAGAGAGCAATGGATAGCCAGTGTTTTTGATACCCTTAGTCTTGAACAAAAGATAGAGCAGCTCTTCGTTTTTTCTTTATACGAAAACCAGGATAAGGAAGATATACAGCGCCTGCTTCAGCTACTAAACAGGCGTAACATTGGGGGGGTGTATGTGCAGGCTGAAAATGTATCTGCACAGCTTAACATTACACAGCAATTACAGCATCGAGCAGCCTTCCCTCTGCTGATAGGCATGAATGCCCGACTGGGTGCAGGTACAAGTCTGGATAGTGCAATCAGGTATCCTTCATTTATGACCTTAGGAGCTATACAAAATGATGCTTATCTGTATGATTTGGGGGCAGAAATAGCGAAACAATGTCGTAAGCTAGGTGTGCATGTAAATATGGCTCCTGTCTTAGATATAAAGGGCGGTAAGGTGCAGCCAGCAGCTGGAGGAGATATGATGAGCGATGATTTTGGTCAGGCTTTTGCCAAAAGCTTACGCTATATGCAGGGAATGCAGGACTATGGACTTATACCTTGCTATAAGCAATATCCGCTGGCTTCACCTTTGGCCATGGCCAGCCTGGGAGGTAGGGCCTCTTCTACCAATTACCAAGAAGGGAAATTAGTAGCACAGCTTAACTTTACTCGAGAAGGTAATGAGATCTCTGACAAATCATTCCTGTTGCGTAATGCTATTCCTGAAAGCTATCTCTACGAAAAATACCTGGAGTTAGAAGGATTAGCAATCTCCAAACCCCTCAGTGGTATTCAAGGAGATGCTGCCAAGGTGGCAGTAAAGACCCTGCAAGAAGGGAATGATATGCTCTTGGCAGGAGCAGAAATTGAGCAGGCTATTAACGGAATAAAAACGGCACTGGCACAAGGGGAACTGTTGGAAGAAGACATTGATCGTAGAGTCTTCAAGATATTGAATGCCAAATATCTGGTAGGTTTGGATGGTCAGTTGGTAAATACCTTATCTCAACCTACTAAAGAAAAGACAGTACGCTGGAAGAGTGAAGCATATATGCTCAAGCAGTACCTCTACGAAGAGGCTATTACAGTAATTCACAATAAGGAGTCACTGATTCCGGTGCGGGTATTGGATACTACTTCTTTCGCTTCACTTTCTATTAACCTGGATCAGGAAGGGGCCAGTCCCTTTCAGGAAATGCTGGATAATTATGCTCCATTTACCCATTACTATATAGAGAATAGTAAAAAGAACATCAATTACAATAGTCTCTACAAAGAGATAAACCAATATGGGCATGTGATGGTAGCGCTGTACGACCACCCTTCTCGTAAAGGGCCTCAGGTTGATCGCGAACTACTCACTTTCCTCAAGTTTTTGCGTAAGAAAAGCAATGTTACCATTGTCGCATTTACCCAGCCTCATCACCTGACCGACCTGGAAGAGTTTCCGAGCCTGGTATGCGCCTATGAGGATGACCCGGTGGCGCAGGAAGTTGCTCCTCAAATTTTGTTTGGAGCTATAGGGGCAAAAGGACGTTTGCCGGTGAATGCCTCTAAAACCCTAAGCGCTGGAATAGGTGTCAATACCCGCGGCCTGGCACGCCTGGGATATGCTCAGCCCGAGGCTGTAGGATTAGATGCAGATACTTTGCTATTGATAGATTCATTGGCACAATGGGCAATAGATGAAGAAGCCACTCCCGGTTGTCAGGTGCTTATTGCCAGAAAGGGCAAAATAATTTGGGAAAAAGCCTATGGCTATCAGACCTACGACAAGAAAGACCCTATTACACCAGAGACTATTTACGATATAGCTTCGGTAAGTAAGGTGGCGGGCACCATGCAGGCGATCATGTTCTTACAGGAGAGAGGAACAATTAATTTGGAAGAGAAAATATCGACTTACCTTCCAGAACTTAAGGGTACCGATAAAGAGCATATTACGGTGAGAGAAGTATTATTGCACAGGGCCGGCTTACGCTCGTTTATTCCCTTCTGGTCTATGACCAAAGACCGCAAAGGGCTGAATCCTGACCTGTATCGCTTTTCTCCCGAAGAGGGGTATAATATGCAGGTAGCCAGTGGGCTGTATGCAGTAAGCAGCCTCAGAGATTCAGTTTGGCAATGGACGATTGATTCTAAGCTGCTAAGAAAACGTGGCAGACGTAATCCTTCCTGGAAGCCTGAATATAATTACCGTTATAGTGACCTGAGTTTTTATATATTGCATCGCTTAGTAGAGCGTATGACGAATCAGCCTATGGATGAGTTTTTATATCAAAACTTCTACGACCCCTTAGGTTTACGCACCTTGACTTACCGTCCTCTAAGAGAGTTTCCGGCTGAAAGAATAGCCCCTACAGAAGAAGATAAACACTTCAGAGATGCGTTGATAAGAGGAACAGTACATGATGAGGGCGCTGCACTTTATGGCGGAGTAGCTGGTCATGCCGGTTTGTTTAGTAATGCACATGACCTGGCCGTACTCATGCAAATGAACCTGCAAGATGGTATCTATGGCGGAGATCGTTATTTTCAGACAGGTACAGTAGGTAGGTTTAGCATAAGACAATATAATGACAGTCGCCGAGGCTTGGGCTGGGATAAACCTGAATATATCAGAGACGGAGGCCCTACTGCGCCAGAGGCTTCTTATGCTTCTTTCGGCCACTTGGGCTTTACGGGTACAGCGGTATGGGTTGATCCAAAATATGACCTGGTTTATATATTCCTTTCTAATCGTATACATCCAAGTGCCCGGAATACAAAACTTCTTACAGAAGGTGTGCGTACAAAAATACAGTCGGTAGTTTACCGTGCTATGGAAGATTATAACGGTCGTTGACCTCTCACTCATTTTTAGATGAAAATAGGTATTGTTTGTTATCCTACTTTTGGCGGTAGTGGCGTAGTGGCTACCGAGCTAGGAAAAGCTTTGGCCAAAAAAGGCCATCAGGTACATTTTATTACTTACTCTCAACCCACTCGCTTGGACTTCTTCAACGAGAATCTATTTTACCACCAGGTAGATGTAAGGACATATCCCCTCTTTCAGTATCCTCCCTACGAGTTGGTATTGTCCAGCAAGATGGTAGAAGTGGTAAAATACGAGAAGCTGGATGTATTACATGTGCATTATGCGATCCCCCATGCCTCAGCAGCCTTTATGGCTAAACAAATTTTGGCTACTGAAGGAATTCATATTCCTGTAGTGACTACGCTGCATGGCACCGATATCACACTGGTCGGTAAGGATGCATCCTTTGCTCCTGTCGTTACTTTCAGTATCAATGCATCAGATGGCATTACGGCAGTTTCTGAAAGCCTGAGGTCAGAGACCTACGACTATTTCAATATTACCAAAGACATTAAGGTAATCCCCAATTTTGTGGATCTGGAACGTTTTAAGCGTCAGCGCAAAGACCACTTCAAGCGTGCTATCTGCCCTAACAATGAGTGTATGATTGTGCATGCTTCTAACTTTCGCCGGGTGAAGCGGGTAGAAGATGTGGTAAAAGTTTTTGACAAAATTCGCAAACAGGTTCCTGCCAAGCTACTGATGGTAGGGGATGGACCGGAAAGATCCAATGTAGAGAAGCTTTGCCGGGAGCTGGGTATCTGCGATGATATTCGCTTTCTGGGTAAGCTGGAAGCCATAGAAGAAGTGCTCTCCGTGGCCGACCTCTTCCTGATGCCCTCTGAGAAAGAAAGTTTTGGGCTGGCAGCCCTGGAAGCGATGGCATGCGAGGTGCCAGTGATTACCAGTAATATTGGTGGGCTCACCGAACTGAACGTTGACGGAGAAACAGGCTTTGCTCTTCCTGTAGGAGATATAGACGGCATGACAGAAAAAGCCATTTACATACTGTCTTCTGCCAATCGGCTAGATGCTTTCAAGAAAAGAGCCTTAGACAGAGCCAAGGAGTTTGAGGTCAGCCAGATTGTTCCTCTGTATGAAAAACTCTACCAGGAAGTATTGGATAAGTTCCGTAATGTGGCGATGTCCTAAGGGGTTATTTTAAGAAGTTGCGTAAATACCGGCAAATTGCAGGGCCTCTCTGCTCTAAATCGTCGATAAGATCTTGCTCATCTTCTATTCCTACGGATAATCTTAACAGCACATCTTTTACTCCGGCTTTCTTTCGCTCATCAGGAGGGAGCAGGGAATGAGAAGTACGGGCAGGCATATTTACAATCGTCTCTACGCCTCCTAAACTTACTGCCGGAGCTATTACCTTAAAGCGGCGAATCAAAGCTTCTGCCTCAGCCCCGCTGCGGAGCGCGGGTTCAAATGAAAGCATACCCCCAAACCCACTCATTTGTCTGCTTGCAATCTGAAAATCAGGGCTTCCCTTTAAGCCTGGGTAATATACCTGCTGAACTTTAGGGTGTGTCTGCAAGTATTCTGCTAAGGATTGCGCATTTTTATTTTGCTGATTTACCCGTAATGACAAAGTTTTCAGACTGCGTTCTATCAACGCGCAGGTAGTAGCATTTACATTACTGCCTAAAATTTTTCCGCTTTCACTGATACGCTCCCTCAACTTCTGAGAAGTGGCTACAGCCCCAAAAAGGAGATCGCTATGGCCTCCCAGGTATTTGCTTCCGCTATGGGCTACAATATCTATCCCAAACGTAATAGGGTTCTGGTTAATGGGAGAAGCAAAAGTGTTATCAATCATTGTCAGCAGCCCATGATGCTTGGCAAGCTTGGCCACTGCCTTCATATCTGTTACCCTCAAGAGGGGGTTGGAAGGGGTTTCAATATAAATCATTCTGGTTTCTGGACGTATGGCAGCCTCCATCGCTTCTGTATTCGCATCGGCAAAACTATAACTGATGCCAAACTGAGGAAGCATCTGCGTAGCCATCTGATAAGTGCCTCCGTACAGGTCTTTCTGGAAAAGTACATGTTCTCCACTCTTCACCAATGCCAGCATACTATTGCTGATGGCAGCCATGCCGGAGCCAAAAACCAGCCCTGCTTCGCTCCCTTCCAATGCGGCGATTTTGGCAGCCACCACTTTCTGATTGATGGTATTAAAATTTCGTGGATAACGGATGTCATTCTGATCCAGGAAGTCTATGGCAGAAGAAGTAAAGATAGGTGTATTGACCCCTTCGGTATTCATGCTTTTTTCTTTTCCGGCATGCACACAAAGGGTAGCTTTTCCACTTTGATCATTCATATCTTTGGCAAATAAACAGTTAAGCCCGGAATATGATAAAATACTGCTAATGAACAAAGCCAAATGTGTAGATTCTGTCAGGCAAATGCAGTTTGCCTTCATAAATATATTCTATCTTCCGCTTTGTAATGTCAGACGTTGAAGAAAACATAGCAATTGCTTATCTGCAACAGGATGAGGATAAGGAAAATAAGTGTATACTGACCAGTCAGCGCTTAATAGTAATACATCGTGGCAGGGTAAATAGCTTCGAGCGACATCATATTAAAGACTTAGGGTTTAGTAAACGCAGAATTATGCTGCCTCTGGTAAGTGGGGGCATTATGGCACCACTCAGTCTTCTGGCTATCTTTCTTAACCTGTACAACCCCTGGCCTCTGATGTTTATCTTTTTTCTGGGCTTGGCGCTTTTTTACCTGGGTTGGCAGCAACATCCGGTACTTACCGTCAGAGATGGTGTGAAAGAACACGACTTTTTTCTAAAAGAGGCAACACCAAATTTACGCGCATTTACATCTTTTGCCCGGCAGGTGATTTTTCAGGGGAGTAGCTGGCTCTTTTATCCGATTTTACTTGAGGAATGGGTTATGATTAAGGAAGAAGAGGTATTTGAGCCGAAAGCACTGAAGAGAAAGAATTTTCTGCGCCTGATGAATAACAAACAGTTAGTTCGGTGGCGGCAGCAAAAAAGAAATAAAGTCGCTGCTTATGCTATCCTTCATATTGATCCATTGAAAGTCAAAGCTAATATTCGGTATGAAACTACCGAAAGAGGTTCCCCGGAATTATACGCTCATGTATACGGCGCAATAGAACGA
Organism: Catalinimonas alkaloidigena; assembly: GCF_029504655.1. Taxonomy (NCBI): domain Bacteria; kingdom Pseudomonadati; phylum Bacteroidota; class Cytophagia; order Cytophagales; family Catalimonadaceae; genus Catalinimonas; species Catalinimonas alkaloidigena. The sequence goes on from NZ_JAQFIL010000001.1 coordinate 7,135,460, forward strand.
GAAGCCATTGTAAAAACAGAGTACAGTTGAGTTTGGGAAATGGTAAATTTGGTATATTTTGAAAGCTATACAGCGAATAAATACATATAGCCATAATCTACCTACTAAAACAACTACCATGTCTGTAAAACTTTTTCTTATATTTTCATGCATACTCATGATAGGATCTACAACATACTCTCAGGGACAGGCGCAGCAGTGGATGAAGTACGAGCTCACTTTTGAAAGTGATAAACAATATGAAAATCCACTATATGAAGTCGATAGTTTTAATGCTGAGTTTACGGCTCCTTCCGGCAGAACACATAAGATCCACGGCTTTTGGGATGGAGGGCGCAGCTGGAAAATCCGCTTTATGCCTGATGAACTGGGAGAATGGCAATACAAAACATCATGTTCTGATAAAAGTAATAGCGGTCTATCCGGCCATGAGGGAAGCTTTCTTTGTGAAAAAAATACCAGTGAGCAAGCGATTTATCAAAAAGGTAATATCATCCACAATGAGGGAGATTACCACCTGAGTTATGCGGATGGCAAGCCTTTCTTCTGGCTAGCCTGTACCGCCTGGAATGGGGCGCTGAAATCTACCGAAAAAGAATGGGACGATTATCTGGCTCACCGCAAAGCGCATAACTACAGTGTCATACAGTTTGTCACTACCCAGTGGCGGGGGGCAGATGTCAACAGCCAGCTTCAGAAAGCTTTTACTGGTCAAGGTAAGATCAAGCTTAACCCGGCTTTCTTTCAGCATCTGGATCAAAAAGTAGATAAGGTCAATGAGTATGGGCTGGTCGCTGCACCGGTCTTGCTTTGGGCATTACCTAAAGGAGAAGGCAAAGAACTCAGCCCCGGCTATGCTTTACCTCAGGAGGAGGCTATTAAGCTTGCCCGTTATATGGTAGCCCGCTATGGTGCTCACCATGTAGTCTGGGTATTAGGCGGTGATGGATGGTATACTCATCTGTACGAACAAAGGTGGAAAAACATTGGTAGGGGAGTATTTGGAGATGAGCATCCGGGCGTAGTTGCCCAGCATCCTATGGGGCGCTCCTGGATTGGCGAAGCCTATGCAAATGAAGACTGGCTGGATGTGGTAGGCTATCAGTCAAGCCACGGAGTAAATACTGGTACTATTGACTGGATCAATAAAGGACCTATGAAGAAAAACTGGGATAAACTGCCTGCCCGGCCTTTGATCAATATGGAGCCTTGTTATGAAGAAATTTACTTCCGGACCACCGATACGCATGTTCGTAATGCTTCTTACTGGAGCATTTTTGCCACTCCCGTTGCCGGTATCACTTATGGGGCAAATGGCATCTGGCCATGGATACGTAAAGGAGAAAAAATCCTTAATCATGGGTCATTGAGCGAGAAAAGCCCAAGTACATGGCGAGAAAGCATAGACTTTCCGGGTAGCCACCAGATGGGATATCTGGCGAAATTCATGCAGCAGTTTGACTGGTGGGAGTTAAAGCCAGATCATAATTTACTAAAGAAACAGCCTGGAGAAGAGCAATTTGATCATTATATCTCTCTTCTGCGCACCGATGATTATAGTACTGTGCTTACCTATGTCCCTTTTAAGACGGAAGTACAAATCATAAACGCTCAGAACCTCAGTTATCAGGGGCAATGGTATAAGCCGGTAGATGATAGCTATGTAAATGCAGATATTGAAACTCATTCAAATACTATCCTTACTAGCCCCCCCGATGAAGGAGATTGGGTCCTGATACTCAGATCCGGGAAATAAGCACAAGAAGGGAAAATTCTTACATTGATTAGCTCACTTTTTTTTTCAGTTTACCTTTTTGGTGTAAGCTTTAAAATGAATTTACAGAAATACGGAGATAAAGTACTAGCAATAAAGTAGGGGCTGGTTTTAGATGCCTAAGTAATACTCACTATGCTTCTCATAACCGTAAAAATTGAGTTTTTTACAATTTAGGAACAGATGCGTTGAAAGGTAATTTTTTTTATAAAGGGAGAAGGCTTAGCTGTTTTTTTTACAAAAGGCAAAAAAACAATATTTGATAAGCGATTGAAAACTAGAAGGTTATTGGGTAAAAAAGTGAATTAAGGGCTATTGCAGCATAATTAACTCTATTTTTCTGATTCGGATTGAATAATTAAACAACCATGAAGAATCAGATTGCTGCTCTCATCATTACAGCACTCCTATGCTGCCTCAGCTTTGAAACATTCGCACAAACTACTTACTATAGTCGACAAAGTGGTGCCTGGAATAACCCTGACACCTGGTCTACAGTTAGCCATGCAGGATTAGCTGCATCGCAGGTGCCGGGTACCAATGCTACAGATAGAGTGATTATCGCTGACGGAGATGTGGTAGATTATAACGCTTTTGCTAATAATGGTAATAGTGCGACCATTGCCTCTTTGACAATAGGAACAGCCGATGGAACGGGCAGCTTACGCTTTCCTTTCTCCAATTATAATGGTGGCGCAAACGGGAATCTGGATAGGCTGACTGATGGTAGCGGTTATACACTGACGGTTACAGAAGACGTAGTCATTGCAGCAAATGGTAGCATACTTTCTGTAGAAGGAGGTAGTGGATCCCCTGTAATGAACGGAGCTGCTCGTAACGAGGACCATTTTTTTAATGTTCAGGGAAATCTTAGCAATGCAGGTACAATTGATCTGGAGGGCAGCAGTAACAACCAAAGAGTTGATTTAACGCTTGAAGGCTCTGACAACCAAAGCATATCAGGAGAAGGTATATGGGATACCTATAATGTTACTTATAATAATAGCGGTGCTTATCCAAATAATCAGATCGAAAACCAGTCCATAGCCTTTACCAACTCAGTAGAAGCAGGGCGTTCAAGTTTCACCCAGGGCACTTATGTGCATAACAATAGTGGAACTTACAATAACAGAGACAACAACAATACGACTTATACAAATACCTCATTCCATATTAATGATGGTATCTTCAATATGATCATTAACCACACCAGTGACCGTAGTGTAAGCATTGTTGGTGGTAATATTGAAATTACCGGAGGGCAGTTCAATGGTGGTCATGGAGGAGTAGGTAGTGGATTGGCTACTAATATCACAATAGATGGTAATGTAAACGTTTCAGGCAGTGGTATTTTTAATCTTGGTGATGGTGACCCGGCTACTACTACTACCCCCACAGACGGAACGCTTACAATTGGAGGTAGTGCTTCTGCAATTAATGCGACTACCCTCTATACCCACGACCTGACACTGAATTCAGGTGCGAATCTAAGTATAGAAAATGGTGCCATCTGCTCCGTAGGCAGTAGTAATAATAATAGTGGCGATTTAATGCTGGATGGCGTAAGTGGAAACGGCTCAGGCTTATCTATTAGTGGTATGACTACTCAACTTACTGTCTACAACAGAATATTTATAAGAGAAGACTGCTCATTGATCCAGAATACTGGTACGCTGGAGGTAACACCAAACTTTACCACTGGAGGTGACCCTGAATCCATTCAGATAGAAGGGGCAAATGCTTCTTTCACTATGCTGGATGGTACACTAAATGTGATGACGAGCATCACTGAAGCTAGTAATAATATTGATGCAATAATACTGGAAGCAGACAATGTTACGCTTGATATACAGGGAGGCTCAGTAACCATGGGCAATACTGTTAGTGGTAGAGGAAGGCTGAGGTTTAGGCAGGCGGCGGGTGAAACCGCTAATTTTACAGTTTCTGGCTCAGCTAATGTCATCGTAGCGGATGCTGTACAGAGAAATACGTCGGGTTCTATCTCTAATATCACACTCTCGGATAACGCTACATTTTTGGTAGGTACAGATAACGCCAGTGGAAATGTAGGCACATTTCTTCATGAAGGTACTTTGACCATCAATGATAATGCTATTGCCAGATTTGGAAATTTCGGAGACCTATATGATATCATAATCAATGGGAGTGGTACCTTAGAGACAGGAACAACAGAGGTAAGCGGAAAAGTAGATATTAATGGAGCATTTAACTACAGTAGCCCTACCGCAAGCTGTACCTTTTATAGCGGGATGGATATTGAAAGCGGAGCAAGTCTAAATATCTCCGGAGGGACCATTAATATCTTACCCGATCTGACTACTGTGGCTGATACAAGGCTACAGATACGAGGCGACTTATTAATGAATGGGGGGGTAATCAATCTGGGTGCAAGTATCACTGATATTACAAACGGAAACCTTTTGCAGGTATATGATGGCGGTACGTTTACTATCAATGCAGGTACGTTTAGTATGCTCGCCAGCCCTTCTTTGACCACAGTGGCTAATCGGAACCCCTTTAATATTACCAATGATGATGCGGGTGAAGATGCTACCCGAGGAGATGGTATCGTCAGTATTGGTGATGGTGCGGGAGGGAGTGGTACTGCCCGGCTAATCATCGCTCCCAATCTGGCTGCAGAATTACCCACACCTTCTACTCGCAACATATTTGATATGGATGGGGCAAATAGCGTGTTGACGATCAACACTGATGGATATTTACAGGTAGGTGGAGGTAATATCGGCAACTTAAGGTTAAATACTTCAGGAGCGCGCTTCTTGATGAATGGAGGTACTTGTGATATCACAGCATCGTTTACCCTAGATAATGGTACCGAATTACATATGAACGGAGGCACACTTAACGTAGGGACAGGAGATAGTAATGGAGCAAACCGCTTTGTCTTTGCCGGCAATCCTAGCGAGCAAACACGTTTGTTGTTAAGTGGAGGAACGATCAATGTAGGAGACGGAAATAGTGATTTCGTAGTAGGAAATAGTAACAATAATCCATCTTTCGGAAATGTAGCATTTCAAAGCCTGGAGATAAGTGGGGGGACATTTAACCTGAACGGAAGCTTCCTGTTTGATGATGCCAATGCACGTTTTGATATGAGTGGAGGTAATTTTAACATTAACCCTCGTGGAGACCAAAACACTCTGGCAGATGAACATATCTGTCATTTCAGGCGAGGGATTGTCGATTTCAGCAGCGGGCAGATTACCATCGTAAACCCCCATGAAAGCAGTGGTACAGGCTACGGACTAAACATTAATGACGCAGGTAACCCAAACGCAGGAGACCTGATTAGTGGAATGCCTTCAGGTACAACACCTACTGCTGCTAACTTTGGCGGAACTTTTCGCTTTGGGAACGGCTCTGCCGCGCTGGGGGGGTCGGAAGATGGATTTGATCTGTTGCTTTCTCCAGATCATACCTATGGCTCCTTCATTGTGAATAACCCCAGCGGGACTAACCGTCAGGTGGAAATAGTAAGTGGAGGTGAGGACTTTCTGATGAGTGGAAATCTGATTCTTTTTGCAGGATCTTTGGATATCAATGATAACACACTCAATCGCAATGCTACGGGTGGATCATTGACAATCAATCCCACTGGACATCTTGTAATTGGTAACAGTGATGGTGCGCACCATTTTCCCGGAAATAATACGCCCTTCAGTAGCTACGTATTAGGTGTAGGCAGTACAGTAACTTATGATGGAGCCGGTGATGCTGAGGTTAGTCTGCCGGGAACCGCGCAATTCTCTAACCTGATCATCTCCGGTACAGGGAATAAAACCCTTTCTACCCCTGAGACAGTCAGAAATATCCTTACTTTAGAAGGGAGCACATTTGTAAGTGGAAGCAAGCTCACGATGGCTTCGGGGTCTACTATTTTGCGTACCGGAACAGATCTTGCCGGTATCATAACAGGTAATGTGCAAGGAAGTAATCCATACACATTGGCTTATCAGGGTGTTTCCAAGACTACTCAGGGCGCTGAATGGTCGGGCAGTGGTTCAAAGTCCTTCACCATAACAATGGATGCTAGCCAAACACTTACCCTCCATACCCCCCTAACAGTGGGTGGTACTCTTACTTTGGCCAGTGGTATCCTCTCAGACAACGCTCATACCCTCACTGTGTACGGAAATGTTATAAATTCTGCTACGCATACTGGAGGAGGCAAAATACTTTTAAGTGCAAGTGCAGCAACACGTAATATCGGCGGGGATGGCAATGGAGTTTTTCAGAACCTGGAACTGAACGACACCAGAGGAGCAAATCTAACTGCAGCCCAGACGGTCAACGGAGTGCTTGCGCTTTCTGATGGAATTTTCAATGTTGATAATTATGCGCTGAATTTAGGCGCAAGTGCTACAGTAACAGGAGCCTTTAGCAGCAGTAATATGATACAGGTAAACCCTGGAGCGGGTGCAGCAGGTGTAGTCAAAGCATATAGCGGAGCGGGTACTTTTACCTGGCCGCTAGGGTCAAACAGCAAGTATACCCCCGTTACCATTCAGGTAATTAATGCAGCGGCAGGAGGTTCTATTACAGTGAATCCGGTAGATGCTGAGAATCCTTTCACTACAGATGCAGGGAACTTCTCATTGGATTATTACTGGATTGTAAGCCGTAGCGGCTTTGGCTCAGAAACTGCCAACCTGAGCTTTACTTATGATCAGTCTGATGCTGATGGCAGAGGAAATGAGGCTGGCTATGTCCCGGCTCGTTATGCGCCGACTACCTGGACCAATCTTAATAATGTAGCCCTGGTAGATGAAACAAATAATGTCATCAGCTTTAATAATGTAACCTATATCAACGGACAGTTTACCGCAGCAGAACCATCAGAGTTTGGTACTGTCCTTACCTATTACAGCAGAGCAGATGGCAACTGGAATACCGCTTCTTCCTGGTCAACTACTGCATTGGGAGGAGGAGCAGCTTTGACTATTCCGGGGAGCAGTACGCCGGTAATCATCGGAAACAATAATACTATTACTGTAGGAAATAACAATACAAATGCCCCGAGTGTAGAATTACAAAGTACAGGAACACTGGAAATTTCGGATGCTACTACCGGACATAGCTTTGGCACAGTGAGTGGAACAGGCACACTCCGTATCATAACAAATGATACCGATGCTACTCCTTTTCCAGGGGGGACTTACACTGAATTGCTCGGATCCTCGGGGGGTACCATTGAATATGGTGGAAGTGGTACTTATACAGCTTTGGCTGCTCCTTCATCTTTCCATAACCTTACTGTTTCCGGTACCGGTACAGTGAGCTTACCGGATGCAGCATTTGATATTGAGAGTGATCTATCTATTGAGGGAAGCGTCCAGCTATTGGTGAGTAATACTAGCAATGGTAATCTTGATATTGGGGGTAGCTTAAATACTTCTTCCGGCACTACGCTTAGCTTGAGGTCAGGAACAGCCAGAACAATTACGGTTGGCTCAGACATTACGAATGGGGGTACTTTTCATGTTACAGGTGGCGGTGTTAGTGCTCATACCTTAAGCATAGGCGGTGATCTGATAAACAATGGTGTATTTGATATGACCAGCACAGCTAACCATTATGGTAATGTAAGCTTCATCGGTTCAGAAAACGCCGTAATAGGAGGTTCGGGTGCTATAACCGAATTTTACCGTCTTATCATCAACAAAGGAACTTCATGGAGCAGTGAACTGGAAGTTACTGCAAGTAATTTCAGTATCAGCGGCCCTACGAATACAGTTAGCAAAGCCCTGCAATTACAAAATGGCACTCTCTTACTCAGTGCGCCTCATACAGTCACTTTAAGTACGGGTGGAGGACAATTCACCATCCCCTCTACAGCCGGATTGTGGATAAATGATGCCGGAGCTGAGGCTGAAATTACCTCTTCCTCTTCCAACCTTTTTCTGGAGGGACTTTTAAAGCTTACGGATGGTTCAATTAATATCGGAGATGATATCAGCGGTATAGATTTTAATGCTATCTACTACGCTACTGGAAATGCAATAATCAATGTTGAAGGAGGCACATTGACAGTAGGAGGAGAAATCCGGCCGAATCCTACTTCAGCAACATTAAGTTATATTCAATCAGGAGGCATTGTCAGGCTGGCAAACAACAGAAGTAGTACGGAAAGTATCAATAACAATTTTGAAGCTGATTTTTGTATAGAAACCGGCTCAGGTAGCAGTTTTAGCATGTCTGGAGGGCTATTGGAAATCGTGAGGAGAAATTCAGGAAACGATGGTAAAGCCATTAGAATCAATGCCGGAGTTACGCATAATGTAAGCGGAGGAACAGTAAGAATACTAAATTCCAGTACTGTATCCAATTTTGATGTGGGTATCACTTCGGCCGCTCCATTCTGGAATCTTAAAATTGGAGATGGCAATTCCTTTACAGAGCGAGTAGGCGCATCCAATGGTGGAGAGCAGGATCTAACGGTACTTAATGATCTAAACATCAATCTGGCAGGAGGAACTTTCAAACTGTATCAGGCGAATGCTTCAAACCCCACCAATAACGATATAAATCTGAATCTGGGGGGTAATTTTACCCTCACCAATGGTCGTTTTGAGGCTGGTGATCCCAGTATTGTTACCTTTAATGGCTCTGGCTTAGCAGGACAGTCTTCACCTCAGGTTGTAAGCGGGTCTCCTACTTTTTACAGTGTGAACATCAACAATACTAACGGCTCAGGAGGCATAGAACTGGCAGCTAACATTGATATTGAAGGAAATTGGACCTATACCACAGGGACACTGGATCAGAATGGGCAACTTATTAAGTTTGATGGGTCAGTCAGTCAACTAATCAATGGTAATGCGCTTAGCTTTGATGATATTGAAATTGACAATGCGGCAGGCGTAAGTCTAAGTGCCAGTCAGATGACGGTCAACAGTGATCTGAGTTTAACAGAAGGTATTCTTGATCTGGGAGTGAACAGGCTTTCCTTAGCGCCAACAGCTACAGTATCTACGTCTACAGTATTTGATAACAGCCGAATGATCATCACCAACGGGCAGGAAGCCGCATTAGGAGTAGAGAAATCATATGCAGTAAACATACCTTTCTTATTTCCTATCGGTACCGCCACAGCGTATACACCTGTCACGCTGGAGCTTACTAATCATGGGGTTAGCGGTGATGGTATTGTCAAAATTAAGCCCATAGCAAGTCGCCATCCTTTAGCACCGGCAAGTAGTGCGTTGAATTATTATTGGATCGCAGAGACTACAGGTTTTTGGCGTAGCACCAGAAATAGACCATAGCTATACCTACGTTCAATCAGATGTCGCGGGTACTGAGACATCTTATGAAGACGCTTATTTTGACGGTACTGACTGGCAGGCAGGAGTGGATACTAATGTGGATGAGAGCACAAATACTATTGTAGTATCAACAAGCGAGATGCTCAATCAGTATGCGTTTACTGCCGGAAGTAATTTTACCAGCCCTACCATTTATTACAGTCGTGCTGATGGTGCATGGGATGATATGCTAACCTGGTCTACAGATCCCTCAGGAGTGCCCATGGCTGACACAGTTCCGTCTGCTAATAATCCAGTGATTATTCAATTCGGGCATACGGTAACTATTCCTGCTACTACCCATGTATATGCGGCGAATACAAGCATTGAGAATAACGGAGAATTGGTTATAGAAGAAATTAATGGTGATACTTATGTCGCTATTGGAACAGTGGGTGGTACAGGCACACTTAAGTTTTCCGTAGATAACGTTCCGGATATTCCAACACTGGATAACGACTTTGTGAATTCAGGAGGGGGAACGGTAGAATACGAATTTATTTCTACCAGAGATGAGGATCTACCAGACACACAAACAGTTTACAATCATTTGATTATTGATCATCAGGGAGGCAATGATGAAGCGCGGATGACTACCAATTATACCATCAACGGTAATCTGAGTGTTGTATCAGGAAGGCTAGATCTAAACAGCCATAGTTGTGACCGTAGCACCACTGGGGGAACTTTTACTATGGTAGGCGGTACAGAGCTTTGGGTAGAAGGAAGTGATAATTTTCCTGTGAATTACTCAACCTACAGTTTGGACCCAAGCAGCACAGTACGTTATCGCTATAATAATAATGTTCAATTCATATCAGATTTAGGTGGGGCCAGTTATGGGAATATTAATTTTGAGAGAACTGGAGGTACATTAGCACCTAAACACCTCAGCGGAGATATTCATGTAAGTGGTAAGCTGGATATATTCTCAAGAGTAGAGCTTCACACGAATGATCATGACATATTCCTGGCTGGAGAATGGGAAAGGGATGCCAGAAATAATAGTGCTTTTGTTCCTGGTGAGGGAACGGTAACCTTTAACGGAAGTATACTTCAGGAGATAGATATTGTAGGAGAAGATGACTCGGAAACTTTCGGAAATATTATCATTGACAATGCCGCAGGTGTAGAGGTGAATACCACCAGCTCCGTGTTGACTTATCTTGATATTGAAGAAAATTTGACAATAAGACAAGGTAGTCTGAATATGAATGGTCAACCCCTCAATTTATCAGGAGACTTGATTAACAATAGCAGCAGCACTGCACCTGTCACAAATACAAGCATTGTTTCTTTTAACAGTACGGCTGCTGATCAGGCTATCGGAGGAAGTAATGGTGTAGTGCTGGAAGATATTATTTTGGAGAAAGCTCAAGGGACTAGCTTAATTCTTGATACATTACTGACCATTAATGGAACCCTTAACTGGAGTAATGAAGGAACGATCTCATTAGTAAATGATGCCCTTAGCTTTGGTCCTTCCTCTGATATTAACGGTTCTTTTGGAATTAACCGTATGATTGTTACAACGGGTACTACCAATGGACCGGAGGTCGTTAAGCAAGGAAATACAAATGCGGATAGTTACGATTTTACTTTTCCGTTAGGAGTTAGCGGACGCTATACCCCGCTAGTAGTAGATGCTACAGCCATAAGCGGTAGTGGAAGTATCGCAGTGCGTTCAGTTACAGGGAATACCAATGGCAATTTTACACTGCTGGAAGCTGGACGTGCTATTGACCGCTTTTTTAGCTTGAACCTAACAGGTATTTCCAGCCTTCGTGCTGCTCTTGACTTTACATATGCTGATACAGATGTACAAGGGAGTGAGATCAATTATCTTTCCTGGGTGTATGAAGGCAGCCCGATTACTACAGAAGCCAGTAATGGCTTTGTAACGGCAGCCGCCAATACATTTGGTTCAACGGATGTCACTATCACAAATGCAGCAACAGAATGGATCGCTGCGGAGGCAGGGGCATTCTTCCCTAAGCTTTATAGTATAGCCAGTGATGACTGGAACGTAGCTACTACCTGGAATACAGCCATTGATGGTAGCGGTAGCAATGCTATTCCTACCCAATATAATGATGTGGAAATTCAAAGTGGAGATGTCATTACAGTAGGCAGCAATGCTTCAGTAGCTTCTATGCAGTTAGACGGTCAGTTGGAAATCACCAGCGCTGCCTCAGGCTATGATTTAGGTGTGCTTACTGGTAGCGGTAAGCTGACCCTAAATTCAGGTGAGTTACCCACCTATAATGCTTTGGGCAGTACGCTCTTTGATAATGGGACAATAGAATATAGCGGAGGAGGAGATTATAATTTGCCAGACTCACGTACCCAGTACAAAAACCTTGAAATAAGCGGAGGGGGGACCAAAACGATGCTTACCAATATTACAGTATTGAATGACCTTACCATTGATGCAGCAACGCTGGATGCTCATAGTACAAACAACTATAACCTTTCCCTGGGGGGAAGCCTAAGCTTGCAAAACAGTGGTAATTTTGAACCGCATAACGGAGAATTCGCACTGATAGGAAGTAGTGCTCAGTCTGTCCCTTCAGGTATCAGCTTCAATAATCTTCGTTTTGACAATGTAGGAACAAAAAGCATTAATACAGCGGGGACCCTTACGGTGAACAACTTCAGAATCCTGGCTTCCTCAGGACAGGTATCTTTCATAACACCTACGAATGTAGAGATCAGCGGTAACTGGAGTAATGCAGCCGGAGCCGCTGCTTACACTAATGTAGAAGATCTCGATCTGAGCGGCTCAGCGAATCAAAATATTATTGGAACAAATACTTTCCATAATTTAACCATCAACAAAAGTGGCGCTGGCCCTGTCGTAACCGCTACCGGAACCATTACGCTTGATGATGGTAGTAATGGAGGGAGCATGACCATATCTGCTGACGATATCGTGAATGGCAGCGCCAATTATAATCTGTTGGGTGATTGGAGCAACAGTGGTTCGTTTTCTACCACCGGAACTGTCAATTTCAACGGAGCATTAGCACAAGATATCAGTGGAAATAACACTTTTGGGTCACTCATCATTGACAATGCTGTCGGGGTAAATATGGCTGATGATGTTATTACTACTATTAACAGCGATCTTACGGTTACCAGCGGTACTCCTTTAAATACCGGAGGAGGCACGGCTACTGTTGTTTTTGATGGAACAGGAGCACAAAACATCAATGGCTCGGTTACATTCAATAACCTGACTAAGCTCACAGGAACTATACTTACGCTTAGCGGAAGCAGTGTGGTGAATGGTGAACTGACTCTCGGCACTGGTGTGATTAATACCACAAACTCTGATATGCTAACGATTGGGACGAATGGGTCAGTGTCAGGGGGCTCCACTACAAGTTATATTGACGGGCCACTTCGACATCTAGAAAGCTCTACTGCGGCAAAAGTAAAGCGCTTTCCTTTTGGAAATAATGGTGTCTATCGCCCCATTACCCTGAACCTGGCACAAGCTGATGCCACCGAAAGAAGCTACACCGCTGTGCTGACCGAAGGGCCTCCTGCCAAGCGGACGCTACCTACTGTTCCCGAAAAACTCCTGCGGGTGTCTGGCGCAAGACACTATTCTATTACACAGTCGCCTGCAGCAGCGGTAAGCTCAGCTACAGTCACAATAGAATACAATGCGGATGATGAGGTGGACGATGGACCTGCATTACGCATTGCTAAGAGCGATGGCGCAGGAAACTGGGTGAATATCGGGGGGGGAGGAAGTAGCCCCGACCCAGCTGATCCAGGAGTTTTTACGAGCGGAATTATTACCTCCGGTACTTTCACTACCTTCAGTGATTTTGTGCTGGCATCATCTTCCGCGCCTAATAATCCATTACCCATAGAACTGCTGTATTTTGGTGGGCAGGTAGATGAAGAGCAGGTACACTTAATATTGGGCAACTGTCTGGGAGAATAACAATGATTACTTTGAGATTGAGCGCTCATCGAATGGTAAAAAATTCATGACAATAGGAAAAATTGCTGGTGCAGGAAATAGCACCGTAGAGCAACTGTATCAATTAGTAGATAAAGAGCCCCTACTCGGCTCTGCCTATTATCGTCTCAGGCAAACAGACTTTGATGGAGAGTCAACGTATTCCAAAATTATTCTGCTGACTTTTTATCCGGAGGCTAAGCACTACTCCGACTTGTCACCGAATCCGGTTGCTGGAGGAAAAACAGTGTTGAGACTTGGTGGAATGCAAGCCGGCACTAAAGTTCGGGTGTCTCTCGTTCATATGTCGGGTAAAATTATTCGTCGGTTTGAAGTCTCTGCAAATCAGATAGGAGCAGTGGAATGGGAAATGAGTGGGCTGGATAGCCTGGCTTCAGGAGTGTATAGCGTGCTTATCTCTACAGAACAGTTCAATGAAACTTTAAGGCTTATCATTCCTTAAGAAAGAAGCTTTAAGCTAGCGTATTCGCAACTTACTGGTTTTAGGGTTGATAAAAGCGAAAGATAATCTCCAGATATAGAGAGCGGGATATGGCTCCGGGATTAATACCGGCCACCCCTTCAGGAACTTTTACACCCCTTTCAGCAAAGTAATCTTTCCAAATCGGAAAAGTCTCCCCGGTATCGGGGTCAACATAGGTCATGGGTGCCAGAGGAAAAAGTGGCTTGCCCTGGTTGGCTCTTTTAAAAATTTCGTAGATCAGTTCAGAGCAATAGTAAGCCTCGTCACCATCTGTATAAATTTCGTCATAAGGATTGCCGAGCAGTGCGTGTGCCTGTATTAGCGCACTTGGTATAAGAGGCTGATATGCTGTCTTCAATCGCCCCACCATTATTTTGGGTTGGCCCTCATCATTTACATTACGTTGCAGAAAATTTTTCAGCGGTGTGGCTATTACTCCTTTGGAAACCGCTTCAATTACGTAGGTCTGATCATCCTGCATCACTACTATGCCCATATGTGAAAAGTCAGCGCCATCTACGCCTTCTGTTACTTTTTCTATAGATTCGCAATAAGGGCCACAGTCCAGATCTTGAAAAAGTAAATCACCATTTTGAGCTTTATAAGCACCTTGTGCATAAGCAGTATTGAGGATAAATACGGCAAATAAGCTCAACAATAATACTCTACACATGGCTATCTTTTTCTGAAAGGTATGCGATAATAAATGTAATAATCGAAACCGAAGTTAACCTCATCTTCTCCACTGCCAAAGCCGGGAATACGGTAGGGTACTAAAGAGCTGCGGTCTATATAGCGCTGCCCGAAACGATAGCGCATCGTATATCCTAAAAATATATTTTTGAACAAAGCTACTTTCACCCCGGCATTCATTTCTACCCAGCTTACGCTCAGGTTCTCATTGCTTTGTGTAATAGCAGTGGCCCCCCAGAAGTTATCAGGAGTACTGAAGCTGACCTGATCGTCAATGTTACTGAATGCATATTTTAGCCCAAAGTAGATGACATCGCCTATCGCGTCATAAGTGTTTTTCTGCTTATCTTTCAGCAGATTAACATCTATTCCCAGCTTATAATAATCTCCGCTGCTACGGTATTGGAAGGCCTCATTCTCTGCTACTCCCGCTTCACTTTGACGGTTGAGCTCAGCATGACCATATTCAGCAGAAAGCATAAAGCGCCCCATGGCCAGATCGGCCTGGAGGCCATAGTAAGTGCCTTCGTCATCTATAACTGTTTGTATTAGGCTGTTTACTGCCGGACCAACCCTTAAAGCAGCAGGAATAAGCGTGGACTGCATTTTTTCTCTCTCTACCGTATCGGCGGGCACATTAGTTTGTTGCTCTTGTGCCCACACATGGCTCAGGCTGAGGCAAAGGAATATGCTAAAAAAATATTTCAAGGTTAAGATTATTGTTAATGTTTAATTCTTCGGTATTTACCTCCACGTCCTGAAAATCATAGTCATCACTGTCAACATCCAGGCTGTTAACTCTGGTTTGAGGCAGGCAGTCGAATATCTGTACGGTATCTACAAAGTAAGAAACATTTAAACTACGACTGACAATTTCTCCTTCATCATTTTCAATCTCAAAGAAGAAGGTAGTGTTGTTGCGATTGGTATCCACAGGTAAGCGAATACGGTCAAGCGTATCACTCTCTTCCAAAATAACATTTCCCAGATCATCGGTAATGCTTGTAAATATGAGCGTATCTAATACATTGGTAGTCACCACCGGATCGGTACTGGTGGTGTCTATCCTATAAAAGCGAGCCCGTGCCAAATTGGTATATTCGTACTGACAGGTATAAATCCTGATATTAGGATTAGTAAAAAGATTAATATCAGGTTCCACGACCAATAATGAATCAAAGGCAGGATTAATGCTCCTGAGATTTACATAACGCTGTTCTACCCCACATTCGGGTGAAACCAGCTTTTGTTCCAGTTCATACGCCAGTACCAGGGTATCCGTTTGTAGTTCAGCAGCAGAATCTTCTTTCCAATTGACATAAAAGGTTACCTGATTGCCGGAAGGGTCTAGTGGAAGGGAAACCCTTCTCAGGGCAGTATCCTGCACATCAAGGTAAGCGCCATTGCTGGCCAGTATAGACGCTATGTAGAGCGTATCATTACGGGCATTGCTCCGGTCCAGCTTCAAAAACTCAACCCTGGCAGTGTCAAAAGTATCGGTGACACAACTGACGTTTTCGTCCAGGCAGGCAGTCATCGCCAGCGGCAGTAGGCACATCCAAAACAAAAAATGGCGAGGCAGGAATAAAAGTAGGTGCTTCATGTATAGAGAAACGTCTCAAATGCTGTGTAAAATATAGAATACTGGCAAACGAAAACGAAAAAAGCTTTGTTCACAAGTGTCTTTATGCATACGCATAAGTGCTGTGTTTATTTTTTGTAATTTTGCCGAAAGTTAAAAAGAAAGCGAGTTTGAAAACAAAAGGGATCAAAAAAGATAAAGTAAATGTCGTCACCTTAGGTTGTTCCAAAAACCTGGTAGACTCTGAGGTGATGCTTACGCAGCTCAAAGGTAACAATATTAATGCTACCCACGAGTCTCAAAAGGATGACGCCAATGTCATTATTGTTAATACCTGCGGTTTTATTGACAATGCCAAGCAGGAGTCTATTGACACCATTCTTCGCTATGCCGATGCCAAGCAAAGTGGTATGATAGATAAGTTGTACGTGACCGGCTGTCTTTCGCAGCGCTACCGTGATGATCTGGAAAAAGAAATCCCTCAGGTAGATGCTTTCTTCGGCACTATGGAGCTTCCCCTTTTGCTCAAAAAGTTCAAGGCAGATTACAAGCATGAGCTGGTAGGTGAGCGAATTACTACTACCTCCCGCCACTATGCGTATATGAAGATTGCGGAAGGCTGCGATCGCCCCTGTTCTTTCTGCGCTATTCCGCTGATGCGAGGTAAGCATGTCTCCCAACCGATAGAGACCCTGGTACAGCAAGCTAAATCCCTGGCTCGCAATGGCACCAAAGAGCTGCTGCTCATTGCCCAGGACTCTACCTACTATGGCCTGGACCTTTATGGCAAAAGAAATCTGTCAGAACTCTTAAAGCAGCTTTCCGATGTAGAAGGCATAGACTGGATTCGCCTGCACTATGCTTTCCCTTCGGGCTTTCCTACGGATGTGCTGGATGTGATGGCGGAGCGCTCTAATATCTGTAATTACCTGGACATGCCTTTGCAGCACGGTTCCAGCCGCATGCTTAAGCTGATGCGTCGGGGTACTACACGTGAAAAAACGGAAGCACTGATTCATCAGATTCGTGAGAAGATTCCTAACCTTACCTTGCGGACTACGCTCATTGCCGGTCATGCCGGGGAGACGGAGGAAGATCATGCGGATATGATGGGTTTTGTAGAGAAAATGCGCTTTGATCGTCTGGGCATCTTTACCTATTCTCATGAAGAAGGGACGCATGCCTACGCTATGGAAGATAATGTGCCTGACAAAGTAAAGCAGCAGCGGGCTAATGAAGTGATGGAGTTACAAGAGAAAATCTCTTACGAACTTAATCAGGAGAAGGTTGGAAGCATACAGAAAGTATTGATTGACCGTAAGGAAAGCGGGAACTACATTGGTAGAACAGAGGGGGATTCACCAGAGGTAGATAATGAGGTAATTATTCCTGCCGACAAGAATTATCTGCGCATAGGCGACTTCGCCCAGGTACGTATAGTAGATGCTACTGACTTTGACCTCTTTGGAGAAGCAGTTCAACAATAACATTCCGTATAGACTTTGGGGTGATTGAGTACTATTGTTTGCCTTTATTGCACAAAACCTTGAGATTGTGCTAACGTAACTATACTATGTCTCGCAGTGAGCAAACATTTTTGTATCATTACGCATTTAATTTCCTCTTAGCTCGTATTATTCCGCAGCACTATGAACATAGAAAAACTTAATCTTTCAGAGACTGGTACTTTCTCTCCTATCTTTCTAGACTACATTAACAATAAAGACACCCTTCAGAAATTTCATAGTCGCCGACCTGATCTGAAAAGCTTTGAAAAGCAGTTGCAGGAAAAAACATTCTCCCAGGCGAGCCGGCAGCGCTTGCAGGCAGTTTTGCGTAAGCAATATACCAGCGTAGCACAACCTACTGAAGTAACACAGAATATAGAAAAGCTTGGTGATAGCAAAACATTTACCGTTACCACCGGTCATCAGCTCAATATCTTTACCGGTCCGCTCTATTTCATTTATAAGATCGTCACTACTATCAATTGTTGTAAGCAGCTAAACGAAGCTTATCCTGAATATCATTTTGTGCCCGTTTACTGGATGGCCTCAGAAGATCATGACTTTGAAGAGATCAACCACTTTCATCTTTTTGGTAACGATTATAGCTGGCGTACGGATCAAAAAGGGGCAGTAGGCCGGTTTACTACGGAAAATATTCAGGCTATTTTAGACGAATTACCAGGCAAAGTAGAAGTCTTCAACAAGGCTTACAAGCAGCACAAATATCTGGCAGATGCGGTACGATGTTACGTCAATGAGCTGTTTGGAAAGCACGGCCTGCTGGTGCTGGATGCCGACCATGCTGAGCTGAAGGCAGATTTTCGTTCGGTGATGAAAGACGATTTAGTCAATCATAGCGCAAAAAAATATGTAGAAGCTTGCTCAAAGGAACTGAACGAATTGGACTACAAAACACAGGTGTTTCCAAGAGAAATTAACCTCTTTTATTTGGATGAGCAATTGCGTGAACGAATTGAGAAGATAGGCGATAGTTTTGTGGTGCTGAATAGTGAGCTCAAATTTTCTGAAGCAGGGCTGATGGAAGCATTAGAGAGGCATCCCGAAAAATTCAGCCCTAACGTAATCCTTCGCCCGCTCTATCAGGAAACCATACTTCCCAATCTGGCTTATGTAGGAGGACCATCCGAACTTGCCTACTGGCTGCAGCTCAAGAGCATGTTTGAATATTATCAACTTCCTTTTCCTATACTGCTCCCCCGTAATTTTGGGCTGGTGATCAATAAAAGTAATGAAAGGAAGCTGAACAAAGTGCCCATCCAAACCAAAGACCTTTTTCTGGATAGCCAGAGCCTGATCAGAAAATTTGTAGAGGCCAATGCGGAAAACAGTCTTTCTTTGAATGAAGAGCAGCAGGAAATTTCTAAAGTTTTTGATGCGATCAGGAGCAAAGCAATAGATGTAGACAAAAGTTTGGAAGGCCTGGTGGGTAAAGAGGAAAAGAACACGCTAAAGATATTGCATAATATTGAGAAGCGTCTCAAGAAATCGGAAGAACAGAACCAGGAGATACATGTCAAGCAACTGGAAAGCCTGAAAGACAAACTGTTTCCTGATGGTAGCTTACAAGAACGTAAAGAGAACTTTTTAAACTTCTATATCAACAATCCGGCTTTTCTGGATGAGGTGCTGGAACACTTTGATCCGCTGGAATTTTGCTTTTATATCCTTCACGAAGAAGCAGATGAATCTTGACCAAAACTGAAGCGCGTACCTATTTTCGTCGGCAGCGAAAGCAGCTGAGCCAAGATGAATACCAGCTTGCCAACCAAAAGCTATATGAGCAGGCGATCACCTTTTTGGGCAATGTGAAGCCCCTGGCAGTCCATTGTTTCCTCCCTATCTTAAAAAACAAAGAAGTCAATACCTGGCCAATCATAGCATGGCTGCATGAACATAATATACAGGTAGTGGTACCAAAGAGCAGCCTGGAGGACAACAGCATGCAGCATTTTCAGCTCAGCCAGGAAGTAGAATGTGTGGAAAATACCTGGGGTATTCCTGAACCACAAGGTCAGTCATTGGTTTTAGTAGCAGAGCGGGAGATTAGCGTGGTCCTTGTTCCCCTGCTGGCTTTTGATCAGCGGGGAAATAGAGTAGGTTACGGGAAGGGATATTATGATGCTTTTTTGAGCAAATGTTTGCCGGAAACACTCAAAGTAGGACTTTCTCTTTTTCCTCCCCTTACAGCTATTTCGGGCCTCAATCCATTGGATGTGAAGCTTTCTCATGCCATTACACCTGACAAAGTATGGGATTTTGCGGATTCCGGTACTAAGAACCAAGAGTAATGCACAAACTGTTATATATTTGTGCGAATTATCAGCATTAGAATAGAAGGGATAATATGAGAATTATTATTGCGGGTGCAGGAGATGTAGGAAAACATCTGGCTAAACTGCTGGCATACGAAAACCAGGATATCGTAGTGATTGACCTTAACCAGGAGCGCCTGAGGCAGCTTGGAAGTCAATTGGATGTTTCTACAATTCGGGGGAGTGCTACCTCCTTCAGAGTGCTCAAAGATGCTAATGTGGCAGAAGCAGATTTGCTGATTGCGGTGACAGAGTCGGAAGAGGTAAACCTTGCCACTTCTTTTATCGCCAAGCAACTGGGTGTCAAGAGAACAGTAGCGAGGATCTCCAATGAAGAGTATCTGATGAGCAAAGAAACCCTGGATCTGCGTAAAGTAGGGATTGACGAATTGATTTCGCCCGAATCACTGGCGGCACGTGAGATCAGGCGCCTGCTGCGTATCGCGGCGGTTACTGACTCTTTTGAGTTTGATCAGGGGCTTCTCTCTCTGATCGGCATTACCATTGACCGAGCGAGCCCTTTACTGAATCATTCCCTGGCTGAAACTTCACGTCTCAATCCTCATAATACTTTCGTAACGGTAGCCATACTCCGAGATGGTAAAACGATCATTCCTCGTGGAGATACCCGCATTGAGCCTAATGACCATGTGTATTTTATTGCAGAGCCCAACGGAATAGACAGGGTACTGGACCTTACCGGTAAGAAGAAAATTGAGATCAAGAATATTATGATCCTGGGGGGAAGTAAGGCGGCTTACCATACCGCACGTAAGCTGAGCACCAACTATAATGTTAAACTGATAGAAAGAGACAGAGATAAGTGTTTTGAGCTGGCCGATCAACTGCCTAAATCACTGATCATCAATGGAGACGGCAGGGATGTGGAAATCCTGGAAGAAGAAGGTTTGGCAAATATGGATGCCTTTCTGGCGCTGACAGGAGACTCTGAAACCAATATCATCAGTTGCCTGGTAGCCAAAGATAAGGGCGTGAAAAAAACCATCGCGCTGGTAGAGAATATAGATTACATCCATTTGAGCCAGAACATTGGCGTGGATACGATGATCAATAAAAAGCTTATTGCCGCTAATTTTATTTTCCGTTACATCCGTAAAGGAGACGTAGTTTCTATTACCGGCATACACGGGGTAGAAGCGGAAATACTGGAGTATGAGGTGAATAACAATTGCAGAATCGTAAATAAACAACTAAAAGATCTGGAGTTTCCTAAGGAAGCAGTGATTGGAGGGGTAGTGAGAAATGGTAAGGGGCAGGTAGCCATGGGTAATTTTCAGTTTGAACCTAATGACCGCGTCGTAATTCTGAGCAAAAGAGAAAGCTTGTCAGATGTTGAAAAGTTTTTTAAATGAAGTTTAACTGGAAGGTTATCATCAATATCCAGGGAGCTCTGCTGATGTTTATTGGGGGGTTTATGCTCCTTTGTCTTTTAGTCTCTTTTTTTTATGATCAATCTGCCTGGGAAGCCATTCTGGCCGCGGCAGGTGTTTCTTTTACCGTAGGCTTAATAACCTGGCTGGCTACCAGAAAGCAGGAGAACAAAGAACTGCGAAGTAAGGACGGTTACCTGGTGGTGACCTTAAACTGGCTACTGGTGTCATTCTTCGGTTCCTTGCCCTATGTGTTTAGCGGTACGATCCCCTCCTATCCTGATGCGTTCTTTGAGTCAATTTCGGGTTTTACTACCACTGGAGCTACCATACTTACCGACATTGAAGCATTGCCCAAAGACATTTTGTTCTGGCGAAGTCTTACCCAATGGATAGGGGGTATGGGCATTATCGTGCTGGCAGTGGCCATTCTACCGATTTTAGGGATTGGAGGCATGCAACTCTTTGTAGCAGAGGCTCCGGGCGTAACGCCTGATAAGCTTAAGCCCCGTATCCGTGACACTGCAAAAAGGTTGTGGCTTCTTTATATCGGATTAACTGCACTGGAAACGGTGCTGCTGATGTTTGGCGGCATGAATTTCTACGAATCTATCAACCACGGACTGACAACGATGGCTACCGGAGGCTTTTCTCCCAAGAATGCAAGTATTGCTTTCTACGAGTCTCCCTACATACAGTATGTGATTATAGTCTTTATGTTTCTGGCCGGTACCAGCTTTTCTCTGACGTATTTTGCTTTCAAAGGAGCTTTTAATAAAGTCTGGCAGAATGAGGAGTTTCGTTACTATCTTTTTTCAGTGCTGATCATCATTCTGGTGAGTACAGTAGCTATCTATGTGGTGAGTGATGCAGGCCTGGAGAAATCCTTTCGTGATGCAGCCTTTCAGGTCGTTTCGGTCATCAGTACTACCGGCTACATTACTGCCGACTATACTTCCTGGGCTCCTCTGCTGACGGTGATTTTTTTCCTGCTCATGTTTATTGGCGCCTCAGCCGGGTCTACGGCCGGAGGCGTAAAAATTGTTAGGCACATCGTTTTGCTCAAAAACAGTGTTTTGGAGATGAAAAGGCAGGTTCACCCCTCAGCCATTATTCCGGTACGTCTCAATGGCAATGCCATTACACAGGATATCACCTTCAACGTACTGGCCTTTTTTATCATTTACATCACCATCTTCGCGGTAGGCTCAGTAGCCATAGCCCTGATAGGCGTAGATTTTATGACTGCGGTAGGTTCAGTAGCAACTTCCTTGGGCAATATAGGTCCCGGCCTGGGTACTGTGGGGCCGGTAGATAACTTTGCGCACCTACCGGGGGCTGCCAAATGGATTCTTTCTTTTCTCATGCTCCTGGGAAGGCTGGAGCTATTTACTGTATTGATCCTATTTACGCCTTACTTCTGGAACAGGAATGTGTAGATGGTGGCTCCATAAAAAAAGGACTCATCATTGAGTCCTTTAAGATCAACTACATTAATAGGTAAGCTTTTAATTCTCAGCAATGGATATCGCCATAGGTAGTCCCTGACGTATGGCATCGTACATGGATTGATATTCTTCACTGGCAGAACGATTCTGAGAAATTTCTGAAAATCTAATACCATACGTCTCCTGTGCCCGCTCATCATAAATCTGATAGAAAGCTTCTTTTAAGTGGTACAAGCTTACCAGATAATCTCTATAGCTATCATTGTCACTAAAGCGGGCACTGACTACATAATTGGTATTTTGCTGTGCTATTTGCTCTTTGGCAAATGCATATACTTTTTGCTGGTCAGCGGCAGCCTCATCCTCTTGCATCTGAATTTTCAGCATGCTGATATTATGCTCTTTCGCATATTCATCAGTGATTTTAGGAATACGATAGCCTACTTCTTCTTCGATCTCTGGAGCGGGAGGTAAAAAGATAGGAACCGCAATTTGTTCTCCATTGGAACTCTGCCCCAGATAGATGATTTTCAAACGATTCGCCTTCCTCAGTTCATTTTGCACTTTGCGTACCAGCCCCATTGACTGGTTCTGGTCAATCTGTGTGACTATCACATCATCTGGTGCAGATAAGCTTTTGGCCACTGAGATGATCTGCTCTACTGCTACCGGTTCCTCGTTGATTAACACTTTATTATCTGAAATGCGCAGCTTGAGCGTGTTTTCTCTACTCCAGTCAAACTGTCCTGCTGCGGAGGTGGGTAAAACGGGAACATCCATGTTATTTCCGGCTAAGGAAGCAGAGTTTGAAGATTCGGTTAAAACCTGATCGTCCATGCTGGTATTACACTGCATCATCACCAAACTAAAAATAATGCTGGCGGATAGTACCATTGCCACTTTGGCTTTACCGGCCCATCCTGATTTTTCTATAGTCATCATGCTTATTCTTTTTTTAACGAATGATAAATTAAAGTTATGTATCAACCCGTGAGAGTTGACGCTGATCAATTGTCTCAAAAGCAAGGTCTGATACGTAACTAGGGAGTAACCCTGATCAATCGTTTTTTTATCTGCTATATATTCATGTGTTCCCTTCAGAGATTTTATGAGCTGCCATATTACAGGATTGAACCATAACAAGGCGGCTGCCAGTTGAACAATGAGTAAATCCAAAGAATGTCTTTGCTGTATATGCGTTTTTTCATGCGCCAGTACCTGGTCAAAATCTTTACTATCAAGCATAGCCTGATGAACAAAAACTGAATTCAGGAAGGAAAAAGGTGCGATCTGATGAGTCACTTGAACCACTGTCAGGCCATCCACTGTCTCTTTCTGACTGGAATTCTTAAGTCTCAAAATCCAGCAATATGACCATATCAGCCTTAAAATAACCGCAGCAAAGCCAACACCATACACGATATAAGTTATGTTTAGGAACAATGTCTGCTTATCCTGAATTGTATTGGCTGGATTGCTGTATGTTTTCTCCCGAATAGAAGCGTTGCCCAGACTTTCATGTGTCCAGATATCAAAAGCATCATGGTAAGCTATTCGTACATCCCGCAGTTTAGCAATGGGATTGTCAACAACACTAGCTGATGCAGTTAGCAGATCAAAACTCAATAATGGAATTAAGAAGGAAAAAACTACTATAGCTAACAGAAAGAAGCGGTTGAGACTAAAAAAGGTCTCCTTCCTAAGCAATAGCCAATACAAGGCATAAAGAAGCAGCAGTACGCCACTGGCTTCCAGCAGGTATATAAATAGGCTACTCATTTTTCTGTGACTTAAGCTTTTCCAGCATCTTCATTACTTCATCCAGTTCTTTTTCATCCAGCTTTTTGCTTTCCGAAAAAAAGTTAACCACCTGTTTCAGCGAGTTATTGTAATAATCTGAAACTAATCGGGATAACTGCCCTTTGCGGTACTCCTCCTTAGAGATCAGTGGATAATATTGATGAGAATTACCGTATACATGATAGTCTACAATATTCTTCTGCACCAGTACCCTTACGATGGTAGAGATTGAGTTATAAGGAGGTTTAGGGTCGGGATATTGTTCTTGTATATCCTTGATAAATCCTTGTTCAATATCCCAGAGAATCTTCATGATTTTCTCCTCTGCCTTAGTCAGTTCAGTCATCACTTATTGAGTTTATTGATCAGCTAAAACAAGGATACAACTTAATATTAAGTTAGTCAACTTATTTTTAAATTATTTAACTTAATATTAAGTTTAACAAAAGTTTTAAAGAAGTTTAATATAATTCAGGATATAGCATGCCAACTCCCTACCCCACCCTCACATTGGCAGCAGGACATTTGAAGTTTTCAGTAGATCCCCGGCTGCTGGGGGCTAGGGCAAGAGTCTGCCTGGAAATACAGGCACAATAATCAAAGAGTTGCCGGCATTGCTTTGCGACTTCTTCAAAACCAGTAGCGACAATCAAGCCTTTTATCTCAAGCTCTTTGGCACTAATGAGCTGGCGTACCATGAATTGTTCATCGTCCGGATTGGCTCTCAGGTCTCTGGTAGATCCGGGCTTATATGTTTTATTGCCTGAATCTTTCTGAAATGTGATTAGCGACTTTACCGGCATCAACCAGAAAAATAGGATCAAATGAATCAATGAACTGTTTGCTTTCGTACTACTAATGACTTTTAGGGTAGTGTGGCGTCACAAACTTTGTTTTACCGCACTAGCGTCAAGTAACCATCAACTGTAGCATGCTAATGATCTGCCACTTCATAGGTCCTTTTCTTGGTAAAATGTCTGAACGCCAGCTGTCCTGCAAAATTCTGTAAAGGATAAGCTGACCCTTATAAGAGAAATTGAGAATTGAATACTAATTTTAGATATCAGATTTAAGCCATTTCCATCTTTTTGCCCAGTCTAACAGATACGCTTCACGATACCTGGCTATAGTTTTTGCTCCTTGCTGATCTTCAATGAACAGATTTGGTTCTTGTCTGTCGCTGTACCAATGGTCTCCCAGATGATAATCATCCTGATCGGGTGTGCCTGGCCAGGGATTGATACTTACATACTGCCCATGCTGGCTATCTAGTTCAGGAATATTACTTGCTATTAGGTAGGTGCCCTTTTCTGGTCTTTTCGGCGAGTAGCGTATCCCGTAGATGCCATTGCCAAGATAATATCCCGGCCAAACCTGATCCCATATTTCCATCATGAAACAAACTGAGTCTTGAGGTATATTTTTTTCGGGTCCCTTAAATCTCCATTCCAATACTGCATAAGCTGCTACAGTATCCTCTGTGCTGCTATTACCCTCAAACACAGCGCGTGAGCTATGCTCAATGCGCGTGAAACTTCCACCCCAGCTTTCAGTTGTAGGATCATCAGGATTGCCATGCATCAGGTAAGCAAGTGAGGGGGTATCACCCATCTTAATCCTTCCATCATAATAACTTTTAAATGCTTTGCCCATAGCGCCCCGCCCCTGTATATAATTGTCGTAATACGCTTCTCCACTGATATTCTGGGGAGAGGCTTCGTCCATGAACCATCCTCGGTAAGTAGCGTTAGCCTCTATCATCCAGAGATCGGGATGATGCTCAGCAATATATGCGTAGGCATTGACGCTCCATTTTTTGTTAGGCCCTCCTATCCAGTATACCCTGATGTTTTCTTTGATATCCGGGGCATCATGCAGAGCCTGAGCTATATCTTCCAGCCCACCCCAGACCAAAACCCAAAGCGGATGGTCGCTTGACTTCCGTGCGCTTTTTATCATCCATTCGGAGCCTTCAGTAGCGGTAGCATAACCTTTATATGGGGCTGAGTGTATTGCTCCCTGCTTACAGACAGCGCTTAATGCATCCGGTTCAGGAAAACTGGCTGAATGTGCCTTCAACTGGCCAAAGTCTTTTTTGTAGAGGTCAATCATATCCAGTATATCCTTTTTGCGTCCCTTCCCAAAAGGCGAAGATACCAAGCCCTCTATCTGGAAAAGATCCGCATACATGAGCAGGTGGATCATAGATTGAAAATCATCAGGATCGGTTCCTCCTATGTCAGTACTAATCAATACTCTTGGTTTAGACTCATCTTGCGCAGTACTATAATATGGAATCAAGAGTGTACTGATAAAACAGACACAACTCAGCAATTTTACATATTTAATAGACATTTTTTTTCAGGTTGTTCTTTTAAGTTCTCAGGCTTATTTATCTTCTGTAACATTAATAATCACTCTTTTGTAACGGGTGAGTGCCGGCTCTCCATCATCAGTAACGGCCAGAATAATATGCATTGTACCCAGCCTTGAGCTTTTAGGAATGACAAAAGATGCATCTTTCTTATCTGAATTCTCTATTTTCAGAGTGGGGGCCGTTCTGCCTGAAGATATTGCAAAAGTTCCAGGCTCATCGTAGTAGAACCATTTGAACGAGAGGGAATCTCCATCAGGATCGGTAGAACCTACAGCGCTTAAATCAACCTGATCGCCAACTTTTGCTGTCATTTGCTGCTCATGATTGAGCTTAGGTACTGGAGGATGGTTGGCTTCTTCATAAGATTTAATTGTCCAATCCATTCTGGCAGCAAAATCATTCTGATACGCTTCTCTCCATCGCCAGATAGTAGCTTTGTTATTAGTATGCCAACTACTGTCAGCGCCAAACACTTCATCTTGTGCATTATTCCAAAGAGGGCGTGTTTCAGCTTCAAGGAACCACTTTTCTGTGCGGGGCTGGTAAAACTCATAACGTCCTCCCCAGCTTCCCCAATCCGGATGCTCTGGGTCTCCCAGTCCGTTGTTGATGAGATACATAAAACTGGGTGAATCACCTTCCATCAAATACTCTACCTCCGGATATTCTGAACCCAATGGCCCCTTGCTCCGGATATGTTCATCCAGCCATGGATTGGAAACTATTTCAAAATTTCCACCGGCAAATCTCCCATGAAAACGATCACCACTAATACCCGTCCAGGTGGCATGGTGATAGCCTCCTAAGGAGTGGAAGCCGGGGCTGGCGATATAGAAAAGCTCAGGGAAATTTTTTCTTATCCAGGGCCCGCTATCATCCTGATCAGAGATCGTATACACTCTGATTTTAGATACAAATTTTTCTAATGCTTTCGGAGAGCGTGTCTCTCGCACTTTCCATAAGGCCTGGGCAAGACAATTCGGCCCGCCCCATATCTGTACCCAGACCGGGCGCGTATCCTCCTGGTCTACTGCTTGTATAATTAAGTCAGAGCCAGGTGAATCCATTCCTTTGCCCACGGCATTCATTCCATAATCAGCACGTCCTTCTCTGACAATTGACATTAAATAGTCAGCAGGAGGATACCCTTGCTCATGTTTTTCAAGATTATCTCTTACTTTACCATAAGCTTCCAGAATTTCGTGAATTCGCCAGGTGGCTATTTCGTTTTGCTGATGTACTGAGGTGGTTGCAATCAAGCCTTCCGCCTCCCATTGGTTGGCATAAGTAAGAAACCTAACCAAAGACATGGCATCATCAGGTTCATTCTCAATGTCAGTGAGCACAATCACTCTTGGCTTCTCAGATGCCGGCTGTGCTAATAGTTTGACACACCCGAGAAGCAATATTATCGTCAGACATAGTTTTAGGTAGGTTGTATTTTTCATCATGTCATAAATGTGAATCAAGAGTAAAAAGAGCAAATAAAGAGAGAAGTCTGTTTATCCAATATGGACATAAAAGATAAATTGAGACACTTCTACAGCTATGTTTGCCAACATTATGATACAAAACTTTGGCTGCATTGCCAACGCATGAATAGTAATAGAAAACAAATTTTCACTGTCCAAGAACTCATTACATTGATTTGTTCAGAAGATTATAGTTGTATCCTCAGTGGCTATATGCATTGTCGTGTTTTATTATTGATACACATTCCCAGAATACGATTATAGGTTTGCCGCTACTGCCTGCTGTCATCCTCCCTCTATCTACCCTGAGGGGCAGGAATTTTGGTGCTCAGCTTTTTCTCATCGCCACTAATGCATATCTTGAGCAAAGACGACGCTGATTCAGAAAGATCCTTGTGCTACTGGTCAGAGACCGCAAGCTGATACAATAACTCAAATAATACCAAATTTTTTCACTGCGAAAGAGCAATGAAATATATAACAACCTAAACACCAATGATGACTAACAACAACCTAAACATTCGGGACAACCTTAAGGAAGCGTATAGTGATGTGTATACGGCCGAGGCACTTTCTGCCCTTGCCTCCATGGCTCACTTTAACAGTGACATCAAAGCAGTAATGGCTTCCCGAATCCAGAGAAGAACAGAACGCCAGCAAGCGAAAAAAAGGATTAGTTTCTTAGAGCCGGATAGTTTGATTCCCCGTACCCAGATCAAAGTGCAGGATGCCCGTGAGGGTAAGTTTGAAGGGGCTGCTATTCCTCAGGACCTGCAAAGGCAGTGGATACAGGGTACCGGTCCGGCAGCAAAACCCAATGCTCCTGTAGAGAGCAGCATCCGTAATGTAGCTTATGCACTGCTCTCCGGAGCCGACGGCTGGATGTTTGATGGAGAAGATGCTCTGGGACAAACCCAAACCATGTCGCTGGACAATCAACGGAATTTGAAGCTCGCCATCAGCAAAGACCCGCTGTTCCTGAAAGTTGCTGGGCAGGTAGCCACAGAAATGAACCGCTGGGCACAGGGTTTCTTCGGCAGAGACATAGTCAAGGATTGGGAAGAGCAACTCAATTTTACCACCAAAATATTCCGCGCCCGTGGCCTGCACCTGGATGACCGCCACATCAGAGATGCCGATGGTAATGCACTGGCAGCCTCTATTGTAGACTTGACTTTATATGTGGTGAACAACCATGCCGCACTACAGAAAGCGGGTTCATCTATTGTGTTATACTTACCCAAAATTCAGACTGCCGAAGAAGCTGCTGTGTGGAATGCGATGATGGATGCACTGGAAGAGCATATCAGTTTAGCAAAAGGAACCATCAAAGTGTATGTGCTGGTAGAGCAGTTAGAAGCCACTTATCAGCTCATGGAAATCAGAGCCGCCCTGGGAAAGCATTTTGTAGGATACAACACCGGGCGCTGGGATTACATCAACAGCGTTGCCGATGCTATGGCCTGGGATCAAAGTTTCATCAATCCTGACATAGAAGCCATTGGCATGACATATGGCTATATGCGCAATTATGAAGACCGCGTACGCCGGGCTGTCAATACGCCGGATCTAACTGGAAACTTTGCCCTATGGCAGGGAGGCATGGAACCTAATATTCCGGTAGGCTCGGAAGAAGGCGTATCGGCCAGCATGAAAAAAGCTCTGGCAGGGGCAGAACGCGAACAAGGGGAAGGTGCCAGCGGTAAATGGGTAGCCCACTGGAAAATGGTACACATCATCAGGCCGGTATGGGAAAAAGTAGATGAAGCAAATCAGTTGGGCAGAAAATTTCCTCCTCTTAATTACAGCCAGCAGGCGGCAGATGGGCTAATTCAACTGGAACCCGCGCCTACTACCATCCGTGGAGCGCGTAACCTGATCAGTGTGGCTTTGCAATATGGCAATGCCTTTGGTCAAGGCATGCAGGCAGCAGCTTTGAAGCCGGCAGATTTTTTTGGCAATGATGACGTATTGTACCTGATGGAAGACATGGCTACCGGGGAAATCAGGGTGAGCATCCTCTGGGAGTGGATACACAAAGGGGCTGAGCTTACTGAAGATGACCCGGAGACCGGTACCAAAGCAGGAGACACATTCAGCAGACCCTTATTTGAGAAGCTGCTGGAGGAAGAATACCAAAAACTGCTGAATGCCCGGGATAAAGATGTATACGACTCTTCCAAAACGACTACGCTCCCCATTTCAAAAGAAATCGTGGAAGTATACACGCTCAGCGAAATAAAATTGCCCTGGTTCATTGACCTGCTGAACATCAATCTCAACAATCAGGATTTGGATGTGGCAAAGCAGAGAATCAGACAGTACAAGGATGCTTTCGAAAAAGATGGCACCCGTATTACGGAAAACCTTGACTTTATGCTGCCTGAGAAGTAGCGAATCAGTATATTCAGAAAACAGTGAGCGTTTTGATAGTGGGTTCACTGCAAACAACCTAAACTACTTTACTTTATGGATGGCAAACAAGCGGTGTTGTCACAGTTAAAAGCGTGCATCAAAGGGGATATTCTGGACGATGATTATTCTCTAGGCATGTACGCTACCGATGCCAGTATTTATCAGATCAAGCCCCTGCTCATCATCTTACCCAAAGATGAATCCGATGTTAAAAAGGCAGTAGAAATTGCGGCAAAACATAAAATTAAGTTGCTGCCCAGAGGTGGTGGAACCAGCCTGGCCGGACAGACCGTAGGCGAAGCGCTGGTGCTGGACTTCTCCAAGTATATGAACAAAATTCTGGAGATCAATACCGAGGAAAAATGGGTGAAGGTGCAGCCGGGTATGGTCAGGGATGAGCTCAATGAGGTGCTTTCAGCCTATAACTTGCACTTCGCTCCCGATCCGGCTACTTCCAGCCGGGCCAATGTGGGGGGAATGGTGGGCAATAATTCTTCCGGTACCAAAAGCATTCTCTTCGGCAAAACGGTGGACCATGTCCTTGCTGCCAGAGTCTTGCTCGCTGATGGCACCGAGCTGTATCTGCATGAGCTAAGTTCTGAAGCCTATGCGGAGAAGGCACAGCAAAATGACAGGGAAGGGCAGATTTATCGTGGCTTCCGGGAAACCATTCAACAGCAGGAGGCTGAAATCAAAGCGCGCTTCCCCAAAGTGATGCGCAGGGTTGGGGGCTATAACCTGGATGAATTTGTATACACTGACCGTTGGAATTTAGCCAAACTCATTAGCGGTAGCGAAGGTACACTGGCGATTTCCCTGGAGCTTAAACTCAATTTGGAGCCCCTTCCCAAATACAAATCAGTGGCCGTAGTGCATTTTTCAGAATTACCGGAAGCCATACAGGCGGTACAGCCCATGCTTCCCTTCCAGCCTTCGGCGATTGAGATTTTAGATGAGACCGTGCTGAAGCTGAGCAAAGAAAACCTTATGACCCAGCAGCATTGCCATTTCATTGAAAAAGAGCCTGCCGCCATCCTGATTGTAGAGTTTTTCGGAGAAACCTATGAAGATGTGATGCAGCGCCCTCAGGCGATGATTGAAGTGTTGAAAAGCAAGAAAATAGGTTATGCTTACCCGCTTTTCCCGGAAGGTAAAGAGTATGATGATGTGTGGATTGTACGAAAAAAAGGGCTGGGATTGATGCTGGGGATCAAAGGAGAAAAAAAGCCTTTGCCCTTTATTGAAGATGCCGGTATACCGGTAGCAGTACTGCCCGAGTATATTGACAAAGTACTGAAGATTTGTGAAAAACATCATACCCAAGTGGCTATGTATGCGCATGCCAGTGTGGGTGTAATTCACGTCAGGCCCATACTGGATCTGAGGCAGGAGCAGGATATAGAAAACCTGAAAAATATTGCCAACGAAACTTTTGAACTGGTGGTCAGCTATGGCGGCTCATGGAGTGGTGAGCATGGAGACGGATTGGTAAGAAGCGCCTTTAACGAGCACTTTTTTGGTGAGCAGCTCTATCAGGCGTTCAGGGAGATAAAAAAATTATTTGATCCGGAAAATGTCATGAACCCCGGCAAGATTGTAGAGGCCCAGACCATAGAGCATAACCTTCGCTACGGCACAAAATACGCTGATCAGCCCGTAAAGACTGAATTTCAATACCGCTTTGAGAACAGCTTCAGAGAGGCGGTACATATGTGTACGGGTGTGGGCGAATGCCGTAAGATGCTGGGAGGCACCATGTGTCCCAGTTTTAAAGCCACCCGAGACGAAGAACACTCTACCCGGGGCAGGGCCAATGCCATGCGCCTGGCGATGTCCGGCCAACTGGACCAGGAAGGGCTGGGCAGTAAACGTCTGCACCAGGTGCTGGATCTGTGTCTGTCCTGTAAAGCCTGCAAGTCAGAATGTCCCTCCAATGTGGATATGGCAAAAATGAAAAGCGATGTGACCCAAATTTACTACGATGAACATGGGATTAGCTTACGCGATCGCCTGATCAGGGACTCTTCCAAAGCAGCGGCGCTTTTGTCAGGGACACTCTCCAAAGGTGTAAATACGATCCAGCAATCGGCTGTGTTCAGGTCTGCCATGCAAAGCCTGGCTGGTTTTGACAAGCGGAGAAGCTTACCCAAATATGCCCAAGAACCTTTTTACAAGTGGTTTGAAAAGAATAACCATAAAGACAAGCGCAGTAGTAGTAAAAAGGTTGTACTGTTTGCTGATACATACCTTAATTTTCATGAACCACAGATCGGGATTTCCGCTCTGGAATTGCTCAACTCCTGCGGCTATGAAGTGATACTCGCCAATGTCGGTTGCTGCCAGCGGCCCAAAATCTCTCATGGCTTTCTAAGAGATGCCAAAAAGGAAGGTGCCGAAACTGTTAAAAAGCTGAAGCCTTACCTGGACCAGGGTTTAAACATAGTGGTATGCGAACCCAGCTGTGCCTCTGCCCTCAATGATGATCTGCCCGACCTGCTGGAGGATGAAGCCCTGGCTAAGCAACTCAAAACACAGGTGATGATGATTGATGTGTTTTTGGCCAAAGAAATCGCCTCAGGAAACCTAAAGGTAAATTTTGAAGCTGTAGCCGGGGATATGCTCATTCACGGACACTGCCATCAGAAAGCGCTTTACAGTACCAAAGCCATGAAATCCATTTGCGAACATACAGGGCAAAAAGTAGGCGAAATACCTTCGGGCTGCTGTGGTATGGCGGGTTCTTTTGGCTACGAAAAAGAACATTATGACATATCTGAAAAAATCGGGGAGAGCATCCTTTTTCCCGCGGTAAGGGCTATGGAGGAAGGTAGCACGCTGGTAGCCAATGGATTTAGCTGTCGTCATCAGATTGAACATTTTACCGGTGTAAAGCCCAAACATTGGGTAGAGGTGATCAGGGCTGTTTCTCCCTCAGAGGAGGCAGAAAATTCAGAGAGTTAAAGCCTGGCTTTCATCAAACCTTAGACTAACCATATCCAGATCAGACTATGTCACTTTCTTTATTATCCTTTCTTGCCCTTTTGCCCATCATGGTGGTAGCTGTCCTCCTGGTAGGGTTTCGTCTTTCCGCCAGAACCAGCATGCCGCTGGGCTTTTTGCTCACGGCTGTAGTGGCATACCTGGCATGGGACTTTCCCCTCACCAGCATTTTAGCTTCCACCATTCAGGGGCTTTTCATCACCTTTGACATTCTTTACATCATATTTGGTGCTATTTTATTGCTTACCCTGCTCAACTATTCCGGAGCGATCAGGGTAATACGGCAGGGCTTCGCCGGTGTCAGCGAGGATCGGCGCGTGCAGGTGGTGATCATCGTCTGGCTGTTTGGCGCTTTTATTGAAGGGGCGGCAGGTTTTGGCACTCCGGCAGCGATTACCGCACCTTTGCTGGTGGCTATGGGTTTTCCTTCTATGGCTGCCGTGATGTTAGGGATGATGGTACAGAGTACTCCGGTGACCTTTGGAGCCGTGGGTACGCCCATATTGGTAGGTGTAAGAGGTGGATTGGAAGGAGCTTATGTGGAAGGTCAACTTCAGGCGGCAAGTCTTAGCTTTTTAGATTATATTCAGTTAGTCACTACCCACGCAGCGGTTTTACACGCTATCACCGGTACGCTGATCCCTTTATTTATGATCTGCATGATGACGCGCTTTTTCGGCGCAAAGAAAAGCTGGAAGGAAGGGCTTGCCCTATTTCCCTTCGCACTGTTTGGAGGATTATCCTTCACAATTCCTTATGTGCTGACCGGAATTTTCCTGGGGCCGGAGTTTCCATCTCTGTTAGGATCCTTAGTGGGAATGCTGATCGTGGTGACCGCTGCCAAAAGAGGCTTTCTGCTGCCCAAAGAAAGCTGGGACTTCCCGGAGAGAAAAAGCTGGCCCAGCTTATGGATGGGCACCCTGGATATCCAGCTGGACGATGAAAAGAAGCAAGCTTCATTATCACTGATCACCGCCTGGGCACCTTACCTCTTTGTAGCCGGGCTGCTGGTCTTAAGTCGCCTTCCTCAGTTACCTTTTAAAAACCTCCTGACCAGCGTAGCCATCAGCTATGAAGAAATTCTGGGCACCGCCATTTCGGCCAGCAGTACGCCTCTGTATTTGCCGGGGACTATCCTTTTGGTGGTAGGGTTAATTACCCTCTTCCTGCACCACATGAAACTGCCGGACGTCAGAGCTGCTTTATCAGAAAGTGGCAGAATGGTGCTGGGGGCGGGATTTGTATTGATTTTCACCGTGCCCATGGTGCGTATCTATATAAATTCCGGTATCAATCCGCTGGATATCCCGGGTATGCCTATCGTGATGGCAGAATGGGTAGCCTCTCATGTAGGACAGGTATATCCTTTGTTTGCGCCTTCCATCGGTGCCTTGGGAGCTTTTATCGCAGGGAGCAATACCGTAAGCAATCTTATGTTCAGCTTCTTCCAGTTTGGCGTAGCAGAGAGGTTAGCCATGCCTACCACCCTCATCGTCGCAATGCAGGCAGTAGGCGCGGCAGCAGGAAATATGATTGCCATACACAATGTAGTAGCAGCTTCTGCTACAGTAGGTTATTTGGGCAAGGAAGGGCTTATACTTCGGAAAACCATTATTCCCACCTTGTATTATGTGGTTGTCGTTGGACTTCTGGGACTGATTTTCTTAAGTTTTGTTAGAGGTATGCAAACCCTTTGACTGAAGGTTTGAGAAAAGCACAATGACAGCAAATATTTACAGCTAGTTGGAGGAGAATACTACCCGAAATTGAAAAAGTAATGCTAAGCTGATAAAATTTTAAAAAAATAAAGTTTTGCGTTCCGGGTTGACCACCCCCGTTTCAGTTATCTATTAATCAACGTCAATAAGCCTCTCCGGTGAGAATTCAAAAGGTGAATGAAATAGCGGCCCGAAAGCCGCTTTCAACGGTAGGGATTTTTAAGAAATTGCTACCTTATCATTCTGTTCTACCGATCTATAAATAGCTTCTACGACTCGAATATCTTTCAAGCCTTCTTCGCCGGGAACGAGTACGGGCTTGTTGTTGAGGATCGCCAGGGCGTCATCGTCCATCTGCTTGGCCTGCTGCATATTGGGCAGCTTTTCATTTAGTTTCTTACCATCACTGGTTTCACCCTGTATCCCATTATAGGCCTGAAAAGGCTCCAGCTTGTACCAGCCTTTGCTGCAGTTGACCATCAGGCTATTCATGCTTTTGCCAAAACTGGTGATACAATCCGCCGTGACACCCCCGGGAAACTCCAGGTCGAACTCCATGGTCTCCTCCACTTCGTGGTAAATCTCAGGGCGGGTAGTAGAAGCGCGGGCAGTTACGGCAATGGGTTCCATTTGCGTAGAATAACGAGCTGCATTCAGAGGGTACACGCCCATATCGTACATGGCTCCACCACCCATGGCTTTCTTCTGCTTCCAGTGGTCGGTTCTGCCTTCACGGTACCC
Source organism: Catalinimonas alkaloidigena (assembly GCF_029504655.1). Lineage (NCBI taxonomy): Bacteria > Pseudomonadati > Bacteroidota > Cytophagia > Cytophagales > Catalimonadaceae > Catalinimonas > Catalinimonas alkaloidigena. Next base: position 7,171,518 of record NZ_JAQFIL010000001.1, read on the forward strand.
GGCAGCGGCGCTCACATCTTCTACCTTTCCGTAAGTTTTATTTTTGGTAAACTGAATAATCTGCTGCGTATTAGGTTCATGTTGCACACGATAACCAATACTGAGCTTGGTTTTATTTTTATTGCAGGCATCTATCATATTCTGGCATTCTTCTTCCGTCATAGCCATGGGCTTTTCGCACCAGACATGCTTACCCGCTTCCGCTGCTTTGATGCTGTATTCGGCATGCATGGAGGGAGGCAGCACGATGTAGATCACATCTATATCCGGATTGTTGGCTACCTCATCCATGGTTTCGTAATTGTAGATATTCTTATCAGGAAGGTTGTATTGGGCTTTCCATCGCTCTGCTTTGGCGGGTGTACCGGTTACAATGCCTCTCAGTTCGCAGTGCTCAGTCTGCTGCAATGCTGGCGCTAGCAAATCAGTACTGTAATAGCCCAGCCCCACCAGGGCTACGCCTAATTTTCTGTTTTGAGCGGGAATGATGATGTTTGAAAAAGCGGAAGTGCTGAGCGCCAGCCCTGACATTCCGGCTAAACTTTGTCCTAAAAATTTCCTGCGGTTGATCATTGTGTATGTTGGTTATAGTATGTAGTCATTTTTTTTCTGGTAAGAGCATCGGGCAGCGGTGCGTATCCGGCAGCCATATTTTCCTTTACATGCGCCACCTGCGTGGTAGCAGGAATGGTACAGCTCACATGCGGATTGGAGATGATATATTTTAAAAAGAAAGAGGCCCAGTTGGGCATGTCCCACTCTCCGGCCCAGGGAGGAAGCGGCACGCCCCCGACTGTACGAAAAAGCGCTTTGGTCTCAAAAGGCTGGTTGATGATCACGGCTACACCTTTATCGGCTGCTAGTGGCAAGAGATAATCTTCAGCAGCAGTGCCCCGTACAGAAAGATTGATTTGTATAAAATCCAAAGGCTCGCTACGTATCAGTTTAGCCAGCTCATCATGAGCAGCATCCACATAATGGGTAACACCCACATATTTGAGTTTCCCTTTATCCTTGAGCTCTCTCAGCGTACGGATGTGTGTCTTGGAATCCCGGATATTATGTACCTGCTCTAATGCAGGCCATTTATGAAAGAGACTGACTGATTCGTCAATCTGGGATTTTCCTGCCTGTTCCCCATTAGTCCAGACTTTGGTAGCTACCCAGAGTTTATCCTTTACACCTAACTCTTCTGCTAATGCTCCAATCACCTTTTGAGAACTGCCATACATGGGCGAACTGTCAATCACGCCTCCGCCTAAGTCGGCAAAAGTGCGTAAAACCTTTCGCATGGGAGCACGCTCGCTCTCCGAGCTGCCTACATCAAAGGTAAGCCAGGAACCCATACCGATAGCTGGGATACGTTCACCCGTAGAGGGAATGGTACGAAAGATGCGCTCTTTGTTCTCAAAAGCAGCTATATCCGGCATCAGACACAAGCCTGACAGCGAGGCAGTGGTAGTTTTTAAAAAATCTCTACGTGGCAAATATGCTACAGGCTTCATCCGGTTAACGTATTGCTTATCAATTGCTTTGTATTTCTAATATAAAAAAATCTGACGGCTTGTGCTTATGTGAACTTAGCCTTCTAAGTAATAGTTTTTAAACCGTAATTGCACACAGCTTTAATTCATTAGATGAAATGCGTCCATTAAAATCTTTTCTGATCAAATGATATTGTTTAGATTGAACGCTCTGAATTTTTGTCTGTAGCTTCACACTTTACGACCTACAATGAACTCTGAAATGAATATCACAAAATTCCCTATCCTATTCGCGATTTTATTGTTTGCAGTTTCCTGCAATCAGGACTCTCAAACTACTACGACAGAAGAACAAACTAAAACGACTTCCAGCACTTCCTCTGACCCAGCTAAGCCCATGCCCGGCGAACAGCCTGAAGGCATGGTGTGGATACCAGGAGGTAAATTTACGATGGGTAGTGAAGATGAATCTGCTACCCGTGTGGAAGGTCCTGAATACCTGGTAGAAGTTTCGGGATTCTGGATGGATACGCATGAAGTGACCAATGCAGAGTTTAGAGCGTTTGTGGAAGCTACCGGCTACCAGACGATTGCGGAACGCCCGGTAGACTGGGAAGAACTGAAGAAACAGCTTCCTCCCGGAACGCCCCGTCCTCCAGAAGAAGCCTTGCAACCGGGCTCGCTGGTATTTGCTCCTCCTCATCAGGCGGTTCCTTTAGATGATTACTCCCGCTGGTGGAGCTGGCAGACCGGTGCCGACTGGCAGCACCCTCATGGACCAGGAAGCAGTATTGAGGGCAAAGACAACTATCCGGTAGTGCATATCGCTTACGAAGACGCCCAGGCTTACGCTGAGTGGGCAGGCAAGCGCCTACCTACTGAGGCGGAATGGGAATATGCTGCCCGGGGGGGGAATGGCAATGAAGCTTTTGCCTGGGGAGACGAACTGATGCCCAATGGCAGATACCTGGCTAACTTTTTTCAGGGAAATTTCCCTTACAACAACAGCGGACAGGATGGGTTTGCTGGTGCTGCACCTATCAAAAGTTTCAAGCCTAATGGCTATGGACTTTATGATATGATCGGCAATGTGTGGGAGTGGAGCTCCGACTGGTATCGCCCGGATACACATGCCCGTAACCAACTGGCAGGAATGGCCGCTTGTAAAAACCCGACAGGTCCGGAATCCAGTTATGACCCCACTGAGCCATATGCTGAAAAGCGGGTGATCAAAGGAGGCTCTTTCTTATGTAGTGAGCAGTATTGCAGTAACTATCGCCCCAGTGCCCGTATGGCTACCTCTATAGACTCAGGCCAGGAGCATTTGGGCTTTCGCTGTGTCAAAGATGCTAATGCGCAGATGTAATGACAGTATGCGCTGTCAGATCTGATTAATGTAGCTCACATATTTCCTTATTCAGTACACTTTTGCTCAAGCGTGTTTAGCTATTAGCTCTTCACGCTTTTTGCTTTTATAGCTTCGCCTCCAGCCCCTCTACACAAATAATTTCTGGTTTCCCATAAAAATAAATATGACTGCATGGTCACATTTATTATGCATTTTCCTTATCTTTATGACCATGCAGTCACATTATGCTGTTTATGCCTAGAGAAACCTTTCATAAACTCAAAGAAGAAAAGAAAAAAAAGCTGATAGATGGCTTTCTGAGGGAATTTAGCATCAAAACCTACGATGAAGCATCGCTTAGCTCAGCAGTCAAATCACTGGGCATAGCCAAGGGAAGTATCTATCAGTACTTTGACAACAAGCTGGACCTCTTTCTTTTTCTGGTGGGGGAATGTAGCGCGGTGAAGCAAACATACATTGGTCACCTGAAAAGAGAAGATTTTCCTGATTTCTGGACGTATTTCAAAGCTTTGTATGAAGAAGGAGTGAAATTTGACCTGGAAAATCCGCTGCAAAGCCATTTTCTGCACAGCCTGGCAAAAAATATCAACTCCCCTTCTATCCAGGAGATCAATGATAAATTTCAGGAGCAGACCATTGCAGCTTTTGCCGAGATGATCCGCTATGAAGTGACACATGGACATTTCAGAGATGATCTTCCACTGAGCACCATGGCATTCTTTCTCTATAAAACCAGCCTGAGTATCAATGATCATATGCAGCTATTCTATGATGTAAATCCGGAAGTAAGTATCCAAAAAAAGATGGCTGTGTATGCGGATCAGAAAGACCAGCTGCTTATGAAAACTGTAGACGAATATGTTCATCTGCTTCGTCAGGCATTTGACCCCCAGTCCAATGATTAAAGTCAACAACCTTTCATTTACTTATCCCGGCAGTACTAAAGCAGTATTGAAAGAGCTGAATTTTGAGATCAGTCAGGGAGAGATATTCGGTTTCCTGGGACCATCGGGAGCCGGAAAAAGTACCACACAAAAGATCCTCTACAAGATACTGCATGGTTTTGAAGGAGAAGTACTGATAGAGGACAAGCCCGTAAACCAATGGGGCAAAGAGTATCAGGAACGCATAGGTGTGGGCTTTGAGTTGCCCAACCATTACCTCAAGCTCAGCGGAAAGGAAAACCTGGAGCTGTTTGCCACTTTCTACAAGAAGGAAAAACTACTGCCTATTCCTGATTTATTTACGATGGTAGATCTGGCGGACAGCATGGACAAAAAAGTGGAAGCTTACTCTAAAGGGATGAAGGTGCGCCTCAACTTTATCCGGGCTATCATGCATAGTCCGGATATTCTTTTTTTTGACGAACCTACGGCCGGCCTGGACCCCGTTAATGCGTATAAAATCAAAGCGCACATCCTGAAAATGAGAGAGGAAGGGAAGACCATTTTTATCACCACCCACAACATGAGTACTGCCGATGAACTCTGCGACCGGGTAGCTTTTATCGTAGACGGACAATTACGGGTAACCGAAAAACCTTCCGTACTGAAGCATCAGCATGGCAAAAATGTAGTAAAGGTAGAGCGAAAGGATGCGCGGACAGCAGAGTTTCCTATGGAGCAGCTAGGGGCGAATGAATCCTTTTTAAGCTTTATCAGGCAGGATGAATTACTAAGAATCAATACCCTGGAGGCTACCCTGGAGGAAGTGTTTATTCAGGTTACCGGAAAAGCACTAAAGGCATGAAAGCATTGATACAACAGATGAAATGGCAGTTCATGATCATGAGCCGCAACAATATCATCTCCATCAGCATAGTGGTCACTGTGATTTACGCACTCATGTTCTTTGCCCTGAAAGGATTAGAGAATATGGATAAAGTACTTACCCTGCTGATCCTGAATGATCCGGCCATCATCGGTATGTTTTTTATCGGGCTGTCGGTAATTATGGAGAGGAATCAGCAGGTCCTTTCTGCTTTGTTTGTGACCCCCATCAATCATCATATCTACCTGCTCTCACGTATACTTGCTTTGTCCATTGTAGGCTGGCTGTGTGCGTTGGGCATGGCCCTGGCAGCCGTAGGTACTTCTTTTCATTTCTTACACTTTTCTGTCGGGACTTTCGGGATTTGTATACTTGCCTGCCTGGCGGGTTTGTATCTGGTCTGCTACACTTCAGAATTTATGCACTTTACGCTACGGTCCATCCCCCTGCTGATGATCTTTGTCAACCTGCCCCTGCTTAATTATTTTGGGGTAACCGACATCTGGTTTTTCCGGCTCATGCCTTCTTATGGCAGCCTGAACCTTATTGCCAATGCTCATCAAGGCCCACTCGCATGGCCTGAGCTAATCTTTAGCTATGGGGTCCTCGTAGGATGGTCAGCCTTGCTGTATTGGGGAGTGTACCGCCTCTTTATGTCCAAAATTGTAAATGCCTGAGTTATGCATCAGTTGATTAAGGTTTCCCTCAGTGATTTTAAGCTGATCTTCAGAGATGCTTCGCTACGGGTTTTTCTGTTTTTGCCCGGCCTGATTTACCTCTTGATCAATCTGTTTCTACCCTGGCTGGTCAGTCGTTTTGAAGGTGTAAGCGAATATGTGCCCTATGTGCTAATCGTAGCCACGATTGAAAACACCCAGATGTTTGGCTTCATTTACAGCATGGTGCTGATTGACGAAAAAGAGACAGAAGTGGCTAAGGTCTATGGGGTTTTGCCAGTGTCTAAAATAGGTTTTATCCTTTTCCGCCTGATCATCCCTTGTCTGCTGACGGTCCTGCTCACCTGGATACTGCTGATCATACAGCCCTTCTATGTGCTTTCTTTATGGGCAGCTTTCTTGTTTTCCATCCTGGCGGGGCTGATCGTTCCGGTCTATGCGCTGGGCATATCCATATTGTCCAAAAACAAAATGGAAGGCATGGTGTGGATCAAGATATTCAACATTGCTGTAGTGCTTCCGGTAGTAGCCTTTTTTGTACCGGAGACTTTTAGCTTTCTCTTTGGTATATTTCCTACCCACTGGGCTTTTCAGGGCTTGAACCAATTGATTGGCGGGGAGGCTTATGCCTGGTGCATGCTGGCAGGCTTTGTATACTTTTTGGTCCTGCTGCTATTTGCCGCCCGCAAGTTTAGCAAAGTACATTTTGCTTAAGGTTTGTTGCTTACTTACTTCTAAGTATTATTTTTTGATAATAGACTGTAACACAGCTCCCCTGCCATCAATGTCTTTGGGGACACTTAGCCCCAGTAGTTGGGCTACCAGCGGGTACACATGTATATTTCTGAAGGCCGGCAGTCGTTTCCCTGCCTTGATCTGGGGGCCATGGGCATAAAAAATACCACCCATTTCATCCACCACATCCGGATCATAGCCATGTACTCCTGCATAAGCAGGCTGGGCATACCTTTTTCTTATCTCCTCCTGGGACAGATTTTTAAAGTAGAAGCCGGGCTTTGCCGTCAGTAACAAATCTCCGGCGGCAGTATGCTCATAATGCCAGTCTTCCGGAAACTGCTGGCGGGTGTAAATATCATAAGCGCCTTTATCAGCTTTCAGTATTTGATATATGTTTTCTGCCTGCGCCTGGTCTTTGGTATAGATGTGCAATTGTGAGCCTCCATTCGCCGCTTTAATATCCGCATCCGCTAACTTTTCTGTAATCGCCTGGCTAGAAATAATTGTCTGTACCGATTCTTCCATGGTATACATGCCATGATCAGAAACCACAATTACATTGACCGGCAGAGAAATATGTTGAAGCTTTTCCATAATACTGCCCAGGAGTGCATCTGCTTCTTGCAAAGCTTCCGCGATTTCTTCTGACTCCCCTCCATATTGATGTCCCTGTGTATCAATAAATGAAAAATACAGGCTGATCAGGCGGGGCCTTTCTGCTTCGGGCAGACGGAGCCATTCCATGACCTGATCTACCCGCTCCTTGTTTGGTACATCCTCATCATAACGGTAGTAATAATCCGGATACATGCCCTGTATAGGGGCTTCAGAGCCTACCCAAAAGTAAGACGCTGCTTTCAAACCCTGAGACTGTGCCAGTTGCCAAAGAGGAGTGCCTCCATAAAAGTTTGGGTTTTCAACTGCTTCTCGATTGCTGACCGCATATCCTTTCTCTAAATCGGGGCAGTAAAAAGTATTGTCTACCAGCCCATGACGCCCCGGATACATGCCTGTAACCAATGTATAATGATTAGGAAATGTTTTGCTGGGAAAGGACGGGAGCAGGCGCTCAGCGGAAGCTCCGGTTTCAATAAACTCTTCAAAATGAGGCATGTCATGGTCCTGCACATAATCATACCTGAAGCCATCAAAAGAGATCATCAGCACATAGGGCTGGACATCCTGGATCAATGCTTTATTGCAGCCCGCCAGTAGTAGCATGGCAGGAGATAGCAGGAGCAGTAAAGAACGTGTCATGCAGTCATCAGTTTCAATAAAAATTAACTTATAAGAATGAGTAGCGGAACAGGCTTGTACAGCCTGTTTTTTGGGCTGAGGTATTAAAAAAAGACTTATAAAGGTTGTATTCGCCACGCAAAGCTAATATAGTGCAACTACATTTACTACAAATTATACTGAAAGCTCAAGGCATGATGGAAGAGGCACATTGCGTATTATAATAATTGATAACTTCAAAAGGAAGCTTAAAAAAACCTGATTCCAACTTACGCTGTAGTTCCGGGCAGTCTGAAAAATAAGCGCGCAGCACTTTCTTCTTCAAGCCAAAAATACCCTGCGTGGCACGAACCATCATCTTTTCATCGGCACGTTTGAAGAGAGGGAAGCTGGAAACATAATCGTCAGTTCCATCAATCCATTCATATTCATATAGGCACAACGGACCTTCTTTCAGTACCCTCAAAAATGTTTCTTCACCTCCATAAGGCACAACCTGGTAATAACTGTTCAGTATGCTAAAGGCTTGTGCTTCTTCCAAGCGGTATTTTCGGTATGTTTCGTTGCCTGCTTTATATGCACTAAGGCTAGATAATGCGTACTTCTTCCGTTTACCCTCTGTATCCCAATATCTGATTTTGTTTAAAAACTTTAGTCCGCCAAAAGTTTGCTTGAGTCTCTGTACCTGTCCATAGAGCGTGTCTCCATTGGCAAGCACCACGTATCCTTCCTGAGCCAGTTCCTGGCAATATGCAGAAGATATCAAAATTAAACTTAGCAGGAGTGTAAACAGATATGGCATAAGAACAATGAAGTATTTGAGAAAGCACACATATTTTTAAAGAACTTCAAATTTCATGCTGATCAGGATTAATGTAGAAAAAGCCAAAGGTATTTTCTGGCTGGGAAGAGGCAGGGGGTTAGCTAGGCGCAGGGCAGCATGACATTTACCTGATTGGGGACTTCGCTATTTGTTCTTCCTGCAGCTTGATGAATAACTTAGGTAATCCTTAGCATTACGAAAGATGCCCTTAATTTTGAGTTTTTTGTGGTATATCATCATTCATCATAGATACCATGTGTTTGGAAATATCAGGCTCATCGTAAATTTGCTTTACCAATTTCGTGTACAATTTGGTAAACGACTGCTTATCAATCAGGTCTCCAAAGATTTCATCCAATCTCAAAAAACTCAACACATCCTGGCTTGTGCCTCGGGCTGCTTCATGAAGCTGCTCTTGCATTGCATCCATAATCTCCAGCGGCTCATTGTTTCGGTTGACCTGCCGGTCGCTGTAGTAACACCACGCAGCAAGTACCAGGGTAGCATAGCGGATGCTTCCTCCATTTTGTATATTCTCCTGAAGGGTAGGAATGAGAAACTTCGGGAGTTTGGCCGAGCTTTCTGAGCAAATACGTGCTACACTGTCTTTAATATTAGGGTTGGAGAAGCGCTCCTCCAATGTATTTTTATACTTTTTTAAGTCAATACCTGCCACAGGATCCAGCACCGGTGTAGCTTCCTCATCCATAAATTTTCGCATGAAAGAGGCAAAAACAGTGTCGTCCATACAAGCATTGATGGTAGGGTGACCATAAATCGCCCCGGGAAGCCCCAGTACTGAATGTCCTGCATTTAGCAACCTCAGCTTCATTTTTTCATAAGGAGTGACGTCAGGTACAAAATGAACCCCTACCATTTCAAAAGCGGGTCGCCCGTTGGAAAAAGTGTCCTCTATGACCCACTGGATAAAGGGTTCGCAGGTGACCGGCCATTCATCTTTCACCCCATATGAATCGCTTAAATAGTCAATATCCTGTTGTGTAGTGACCGGGGTAATTCGGTCTACCATGGAATTGGGAAAACAGACATTCTCTTTAATCCAGCCGGCCAGCTCCGGATCCTGTTTTTCGACAAACGCCAGCAAAACATACTTCGCCACATCTCCGTTGTGCTCGACATTGTCGCAGGACATGAGGGTAAAAGCAGGGAGCTGATCCTCCTGACGTTTTTTCAAAGCTGCAGCAAGAAATCCGAATACGGTTTTGGGATTTTCGGGATGCTTCAGATCGTGTTGAACGTCTGCATTATTGAAATCAAATTTGCCCGAAGCCTTGGTGTTATATCCTCCTTCAGTTATTGTTAAAGAAACAATTTTTGTGTCAACGTGCGCCATTTTCTGTATGGCCTGCCGGGGTTGATCCACAGCCAGAATAAACTCGTTAATAGACCCGATAACCCGGCTCTCAGTGTCTCCCTTCGGGGATTTACTTATGAGGGTGTACAGACAGTCCTGCCGCTCAAAAACCTCAGCTATCTTTCGGTCAGCCTCGCGTAAACCAATGCCACAAATGCCCCATTCCCGGGCATGAAATTTCTCCAGCAGTTCATCGGTATAGAAGGCTTCATGCGAGCGGTGAAACCCTCCCACTCCAATGTGGACAATCCCGCAACGCACTTGCTCTCGATTATAGCTAGGACATTGGATCTGTTCTGAAATATACTTAAGATTTTTTTGATTCAGTTGAATGGTTTTCATGCGCTTATAATTTAACTACACCTTCAATGATTTTCCACGCTTCATCGCCCAGTAAGCGGTTGCGAAATACACGACAGTGCAAATGAATCCAAAGAAATAGAAAGTCTCTCTTTTTACTTCATAGGAACGCATATCCGAGCTTCCAAACAGTACGTTTCCGGCCAAGATGAGCGTAAGCAGTAGTGCAACAATAGCTACCGCATTCAGGATTTTGGACAAAACCGACTTATCTTTTATCGGGTGACTTTCCTGACGTGCTTTGTATTGCTGAAATTGTTCAATTTTCTCATTTTTTTCAATCTCTTTTGCTTCCGCCTCCGGGTATTTTTCTTTTGCACCATACTGTCCGGCTAAGAAAGTATATAGGAGAACAGTAAATAACCAGGTTGGGATGAACAGGTAATAAAAGGACATGATGCCTAACACATTCAATCCAAAGCCCAGTGCCAGTCCGGCCCCCCAAGATATGATAGCGGGAGCGCTACCTGCTAGCTGGTTATAGGAACGCCAGTATCGGGTATAGCCGATTCTTGGAAATATCTGATGTTCAGCAAAGACAATGGCACCAACGGGTACTACCAGGAGGCCGGCATAGGTGAGCAGAGGTAGTATTTGGGAGAAAACGAAAGGGAAGCATCCGATGATGACCATTGCTATACCAACAAACAAGGTAGTCTTCCTTCGGGACAAGCTAGTAAATATAGATTGTGCGGCCAGGCCAGCACGATATAAATTGGTGATAGCAGTGGTCCAGCCTGCTACAATGACAATCACAAAACCAGACCATCCCAGGGCATAATAAGCCACATCTCCCGGATCAAGTTCAACTATTGTTTTGCCTACTATTACTGCTGCTCCGGCACCCATGATTCCAGCGGAGATCCAGGCAATGTAGTGTCCAAACATCATTCCGGTACTGGTAGCTAATCCGTAGATCTTTTTCTTGGCAAAACGAAGCAGGGCCATGTCTATGAGGCCAAAATGGGTAATAGTATTGGCTGCCCAGGCAAAGCCCATCACCTCCACTAAGCCGATGCCCGCTTCTCCTTCACTATTGATGCCGGTCCAAATGGATTGATCCCCCATACTGATAAACTCCGACCATGAAGTGGGCAGGGGTTTTCCCAACACGTCCAATGCTAAGGCAGGCAATAATACACATGCCCCACTGAGAAACATGGTGAATAGCCAGGGAGCACAAATTCCTGAGAATTCTGTCACCGCATTAAAACCGTAAATGGCTACCGCAACCACTACCATACCAACAATAATCACCACCAATATGAACCATACATTTGTGGGGTACCAGTTCAACTGAGCAGGAATACCAAATAAAAACCGAACGGCCGTTGCCGAAACAGTGACCATAGCGGCTGAAATCACCGTAAAAATAATCACATTTACCCAGTCATACAGTTTAGACATGGAGTCGCCAGCGATCTTGTTGAGGTATGCATAAAGACTGAGGCGGGTATCCACCGCAATGGGAGAAGTAATCAGGGTCCAACTCAGGACGGCAAGGATATTACCGATGAGCAACCCCAAAAGAATATCCGCGGTTTTGGCTCCCAAAGCCACAAAAGTAGCTCCAATGACAAACTCAGTGGCCGCTACGTGCTCTGCCGCATATAGTCCTGCAAAATGTGTCCAATTGTGTAGTTTATGTTTGGGTACCGGCAGCTGCTCTTCGTGTATTTTTTCAAGTTCAGAGATATCAGTAGTATCGATCATAGGCTAGTTTTTTTTAATCATTGCTCCCGGATGCACTACAAATATTAGGTATCAGACATGGGCTGCAGCGAAGCGATGGGGGCGGCCTGTACAATATTGTTTTAGGTTTAATTCATTTTTAATCTCTAATGAAAAATGATGATATCAGAATAGGAGCTTCTCCAGTTTCAAGCTGCTGCAATTTACGAAAGCTGTTCATTCTATTGCTGAATTGTACATGTCAGGGCATCTTTTTTTAAGTTATCCATGTTTTTCAATTCCAAAAACCTTTTGGAAGTTAGCATGCAATGAACTGTAAGCCTTAATCTTAGGAGTCTGGATTTACATGAAATTCATTTTCAGGACTATTTAATGTGCACACCAACATCCGAATAAGCATTACTCCCTCCTATTAATTTAACTTTTACACGCTCAAGCTAAGGGGCTTTCTATACTTTTAACCTGTAATATATAAAAATGGAGGGATTTATGTCTTTTCCCTTCTTAGACTTTGGCATCACACATATGAAGAGTAGTCCATCAGGGCAAAACGGATTACAAGCTTGTCCAGCATGCTCTTGCATGTATTGTGATCAAATCAAAAAAGTCATCCTAAGTGGCGGAAATGATGCTTAAGTAAGTTGAGGTACAAGGGACATCTTTCAAAGATGTAAGGGGACTACTAAGGAAAGCAGGCCTGACTCAAAAAAATGAACATAGTATCCCTAAGGAAGTATGTCCATATCTCAGGGATGAAAAGTGACTTTAAAGCAAGATATGCTCGCTGGTCAACATTGACACGTATTTCTTATATGCAAACCCAGTCTTTTTGTACGATTATAGACTGAAAATGAAGTAAGTATTGAGCGGTACAAGCTGTCATTTGGCAGCAAGGCACAGGGGGCGACCAGGAAGATAAGCTGAATTCCTGTAGGGTAAAGGTCCCTGAGTGATGACTAAACTGCTAGTTTTTGTTGGCTGATGGCAAAATCGGGATAATAATTAAAAGCTGCTTCTTTGTTAATACTCTTCATCCACCAGGATCACAATCTTTCCGATAGCTTTGCCGGATTCCAGGATACGGTGTGCTTCTTTGAGATTTTCTACTGTGAGGCCGTTCATGGTTTTGTTGAGTGTGGTTTTCAGAATTTCCTGATCCATCAGGTCCGCTACAGAATTGAGGATATGATGCTGCTCTACCATATCTTCTGTCTGGAACATGGGGCGGGTAAACATCAACTCCCAGGAGAAGGAGATACTTTTGGATCGAATCGCCCGCATATCCAGTTCTTCCTTATTTTCTACGATGGAACAGATGCGTCCCTGCGGCTTGATCAGCTCGGCCATAGCATGCCAGTGTCCGTCGGTGTCAGCGAAGTTAAGGATGTAATCTACGTTTTGAATGCCGCTAGCCCGTACAGACTCCACAAGCTTATGATGATCGGCGACCTCATCGGCTCCAAACCGAAGGCACCAATCTCTGGTTTCATCACGTGATGCGGTAGCAATTACTTTGAGTTGGGTCATCTGCTTCAGCATCTGTATGGCGATAGAACCCACTCCACCAGCCCCACCAATGATCAGAATAGTCTGGTCTTTGCCCTTTTGTCGCTGGATATGCAGGCGATCGAAGATGGCTTCCCAGGCGGTAAGTGAAGTCAAAGGCAAAGCTGCTGCTTCGGCATAGCTTAGTGCGCTGGGCTTTTTTCCGACTATGCGTTCATCCACACATTGGTACTCCGCATTGCTACCCGAGCGGGTGATCACTCCTGCATAATACACTTCTTCTCCGACTTCAAACAGGCTTACCTTATCGCCTACGGCTTCTACCACACCTACGGCATCCCAACCCAGTATCTTGGGTGGGTCTAAGGTCTTATCTACAGCGCTGTTTTTTCGCACTTTATAATCTACCGGATTTACAGCAATGGCTTTGACTTTTACCAGCAGATCATGGCCTTCAGGGTTGGGTTTGGGGGCTTCAAACGCAATAAAGTTTTCTGCTTCTTCAATGGGTAAGGAGGTTTTGATGCCAATGGCTTTCATATTGCTGAATTAAAAATTTTTTTAACAATCCAATCAAATTAGTAAGAGAGAAGATTCTTGGATTGTTTGCTGTTTTTAGCAATTTTCTACGATGATCCAACTTCAAAAGTTATTTTGAATACTACCTTACGAAGGTTTGGCTAAAATGTGTCCACTTAGTTTTCCAGATAGTCTTTCACTTCAGCAAAGCTAAACTCCAGACGCCTGCGGTCGGATAGCTTCGCCTGTACCCACTCACTGGCCCTGACGATAGTACCTTTGTTTCTAAAAGTATGATGCTGTTGTCTCAATAACTGGTAATAGCGAATCATCTCTTGGATCTGCGTGTCATTGAGTATAGCTGTAAATTTGCTGGTATCCAGTGGTAAGATTACCGGATCGCCATTGAAAACAAAATACAGTGAATCAGCCTGTAGGCCATTTTCGGATTGAGCTAAAATATGTTTGTTAATGAAATGCTCAGGAGAAATGTTCAGGCTTTGCATCACATCTGCGGGCTCGTCATTATACACCCACGTAAGATGATGACTTGCTGCAAGAGTGGTATCTTTTGTAGAAGAAACCTGCGCTCCTAATAAGGCCCGGGATCGGATGAAGTTCGTGAAAGTATCTTTCTGATAGTGAAAAGGATGCAGCTGACCCAGCAGGTATTGAAGTTTGGTGATGCTATCGTTTCGGGATAAGCTCAACTGCAAACTATCTCCCAGCCAGGTTGTATCCAGCACGGTATAAGCAGTGTCTACATCTTCTCTCCACGTTATACTATCATCCGGCACAAAGACGGTGTCCCTGATACTTTCTATCCATTTGCTTTTCTCCATCAGGTAGCTCAGCGTGGCATTGTACTCCATCATAAAACTAAGGCTATCCTCGTACCATAAGCTCAGGGAGAGGGTATCTTTTTTGTGCTGAAGATTATTCCAGCGGACCTGCTCCAGTGTTTTGCGTTCCTGCGGGTCAAGTGTTTGGTCAAGGGCCATGCGATAGCCAGCAGCAGAATAGTAACCGAAGGGAGTATCCATATCTTCAAAGGGCAGGTTTCTTAGCCTGCCGATGGTAGATTTCAGCAGGTTTTGCTTCACCTGTATCTTTTGCAGATTATTGGTGCGGTTGAAACGCGTATCTCGTAAAGAATCGATCAGGCGGATCTCTTCCGTGATCAATGAATCCAGCAGCATAGCTTCGTAATAGTTGACAAATTCATCCTGAGCTATTTCATCCGCTATCTGCACCAGCTTGTCATGATGGAAATGCACCTGCTTCACTTCCTTACCGGTCAGCAGGGAGAAAAAGCTTTTCAGGGTTTCCTCTCCCTGCTTTTGCGCATTGCTCAGAATATCCGCCCGATGGGCATAAAGCGTAAGCTTGTGGATACAGTGCTCTTTTACCTTTTTTGCATCTTTGAAGCTAATCCTGCCATTGTAATCAATAATCTCAAAACCAGGAATACCTTTTTCAGGGATAAACCAGGGATTGATATCCGCATTCAGAATCTTGGGTTCAAAGCCAAAGAAGTGCAGCTCCGAAGATTCTTCATGAAAGTAGAAAGACTGTTCGTCTAAATTAGCAAAATCAAAGCCCGCTTTCACCCAGCCCCGGCCCACCATGGCCAGTTTTTTCTTTTGCTCTACTTTAGGCAGTTCGGAGGTGAAATCCTCGTTGTAGAAGGCAATGAAATCCTGTGCATTCTCAAATCCTTCGCTCAGATATACCTGTAAGCCTGCCGAATTAGCTTTTGAAGTTTGTGCCACATTAGTGTACAGCATAAAAAGTACTTGTTCTTCATGCCGTTCTTTCACATCCCAGCTTTCACTTTCGTCATTACCCATTTGCTCACGCCAGAGGTATTCTATCACTTCTCCGTATAGGTTGGTTTGCCGGAAATCAGGATTGTGGTGCTCTAGTTTATCCAGAATATTTTTCCGGTCTACATCCTGCTTAAAAATTCTGCCCCAGTTGAGAAAGTTGAGGTGAGGATATAAGTCTTTGTTCTCTTTATACTCCCGTATCCTTTCTTCTCTTGGAATCTGTTGAAACTGATAAAGATTATATAAAGCCAGCTTAAGATCGGCATACATGAGATTGGCCCGCTGATCTATTGAATCCCGCTTTATCAGACTGAGCCGGGACTCATCAATAGAGGCAATCACTTCACCATAATACTCAGCAGTAACAAGCTGGCCAATCTCCCTGATCTCAGTCACCATATTGGTGGTAGTGCCCAGTTTCAACCCTCCGCCGAATATCCCGAAAGGATTCCACAGGAATACCAACAGCACCAATGCTATGATCAGGACAGCATCCAGTATAAACCTCCAGTTTTTGAGTATCAGGCTAATCATCATCTTCTGAACTTTCCTCTGCCGATAGCAGATTTACCTGGTCAATCACGAGTTTATTACTTTTGAACGTGATATAAATTTCCTCATAGTCCAAAGCTTTGAGCAACTGCCTGAGTAAAGTGCGGGTATGCTCCTGCGTGGTCTCTACGATGCCCATGTATTCCAGATTGCTGCGGATGTCCAGCTCAGCCTGCCGAAAAAATTCTTCCTGATCTTCTATACTGATGGTATTCAGAAAGGCACGGGTATCAGAAATCAGCGAATCTTCCACGAAGCTGGAAGGGGGATAAGAGAAGTTAATTACCTCCACCGGGGGCAGTTGCAGGCTAATACGTTTACCTTCTATTACTATATCTTCCTGCTCAATCTTACTTAGGTCTATGCCCGATTTAATTTTGGCCTGTGAATAAGCCAGGAAGCGGGCTTCACTCAGCTTGATAAACCAGGAAAGCTTACGGGTTTTGGTGCCATGCACAATTTTGTCTACCGTAAATTCCGTAGTAGCCAGGTCACTGGCATTCTGAATTTTACCGACTACCAATCCCCGTTTATCCTGTTGGCATGCTGACAGGCAGAGGAACCCAACAAAAAGCCAGGAGATCATATGGTAACTTGTTGTCCGCATCAGGCATGGAATTTATAGTGGATCTCCCTGACGATATTGAACAGGCAACGGGCGATTCTTCTTTGCCCCTGCGTGCTCAACAAAAACTCCGCTTCCAGCCGGTTATCGTAAAACAGATTTTCCACCAAAAAGGCCGGACACCTGGTTTTCCGAAGTACGTAGAAAGTCTCAGACTGTTCTTCTTTTTCTTTGTCCTCGTCGCCGTCGCTCATATCCTGTCTGAATTTGAATTCGGGAAAATCATGCTTATACCATTTGGCAGCGATACTGGCTAAGGCATCACTTTTGGTCTCCCCTACGCTGGTCCATACTTCAAAGCCCCGGGCATGATTGCCCTCCCCTTCCAATGCTTTGGTAGACGAGTTGCTATGGATGGAAAGAAAATAACAGTTAGGGTTCTTTGCGAACAAGGTATTGGCCTGGTCAACTCTCTCCTTCAAGCTTACATCTTCTACTGTGTCTACGGTCAGGTCGTGACAAGCGATGCCCGCCTCTCTCAGCATTTCTATCAGAATTTTACCAATCTTACGGTTGATCTCTCCTTCGTAGATCTGGGTGCCATCCGAAAACTTATAGCGTTTCCCAACCGAAGCAGGGGTGGTATATTTTCCGTTTTTAAGCCCGCCGTGCCCGGCATCTATGATGGGAATAAAGCCTCCTCTATGTAGAGGGGTGGTCGTTGTCCCATACTGGATTACGTACTTTTCGTAAGCAGCCTTTAGCCGTACATCATATTTGTTCTCTTTGTAGCCCCTGCCATTGTAGCCATAAGCGAAAGTAGCCCAGTCATAATTACCCTGATTGTCCTCAGAGATGTAGTCAATCAGGCGTTTGCCCCGGGCGGTTTTGGTTTTGATGAATTCCAGAAAGTCCAGAAAATGATAGTATTCTGAAACCTCCTGCTTTTTCTCAAAGTCAAACACATCTTTATAAAAGTATGGGTTACCTTCCGCTACTTTATCGGGCTGAACTCTCCCTCGGATATAATGCTCCAGGTTCTCACCCAGTATCTGAAAAAGCCCCCAGGAAGCAGAGTAAATGGCTGCTCGCTGGATATTTTTATCATCTTTACCATTGATTTCTTTGGCCTCTTTTAAACGATCATATTCACCTGTGCCACCTTTATAATGTTTGGTGGTCCATTTTTCGTAAATGATATCAGGATGCTCTGCCTCCAGTAGCTTAGGATTTATCTCTGCTTTCTCCAGCCATTGCCAGAATTTATGCCCTTCAAACAATATCTTAGGCTTACCGTCAGGCAGGTGTCCTCTGCCGGAAGATTCTACAGCGATGATAGCCTTTACTACCGGCATGGAGAGTTTGACCTGTTCATCTTTCTCCAGGTGCAGCAGAGCTTTTTCTATTTCCTCATCACTGAGCACCCTGCTGAAAAGATTGTCCCTGATCTGCACAAACATCCCCCTGGGTTTGTCTTCATCCTTTACTGGTGCTTTTACCGACAAAGCCTCCCGCATTTTGCCTAGGAACGGACGCTTCTCCTCATCCTCGCTATGAGAAAATGAACGCTCTTCCTCTACAAAATCCATGTCATCCTCATCCAGCTGATTGGTAAAAGGCCGTGGCTGTTGCTGTTCATCGGAGGGGCCTCCCTGAGCAGCCGGCGAAGCAGGGCGACTCCATCTTTTTTGCAGGTATTTCAATGATTTATCGCCAAAGTAAAAGGCAATCATCATCAGGAAGGCGGTTTCAAAAAACTCAAACTGCTGCCGTACCAAAGCCAGTTCGTTAGCCGTATATTCACTGCCAAAGCTTACTATGAGTAGCGAAAGGCCGCCAAAGAGCAAGGTAAAGGCGATCATCCCCCGCACTGTGCCGGGCGGCAGGCCAAAGGTCTGGCTACGGTAAGGATTTTTGTCAGGACCTTCCATTTCCCCAGGGTTCACCGGATAACCCATCTTTGCCATCTCTCGGGCTTCAAAAATCTTATCCCAGTCTTTGTCCGTAAGGCCGTAATTAATATTGTAATTGTAAACCGCCCACATAAAGTACCTCAGAAATACAGCAATCCAGATGATGGACACCACCAGCCCTACTGCCTGAAAGAGGTTACCATGTTCTATGTAAATAAACAACCCCCCGAATATGCCGATCACTGTGAGCAGGAGGGTAAGGACATTCGTACCGGCAAAGAAGAATTTATGATAAGGATTGCCGCTCTCAGTCTTTCCTTTTACTTCAGTACTGAAGTATTTGAACACTGCACTGTAGATCAGGCTGATGCCAACCACCACCACTATGCCTACCGGCAATAATACGTTTGAAGCTTCAGCCCCACTGCCCCAAAAGATAAAGAGGACTATTGCCAGCACGATGAGAGCAATGAAGATGATATGCGTCCACATAAGGGTTCTGGAGGAGGCTTTCATGTTGTTTGGAGTTTACTGCGCTCAAACCAGTCCTCATCCATTATGCTGATCCGCACCTCTTCACCCGACTTAAGTAGCGCGCCGATGGTTTTATAAAATCTTTCGTAAGCTTTTCTTGAATAAGTTATCATTTTTGAAGTGCTGGCTGCATCAATGCCGTCGGCAATCAGCAGGCAGCCTTCCGTATCTTTATGGGTATTGCCCACATGCAAATAGACATTCTGAAAATCCGGTATGTTTTTGATTTCCAGGTGATAATCAAACCAGGGGCGGCTCTTTTGGTACTGCCTGGTCAGCGGCGTGAGGTTTTTGTTAAAATCCAGAGGGTACACCCCTTCCGGGACTCTGGTCTTTCCCGCAATTTTTTCTTTCCGAAAGGTATCCTCCAAAGTATAGGCAAAGAATTTCTTGCGCAGGAACAGCAAGCCCAGTGTAGACTCTCCGTCATCTATGTAGCGCAAGACCGTCAGGGTATTGGCAGATAGAGAGGCATAAGCACTTTCTCCGGCATTCAGTTGTTGTTCAAGCTGGGCAATTTTTTGTTGTAGCTGATCTATTTTGGGATGTGTTTCGCCGGATGGCTTAGTGCTATCTACAACAGGGGGAGGAATATTTATATTCTTCTTTTCTTTATCCTGACCAACGGTTTCACGCTTGAATAACTCTTTTACAGATTGAAAGCCTTTCTGGACCAGCGCTATGATGTAGCCGATAAAACCTATGATCCATAACCAAACCTCTTCCAGCAACTCAGGATTAGTGAGAAATAGTAAAATAGCGACCGTGAGAAGCGCTATAAATAATAATGCCGCGAGGCGTGTCAAGGTGGATAGTTTAGGTCGATAGTCTATCCAAAGTTATAAAAAATAGTGGGATTTGAAAGTTTTCACTAGGTATTATTTCCCATTCATAAATGCTTAGGCAGCCGACTAATAAGTCAGTTTGTCGCAATGAAATTGTCGTAATGAAGTTATCGCAATGAAATGGCCGTGGTATCTAAGCGTATAATCTGCTATTGGGTTCTGCACCTAAACACTGCCATTCCATTCCTGGTAAAACTCCTCAAGAAAAGCTTCCATAAATTGATGTCTATGTTCGGCCATCTTTTTGCCAGTTGAGGTATTCATCCTTTCTTTAAGTAGCAGAAGTTTCTCGTAGAAATGATTGATGGTAGGGGCCTTGCTCTGCTTATACTCTTCCCTAGTCATAGTAAAGTTAGGCTTTATCTCAGGATTGTAGATTTCCCTGTTTTTATATCCTCCGTAATTGAAGGTCCTGGCTATACCAATGGCTCCCATGGCATCCAGCCGGTCAGCATCCTGGATGACATCCAGTTCCGGGGATTTGAATTGCTGAGGGGCTCTACCCCCTTTGAAGGAAATGTTCGCAATGATATTTTCAACCTGCGTAATTATGGCTTCTTCAACATTCAGCGTACTTAAAAATTCTCTTGCCTTGGGAGGGCCAATTTCTTCATCACCATCATGGAATTTTGAGTCCGCTATATCATGAAGTAGAGCGCCCAGTTCAACCACAAACATATCAACATCTTCCGTTTGGGCGATGTGCTTTGAGAGGTTCCAAACACGAAAAATATGCCACCAGTCATGCCCCCCTTCAGCATCAGATAAGGTCTCTTTCACAAAATCTATGGTCTTTTGAATTACAGTTTCCTGATCTACAAGCATTATTACATTATAGGTTTTTGCTGAGTTGGCAGGCAGCACACCAGTCGTTCAAGCTTAGGCTGAAGTAGTGACTGCTTTTCGTCTGCTTTGCTTTTTTTTCGCTTTTTTCTTCAGCTTATTAATCCAGATTATCACTCCCGTAATAGGCAGGGAAGTAGCCACGAGGCAGGCAACAAAATAGATTATCTTGGAAAAGGTACCGTACACATAGCCCATATGCAAAGGCTTGATGGAGGCAGCAATCCTTTCGTTGAAGGGCTTCTCGGCAAAAATCTCACTAGCCAGAACTTCCCCACTATACTGGTCTAGCTGTAGCCTGTCAGTAGCTGAAGGAGCAAAAAAGCCGGTTTTATGTTTGGAGATAGAAACTGTTCCAACTGAATCTTTAGGCAGAGAAATCTGATGATCTCCTTTATAAGGAAGCGTTTCGTTGCTGATGTGCATAAGCTCTGCTACTGTCAAAGGAGTCGCATTTTGAACGGGTAAGGTTGAACTCAGGGGTTCTCCTCCCCCTCCTCTTCTCCCAAATACCTGCGTCCCCAACACTTCTCCCAAACCATCTCTATACCATTCAAAAGACCAGCAGAGGCCGGTAAGGGCCATAATGAGCAAAAGTATGGAAGAATAAAGGCCCAATGAATTGTGCAAATCATGATTGATTCTCTTCCAGTTCGCATTCCATTTGATTTTGAGCCCTTGTTTCCATGATTTTACTTTTTGCGGAACCCAGATTACCAAACCACTGAGAATAAGAAAAACAAAAATGAGGGTGGCAACTCCCACGATGGGTCGGCCAATAGCACTATCCAGGAGCAACCAACGATGTAGCCTGAACATAAACATAAAGAAACCGGCAGCCGGACTGTCGGATGTTCCAAGTACTGTGGCCGTATAAGGATTAACAAAATAGGTAGTTCCCCTACGTTCTTCTTCTGATTTTTTGATACTTACCGCATAAGGCTCATCCTCTGCATGAGGTATGCTAATGGAAGCAATGATCCCTCCGGGCTGCTGCTGTAATTGTTCTATAATGGCTTCAGCAGTCATGGGTTCCGCATCTTCCGGCACATCTATGCTGTATTTTTCGGGTTCAATCAGCATTTCTACCTCTTCCCGAAAGGTATAGATGGTTCCACTCAGGCAAACTAAAAACAGGATAAGGCCACTGCCTATTCCCATCCAAAGGTGAATGTCGTTAAAAAGTTTTCTGGTGCGCTTCCAGCCGGATGAGTTCTTTACTTTTGCCATAGTAATGCAGAGTCTAAATTTTATTTAGACCAAAAATAAATAGCAAAACACTTTTGTTACAAACAATCTCTAAAGAAATTTCACGGAAATCTACAAAAGCAGGAATTCTCCCTATCAAATTCTATAAACTCACTACGATTTCCCGGACTGAGGAATCAGGGTGTTTATAAATTTGTGTCCTAATCAACAAGTTTGCTCTCATTCGCTTAACGGAAGGAGGCATTGATCTTGTCCAAAGCTTGTTGGCCGGGCATCAGGTCTTTTTCTCTCAAACTATTGAGCGGTTGCTCTACGGTATCCAGTATCTTGTGCAAATCTTTGCTTTTGGGGTCAATATAAAGCAGGCCAGTAAGGATTTCACCCTTAGCTTTAGCTTCCTGCAAACGGTTTACCGCAGAATCCCGATTCGTAGGGTTCCAGTGAGGGCTAAGCTTACTGAGTTGTATCAGGGAACCATCGTGCATGACTACTGAGGATGAAGTCCCCTCCTCATAATCTATGGTGATTTCATCTTTCTCCGGCACATAGTCCACAGTAGAAGTAGCCTCAATATGATCTCTTACAAAATCATAAGACTTGGTAGAACCATTATTGTTATTGAAGGTAACACAGGGAGAAAGCACATCTAATAAGGCAAAGCCGGGATGAGACATAGCCGCTTTGATAAGGGGGACCAGCTGTGTCTTATCGCCTGAAAAGCTACGCGCGACAAAGCTTGCGCCCAGTTCAAGTGAAAGACCTACCAGATCAATAGGCTCAAAAGGATTGACTGAACCGGCTTTACTCACTGAACCTAAATCTGCAGTGGCTGAATCCTGTCCTTTGGTAAGGCCATAGCAGCCATTGTTCATCACAATGTACATCATGTTCAGATTGCGTCGGAGTACATGGCAAAACTGTCCTAAGCCAATAGAAGCGGTATCTCCATCACCCGATACGCCCAGGTAGATCAGATCACGATTGGCCATATTGGCCCCGGTAGCGATAGAAGGCATGCGCCCATGTACCGAATTGAAGCCGTGTGAGTTGCCCAGAAAATAAGTCGGCGTTTTGGAAGAACAGCCAATCCCTGACAGTTTAGCTAATTTGTGCGGTTCCACGCCCATCTCATAGCAAGCCTGGATAATGGCTCCGCTGATAGAATCGTGGCCGCAACCGGCACAGAGGGTAGAGATAGCCCCCTCGTAATCGGCTTTACGAAAACCGATTTTATTTTTGGGGAGTCCGGGATGACGAAAGGCAGGTTTTACGAAAGTCATAATGTTTTGCTTTTGTGGTTATTGGTGCTGATCAGCGGGGCGGTAGCCGGTAACTTTTTCATGATCTGCTGAATAATGGCATCTGCCGTAATCGGCATACCTCCGTAGTTTAAAATAGGCGTTAGTTTTTTGGGAGAGACTTCCAGTTCGTTGACCAGCAATGCACGAAACTGCTTATCGCGGTTTTGTTCAATCACAAATACTTCTTCATGGGAATCTACAAAGTCTGCTACCGTACTATTAAAAGGAAAGGCTTTGATGCGCATGGCATCCAGCACAATGCCTTTTTGCTTGAGCAAATCCATGGCTTCCAGGGCTGCATAAGAAGAAGTGCCGAAGAAAATGATGCCTCGCTCATTCTGATTACTTTGCTGAAAAAGCTCAGGAGCAGGTATATAGCTTTTAGTGGTCTCCCACTTTTTTGCCAGTCTATCCACGATGCGTTCATATACATCACTGTCTTCTGAATAGCGGGCGTACTCATCACGGGAAGTACCCCGCGTAAAGAAAGAACCTTTGGTGGGATGCGTACCGGGAATGGTTCGGTAGCAAATACCATCATCATCCACATCCAGATAACGGCCATATTTTTCAATCTTCTCCAGCTCATCCGCACTGAGCACTTTACCCAAATCATATTTACGCACATCGTTCCACTTTAGCGGGGGCGACATATGGCTGTTCATCCCTAAATCCAGGTCAGACATCATAATGATGGGTGTTTGCAGCTGGTCGGCCAGATCAAAGGCAGTAGCCGACATCTCAAAACATTCTGCCGGAGTGCTGGGAAAAAGCAGCACATGCTTGGTATCGCCATGCGAGGCATAAGCCGAAGATAAAATATCAGACTGCTGCGTACGGGTAGGCATACCGGTAGAAGGTCCTCCCCGCTGTACATTGACCAGTACCACCGGAATTTCGGCAAAATAAGCCAGTCCGATAAACTCACTCATGAGCGAAACTCCCGGCCCGCTGGTGGCGGTAAAGGCACGGGCACCATTCCAGGTGGCCCCGATCACCATGCCCATCGCTGCCAGTTCATCTTCAGCCTGAACGATGGCGTATTTTTTCTTCCCCGTTTCAGGGTCAGTGCGCAGCTTTTTGGCATAGGTTTCAAAGGCTTTGACCACTGAAGTAGAAGGCGTAATCGGGTACCAGGCGGCTACGGTAGCCCCGGCATAGATTGCTCCCAGGGCGGTAGCGGCGTTACCGTCTATCATGATGGAATCTCCTACATGATCACGACGCTCCAGCCGGATGTCCAGCGGGCAGCTGTAATGTGCTTTGGCATACTGATAACCCAGGTCCAGCGCTTTGAAGTTAGGGGGAATCAGCTTTTCTTTTCTGCTGAACTGCGCACGGATGATGTTTTGTATCACTTCCATCTCAATAACCAAGAGTGCTGCCAGTGCACCTACATAGACAATATTCTTGAAAAGCTGCTGATGCCGGGGATTTTCATAATGCTCCATACACATCTGCATCATGGGGATGCCGATGTAGTGCACGCCTTCGCGTATAAAGTCATCGTGCAGCCTCTTGGTGCTGTCATAAACAAAATAGCCCCCTTCTTTGATGGAGGCTATATCTTTAGCATAGCTCTGGGGGTTTACGCCCACCAGCAAATCCACACCATCCCTTCTTCCCAGATATCCCTGCTCGCTGACGCGGACTTCGTACCAGGTAGGCAAGCCCTGGATGTTTGAAGGAAAAATATTTTTGGGAGAAACAGGTATGCCCATCCTGAAAATTGCTTTGGCAAACATCTCATTGGCACTTGCCGAACCCGTTCCATTTACATTGGCAAAACGAATCACCATATCGTTAACCGCACTCACTGTCATCATAACACCTTGGTAGCTTTGGTTACATTGTATAAATATTTTTGCATGTCCCAGGCTGTGGTGGGGCAGCGCTCTGCACAGAGGCCGCAGTGGAGACAAACGTCTTCATCTTTGACCATCACTCTTTTGGTAGGGAGTATGTCAGAAACATATAAGTCCTGGGAGGTATTTTCTGCGGGAGCGTTCAGTCTGGAACGAAGGTCATCCTCCTCACCATTATCTGTAAAAGTGATACAACTGGTCGGGCAGATATCTACGCAGGCATCGCATTCTATGCAGGCATCTTCGGTGAAGACAGTCTGCACATCACAGTTGAGACAGCGTTGCGCTTCCTTATAGCCGGTAGGCTCATCAAAGCCCAATTCTACTTCAATCTTGCGATTGGTCAGTGTGATCGTTTTCTGCGCATGCGGCACCGGATAACGCTTGTCTATCACCACCGGACTGTCATAACTCCACTCATGGATACCCATCTTCTGCCGGATCAGGTTGGTCATCGGCGCGGGGCGGTCCATCACATCTTTTCCCTGACAATACTGATGCATAGAAATCGCTGCCTGATGGCCGTGGGCAGCTGCCGTAATAATATTCTCCGGACCAAAAGCAGCATCACCGCCGAAGAAAACCTGGGGTAAAGTAGACTGAAAAGTAGTCTTGTCCAGTACCGGAATATCCCATTTGCCGAACTCAATGCCCAGGTCTCTTTCTATCCAGGGAAAAGCATTATCCTGTCCGATGGCAATGATCACATCATCGGCCTCAATAAACTCATCCGGCTCTCCGGTAGGGATAAGCTTACGTTTTCCGTTCTCATCATATTCTGCTCTCACCTTACCGAAGATGACTCCTTTGAGTTTGCCATCTTCTATCACAAACTCTTTGGGAGGCATGTTATTCAGAATAGGAATGTCCTCTGCCTGCGCATCAGATATCTCCCAGGGCGAAGCTTTCATTTCATTGAAAGGGCTACGCACCACTACTTTTACCTCATCTCCACCCAGCCGGCGAGAGGTACGGCAGCAGTCCATCGCGGTATTACCACCGCCTAATACGATTACTTTTTTACCGATCTTATCCACATGACCAAAGGCGACACTGGCCAGAAACTCTATGCCGATATGAATATTCTTGGCAGCTTTTTCACTACCAGGCAGCTTGAGGTCACGACCTTTGGGAGCACCAGTGCCTACAAACACCGCATCATAGTCTTTATCCAGTATCTCTTTCATGCTAGACACATAATGGTTGAAGTGGGTATGTATACCCATATCAATGATGTAGTTCACCTCCTCGTCCAGCACCTCTTCGGGCAGGCGAAAGGCGGGAATCTGGGTGCGCATCATGCCTCCGCCTTTGTGCCATTCGTCGTAGAGATGAATCTCATAGCCGAGCGGAGCTAGGTCGCGGGCTACGGTGAGCGAAGCTGGTCCACCACCGATCAGGGCGACTTTTTTACCATTTTTCTGCTCAGGAGCCTTAGGCATTCGATGTTTGACTTCTCCTTTGTTGTCAGCCGCTACGCGCTTGAGGCGGCAGATGGCTACCGGCTCTTCCTCTTCCGCCAGGCGTCCACGGCGGCAGGCCGGTTCACAGGGGCGGTCGCAGGTACGGCCCAGTATGCCGGGAAAGACATTAGACTCCCAGTTGACCATATAGGCATCGGTATATCGCTCGGCAGCGATCAGGCGGATGTACTCGGGAACGGGAGTGTGAGCCGGGCAGGCATATTGACAATCCACCACTTTGTGGAAGTACTCGGGGTTGCTCGTATCAGTAGGTCTCAAATCATTATGTTTTAAATCAACAAAGCCAAGCGTTACATCTGGCTTAGGAAATACTAAAGAAACTTACAAAATATAAGCAAACTTTGCCAAAATTAAGAAAAAACAAAGCTTAAAAATGAAATCGGTAATTTTACGCGCTGTGCTTGTTCTATGTTCCGCATTAAAAAATTAACACATGGAATAAGAGGTTGGGTTAAACAAAAAAAATGCAACTATCCATCACCTGACGGTTAGTTGCATTACTGTTGTCGAATGAAGTCTCCTCCAATTCGGCTATGCTGATTTGTTCTCAAATTAAGTATTTTTGTTGCTTGAAAAAAGTATTATCACCAATTAAATATACTATTGATACATTTTCTTTAAAGCTTTATATGGTTTTGGAAAATTGTTATAATGAGCGATGATCAGGGAGACGGGCATAGTAACTAAGCTCGCTCAATCAAGTGAGCTCTAATGGGGCTATATTCCTTAATGTAATCCTGAGTTTTTGAAAATTCATTCGTTGGAGTCAGACTATTCTTTTATCTTTGCGCCATGGTTCCGTAGTAGAATGGATACTACGTGGGTCTCCGGAACCCAAGATGCAGGTTCGATTCCTGCCGGAACCATTAAATAAACCTCCATACGCTGTTTAAACGCAGATTTGGAGGTTTTTCCTTCTAATTCAATACATATTCGATACACGGACATAAACCTCTTGACAGTGGAAGGAGAAAAAATTACCTACATCTATGTTCTAAAAAATCCCTTTTCAAACGAGATTTTTTACATAGGAAAGACAATTCAACACGATAGAAGACTAAGAGATCATATTCAGGATGCTAGATTAGACAGATATTCTACTCCTGAGATGAGAAAATATATCAGGGATATACTAGCATTAGGTAGTAAACCTCGATTTGAAGTAGTCTATACTGTAAAACCTGATCAAAAATGGTGGGATGTAGAAAGGGACTTTATTAGAGAGTATAGAAAGAAATATAAACTTTTTAATGTGTGCGATGGTGGCTTTGGTGGTGCATCTTATAATAGGTTATCTGAAAAAGGAATGCTTAAGCTTCAGAAAAGATTTTCAAAAGCTGTACTCTGTTATGATGCTAAAACAGGTGAATTTATACAGGAATATATATCTGCTAGAGAAGCAGCACGACAACTAAATCTTTTTTCAAATCAGGTAACACAAGTTTGTAAAGGTAAATTTGCCCATACCGGAGGATTTATTTTTAGATACAAAAAGAAGTATGCAAAAAATAAAATAGCACCTGCAAAAGGTAGAGGTAAAAAAATTCTTCAATATGATTTAAACGGGAATCTATTAAGAGAATGGCCTAACCCTTATCAAGTAAAGAAAGAATTAAAAATACATGATACTTCTGTACTAAGATGTTGTAAAGGTGAACAAAAAACTAGTTACGGTTTTGTCTGGAAATTTGCCTGAATCAATAACACATTAACAAAGCATCATATTTGAATAGTACAAGAAAATAATTTTAATCAAATATTTGTATTATTCAATTTCGTTTCTGTTCAAAGATCATATTTTTTTCAATACAGTATATCAGAAAAGCTTTTCATTGCTCAGAAAGGCTTATTTTGCCTGAAAATACTATTATAATTTCTGTACAATCTGTTAGGTATTATTTTCTATTTCTTTGTTTTGTGCAATTAATAGAAATATATCCCAGAAATGTTGTCTCTGTTACTTACTTGATCGGTTGAGTTATTTGTCTTTTTGTTATACAACTCATAACTACTTTCTTCCAAGTGTCTGATCAATATAGCTGTAAATTCCTTTGCATATTCTCTTATTTCTGATCTGAAAAATTTGAAGTCTTCACCACTAATGTTTTCAGCATATTCAGAAGTACGTTTTACAAGTCCCTTATTTGTCATGCGAAGCCATAAGAATAAAGCAGATTCATAATATACCCAAAACGCTAAGGGAGTTTTGATTTGCTCGTAAAGTTCAGGGTAATTAGCAGGGTTTTCTATAAGTGCATTATACAAGTCTTTTCCCAAAATCGGTTTTATATGTTTTTCCTGTGCGATAGAAATCTGAGGAAAGATTAAATCATCGCTAAGATTCTGTTCTATTGTTGTAAGCTGTTTGACTTCACTTGCTGTAATTAGATTCATTATGCTGTAGGTTGTTCTGTAGTAGGTTGATTATTTTGATTTGATACTGGTACAGGTGGTAGACCGAATAACATTTCCCTTCTTTCATCCTGAGTAAGATTTTGTAATAGGGTTTCAGGATATAACTGTATAGGTAGTTCTGTTTTCAAATCTATAGTACCCAAACCATTCACAGATAAAATTTTGTTTATTCCATCTATCAGTAATTTTTGTAAACTGTTTGTAACGTTGTTTTTGAATAAATTGTAGGCTATGAACAACTTATTCGCATCACCTCCCAAATCACTACCTTTTGTCGATATCCCTGCAAGTTCCTGTGATGATCTATGTCCGGTAGAAATTTTGCTGATAGTTGTATCTGTTAAATGTTGAAATAAATCGGGATTATTATTAGCCTGTACTGGTAAAATCTCAACTCTATATTCATCAGCACTGTAATTAAATACAACTTTAGAAGTATTATGACTTCCAGTAAATGAATTTAAAAATTGATCTTTGAACCACTTTTTTTGTTCCTCGCTAGGACTACCATATACATTAATTATTGCTGAAGAAAAGAAACCGTTTGAAATGCTTGCCAAATGAAAAGTGCTTAACTCTTTTTCAATATCTACATAGTTCAAAATGCTGTTGTAGCTCGGAATTGTGATGTACGGATTACCTGGGGAGTATCTTCTTATTTCTAATATCTGTGTGTATTCCTCTTCTCCATTTTCGTCTTGACTACCTTTCGTTGAAAAGGCTGGATAGGTAGTGTACTTCTTGAATTTATTTTTATTATACCCTTTTTTCAAAGATTTTTCAGTAACTGCATACCTACTCACTTTTCCGTATTCATCCGACTCGATAGGTGTAACACAAGTACGATCTAAGAAATCAAATTCAACTATTTTTGTCCGGTCAATATTCCAGTTGACTTGAATATATGCTGTTTCAAACAGAGAGAGATCAAAAGATAACTTATCAATTAATTCATTGATATTGTTGCTGTTAAGAAATCGAAGGGTTTCACCTGATTTTTCATTTGTTACAATTTCACCTGCTATAAGGTCTTTCTTCAGGTTGATAAAGTTGCTGTGAGTTGCAGAATTGTAGTGATATTTTTCAACTAAAAGATCGAAATAATCAGCACCTGATTTTGTTTGAAGAGTGATTAGACCATTACGGTTTACAGTTTCAGTTGCAACTGTTTGCTCAATATTAGAGAGGTTAATTATTATACTTTCCAAAAGCTATTTTATTATAAATAGCTTCCTTTCAGTTATCTGTCGTTTGTATTAACCCAGTGGACCACCCATCACATAAGGCATTCCTGCATAATATATCTGTGAATATTCTGCACTACTATTTTCTGAAAACTTCTTAATTTTTACTGGTTGTCTCTTAATGTAAAATTTGTATCTCTTCATTATCTATATTCTGTATAGTCGTATTCGTCTGAATATTCTTGATTATATGTGTTATGCTTCGTGAATTTTTTCAACGTTATAACCTTTGCTACCTGCTTAATACAGAACTTTCTGACTTGCTTTTTCTTATCCATAATTAACTAGGAAAACCAGCAGGGAATGAATAAGGGAATCCTTCACCAGAATCGACAGTATAAGCTATGTCTTGTAATACCTGTAATTTTCCTCCAAAAGCCGTAAAAGGTTCACCTTCAGGTGAAATAAATTGTAATTGAAATTGATACAAATCAGCAGGAATAACAGTAAACGATGAAGGAATAATAATTACTCCTGTATTAGGTCCGGTAAATGTCACTCCTGTTTGATTCAGTCCGTAAGATGCTGATATTATTGCTTCACTGTAAGTATACTTTCGTACCTGAAAAAGCGCACCCCATCCTGCTGTAAGTACGATATCGTCATCGAGTATTTGAAAAGGTATTTCTAATTGATCTCCCTGAACTAACTTTATATTTTCACTAAGCAAAGTCTTTCTTTTTTATAAATAGTTTAAGCTACTTTTATAGCTGTCATAGAGTATCTTGTAACAAAAGCATTAGAATTCCCTCCTGTGCTAGTTCCATACAGGTAAAAATTAATATTATTTGTACTTCCAGTTCTGAATGTTGTAGAAACATTAAATATTTTTTGAGGATGTTCAGAAGCTGTTATAACATCTTGATGCGATTGTGCTAATACACCTGTATTACTTGAATCTAGTACACAATATATTCTAGTATCTACAGCTGAAAGCCTTTCAAATGAAACACTACAAGTAACTGTCACTATGTATTCACCTGTAGATACTGCATAATCCTGATCTACTAGTGTTGTTTGTGTAGTAGTAACTGTAGTATCGTTTGAAGCACCTATTTCATAATATGAATTAATAGAACCACCACCTGCACCAGTACTATATCTTCCATCAAGATCAACAGTTAACGTACTTAATCCTGATCTACCTAATGATAATATTCCTGTACCTGTATCAAAACTGAGAGAATTAGCATAGTTATTAGTATCAGTTGTTGAATATCTACCATCAAGATCAACGGTAACACTTCCATTTTGTCTGTTCAGAGTTAATACACCTGTTCCGGTATTGAATGTACTTCCAGTTACATAATTATTACCATCAGCACCACCTCCTGAAGGGATTGATTGTACACTAAGAGTTCCATCAGGTAATGCTACAACCATTCTTGTACCTGTCCCAGCAAGATTAGATATAAGTACATCTTTGCTTGTAGAGATTAGACTACTTGAAAAATTTTCAAAAGGTTTATTAAATAAATCGTTATAATTTTCACTGAATCGAGGAATACTAACCGTTACATTTCCGTTTTGTCTATTCAGGGTTAAAATACTTCCGCTATATGTAGCACCTGTTATGTAATTGTCTGTATTCTGAAAACTTGGAATGTCCTGAGTAGTAATCAGATTATTTGTACCAAGTACCAACATTTTCGTACTAGCTAAATTTTTATCCCATCTGACAGAATCCGGTAAAATAAGTTGATCACTATTAATCTGAGTAAATCCGGTACTGACTGTCATTACAGATTGTCCATTAGTACGCATCTGAATTGAATCTGAATTAATAGCTACTTCACCAGCTAATGCGCTATTTTCTGATGATAATTTTAAGGTTGATGAGTTACCAAATACCCTAGTATTGACCTGAATGTTATTATTGAAAACAACAGTGTTGTTTGTAGTAGCTCCTACATCTGTCACTTGTTGTAAAGTAGGTGTACCAGCATCGTTAGTAGTACCTGTAATGGTAATTACATTGTTCTCAATTGCTATACCCTGACCAAGTGTCAATTCTCCTAGATATCCATCATTTGAAAACCCTGCTATAGTTGTTCCTGTAATTTGTCGGTTACTGAACTTTGTCAATCCGTTGTAATCCATCTGAATATACCCTGTACTACCAGATAGATATAATTCAGATGCTGTTTTGATAATTAAGCTTTGAGGCGCACCACCTCCGCTAAGGTCTTTTTGATGTATTAATCCGTTTTTTATTTCAAGTACTCCTGCTATATATTTACTTCCTTCAAACTCACCAAAATTGTTAACTGATGCTATATCATGAAAATGAATTATATCTTCTTCTATCCTGAATTGATCATTATTTGAATTGAATGCATTGAAAATATATCCGCTATTACCATTATCAAACTTGAAGTAGTCAGCAGGTAGACTTACAATAGTTACACCTGATTCAGTGTACTGAGTATATGTATTACTAATATATCCTGTATAACTTTCACCTCCCTGAATAAAGTTATCAAAAACAGTAGTAGATGCTGAACCACCTTGTACAATTCCGTTTTCAAATTCAACAGTAACCGCTGTTCCTCCTGAAATTAGATATTGAAACCCTCCAACGCTTGTTTTTGATTCAAAGTATTTTGCTTGAATATGGTTTGTAGTAGTGTTTCCTTCATCAGTAACACTTTGAAGATCCTGTAAACCTTCGTATTCAGAAGCTAAAAGGTATCTTCCATCAAGATCAACTGTTAAGCTGGGTAATTCATTTCTATTCAATGTCAGTGTACCATCAGCAGTATTGAAGGATACACTTGTCACATAATTATTTGTACCTCCTGATGTTTCACCACTCAAATTTAGATCACTCAAATCTACTATAAGTGCATCAGAATTATTTTTCACCAGAATTAACTGACTGTAACTATTCAGATATGCATCTATTATTGTCTCATCGATAGCACTGTTTGTATTTTTTACAAGTGTAGATACTTTGTCGGTTGATAATATTCGTTCTAATGCCATTAGTTAAAATCTGATATTCTTGCATCTGCAATCGTAGGAATTGCAATATTATTTGTAGCGAAGTCGCTCATAGAGAAGTCATCGTACAGGGAACTTACTGTATATGTATTGTTTAATATCTCTGTGATATGATTTTCTGATATTTCTTTCATGTTATGTCTACTATATCCTGAAAATTCTAATTCATATGCTTGATTATCAGTAGATGCACCGTATTTCTTCAACCTAATTGATCTATCTAATCCAGCTACCCACCAGTGTGAGTTCTCATCTTTCACCACTACCAGTAAATTTTTCAGCTTAATAATATTTGTGATTTGTTCTCTTCTCAGTGCAGACAGATTGATTATGTTGAAAGTAAAGTTTTGTTGAAAAAGAATTCCTTCGGGACCTAGTTCTAAAGATTCAGATAATTCTGTTGATTCAGGATCTACATCGAATTGATTAAATAATAAATCTACTCCCTCTATTTTTGTAACTACATTGTTATTACTTATATCAAGTGCATATCTCAAATCAGCAGGATAATTCCCTATCCAAAGCTGATCAATTCCTGCAATACTGTATTCACAATTACTAATCAATGTATTACCAGAAAGGTACTGTGCAGCATATGTAAGGCTTACTTCCTGAAACCTTATCCTGTTTGTTCCCTCTAAAGTTAGATCATACCTGTTTTCACCTGTAGCATTTCCGGTACTACTTTCAAAAGCTGAGATTTTCAAACCTTTATCGATGCCAGCTATCCAACACTGATTTGAATAATCTTGTACCATCACTAACAATCTACTTTTTGTGAGTAGTTGTAATTCTTTCAGTTTACTTGCAGCTATGTGAAGATATTTCAGTGAAATGTTTTGTGTATAAGTTTTTCCTGCTGGGGTACGGTTCAAACTTTCTGACAAATTCACTTCATCAGAATCAACGTCAAAACTTAACCAAGAAAGTGATTCCGGTATATCTTCAATAGTGTGAAAATCATTATTGAGATAAAGAGGATTGATTTTTTTGTGAGAAGCTATCAAAAGTTTTTTGACACCTGGAATATTAAAGTCGATACAATTCAATAGAGTTGCTTTTCTATAAATAGCCACCATCCCAAATAAAAAAGTCCCTAACTGTAAGCTAAGGACTTAGTAAAAATTATGAAAAGCGGATTATTAATTGATTAGTATTATTAAGGTATTAATGCTTCTGCTACTGCTGAATCAACTATCTGATATCTACCCAGATTAGGACCTGATAGAGTTACAATAGTTGTGTGTCCATCACCGAAAGCTGTACCACTGTCATCAGTCATTGCTGTTACAGAAAGTCCAGTACCTTTCAAGCCGAATCCGTACCACGTACCTGTTTTATGTTTTACAAGCACTGTTAATTTTTTCATACGTGCTAGTGTTTCAAGTTCTGTATACTCTTCATCACTTAATGCAGAAAGTGTTAAATTAACGGTCTGGGTAAAATATGTATTAGTACCTTTGACAAGTTCTTGAGTAAAGTTTGCTGTCTGTTCCTGAGAATCGTATTCAAAAAATACTCCGTCCATTGCATCTACAGTACCACCAGTTGTTTCTGTCATTCCACTAATCAGATTGTAATCACCAATCAGAATATTATCTACCCCTCCAAAACTGAACTCAGTACACCCAGAAGATTTTTTTATGCTTTTACTTAATGTACAAGACATTTAGTTATATTTTTATTCAATGTTCTTTATGAAATATGATCCCCCATTAATAGGGGGATATATTAGTTTTATGCAGGGTTATATCTGTATACAACCTCTTCAGGATAAGCGATTTTAGTATCTACAGAACCATCTAAACGGAATGATATAATATCATCCTGAGTAGTTTCGCTGTGATCTACTACACGTACCTGATTATAATCGCTAACTAAGTCAGTACCTAGATAGAAATTATCTTTCATACCTGCGATAATACTATCATCATCTATTGCATGAGACTCAAACAAGCTCATTCCTAGATAAGTGAAAGGTTGATCAGCTGTAAATGTCTGCATCATTTGACCGCTACCTGCAATTTTATATAGTGCCATAGCTTTACGGCTCATATAGATAGCAGCTTCA
Organism: Catalinimonas alkaloidigena; assembly: GCF_029504655.1. Classification (NCBI taxonomy): domain Bacteria; kingdom Pseudomonadati; phylum Bacteroidota; class Cytophagia; order Cytophagales; family Catalimonadaceae; genus Catalinimonas; species Catalinimonas alkaloidigena. The sequence goes on from NZ_JAQFIL010000001.1 coordinate 7,206,740, forward strand.
GAAGGTTCAATTTCTAATTCGTGCAATGCTTCATATACTTTTGCTAATTCATCAGCAATATTTGAAGCAGTAAGAGTAGAACCTGTGATTTTAACAGCTTCAGTAGTACCTGCTGAACTCGATAGAATAGTTTCATATCCGTTAATCGCATCCATTACATTAGTAGTAGTTCCGGTTGTTTTAGTTGCAGACCAGATAGCTTTTTCTATCTTTTTGCTAACCATTTTACCCATTCTTTCTACTAACCATTCATCGAAAGTAAAATCGGTATTCTGAGCGCCTGGGGTCATCTTTTCAGCTTCCCACGTCTGGATTAATGCTCTTTTCTCTTCTTCTATGTGAACTGTAAAATTCCAAGGTTCCAGAACAAATTCTGAGTAAGAGAATTTTGAAGTACCTGAAAATTTTGCTTGATAAGGTTTAAGGTCAAAGTCTTCAAGTGACCTTTTCCCGATATTCGTTTTGTATTTGATGTTAGGCAGAATCTGCACCATCTGTGTATCGAGAGTAGGTGCGCCTAAGATTGCTTTTGAAATGTAAGGTGTAGCTAATGTTCCTACATAATTACTAGTAATTGACAATTCATGAATGTTTTCTTTTTGTTGTTATTGATAGCGCAAAGGCTAATATTTTTTTGTTCTTTATTCTTAAATAGTAAGTATTTCAAAAAATTGATTTTCCCCTGTTATGAATTCGCATTATCAGGGTTAAGTGCTGCAATTCTTGTTATATAAGCAGCGTATTCAGCAGGAGACATAGAACTGATTTTGTCAAACTCATCTAAGTCTGTTGTCCAGCGATTTTTTTCAACACTGAATACTTCTGTGAGTATTACTATATTATCCCTTCTGAAAGAACGCCATCCGGCCCTGTTAAAGTCATAGAACCTAACGGTGCTAGTATCTGAATTACGGGATCTGGGATGTTTGCTAATAGGGACTATAGAAAGATTTGTTGTAGCTGTTCGTGTTGCTGAAATGTTTCCTGCTCTTCCTCTGTCACGATTGTATTCGTTATTAGCATACCGGAAAATGAATCTGACTTTTGTAAGTTTTGAATACTTCTGAAAATCTGAAAGTGTACTAAGGGCAATCCTTTCTAATTCAATAGGATCACCCTCTACACTATCTATTTTTTTCAACGTTTCATGTACTTTTTTACTGAACATTCTAGTTCTGTGAGATTGTTTTTAAAGCATGGTAAGCATACTTTTCAGCTGTAGATAGTTTAGTGTAATCTTCAGTATCAGATTTTAAGCTTTGAGTAACTATTTTCTTCCCTGCTGGTAACTTACTAAGCTTAGTTTCAAGCTCTGTCTTTTCATTTTTCAGCTTTTCAATTTCAGATTTTGCTGTAGAAAGTTCAGCTTGTAACGCTTCTATCTGTCTACTCATTTCCATTTCAGGAGTTACAACTTCTACAAGTCTACTTTCTGCAATTACCATCGTTCTACCATCTTCAAGGGTATAAGAACCATCTTCAACCGATTCAGTTACTACATTTCCTTCTCCATCAATTTCAATTACATCTCCATTATCGAGTATATAAGATTCACCTGTAGATTCTTCTGGATCACTGTCTTCTGTCTCATCGATTATTTCTGCATCTGCAATTTCTGAAGCAATGTCTGCTACATCTTCGGTTGATTCAGCTGGGGTAAATGTTGCTACACCTTCTGCTACTACTAATGTTCCACCTTCTACAGGATATTCACCATCTTGTACACCTTCACTTATTACAGTTCCGGTTTCGTCATCAACCTCGATTGTCATTTCTCCTGAAACGTACGTAGCTAATTTGACTTCTTTTTCTTGTAATTCAGTTTCTGATTCTGATTCATACTCTACAAATAACGTTTTAAGTGCAGATAAGAATTTTGAAAATTTTGATTCTTCTTTTTTCATATTAGATTTTTTGGGTTTAGGTTGTTGTTCTGGGATAGGTATGTTGATATCTAGCATTGCTTCAATACTAAATCCGTTAAGTTCTCCTGATAATACTTTGCTGAATACTTCCTGATCAGGTACTTTATAAGACATTACCCAACTTCCTGCTGGTAATTTTTCAAGTCCGATAACCTGACTTTTATCTTTTTCAGAATCGCTTACTATCCAAGATTCCACGACATACATATCTGATCTTGAAAGTGCTTCTTTATGCTCAATATTAGTTTGATCACTACGTTTCTCTCTCTGAAATTTATCACGTAGCTTTTCAATTTGATCACTACTGAATGATAGATAATAAGGGAATCCTTCAGCACTATATCTGATAATCTTTTTATCTGGGATAAGTACAGCACCTGTAACAATCTGTTTGTGTTTATTAAATTTGAAAGCTTGATTCTGTTGCTTATTAAGTGCTACAAAATTTGACTCTATTGCAGGATCATTTACAAAGCTAACTGTCTGTACTCCTGAAAGCTCATCTTCATCATTAAGTTGAATACTATATACTGGAATTTCCAAAACTGATTTTTTATATAAATAGGTAGTGTTTATAAATCTTACAGGGATGCAGTTCTTTCAAGTTCCTTCACTCGATTATTAGTCCTGTTGAATTCGTTGATACCTACATTCACCTTTATATCCTTTTGATCACCTGTAGAAATTCCAGAACTCAAACTGTTATTAATAGTCTGGAAATCAGGTTCGTTTAATCCACCATCAGCATATATTTTGAATTTTTTCCTTTTACCTTCTCTGTTAATCCTGTCAAGTATATGCAGGTTGTTTGCAGTAGCTTGTCTATTAATGAAATACTCTTCCCCTTCTGCTTCTACCATCTGTCCAGAATTAGTATTAATTACATTTATCCCACCTTCACGATGAGATTTTCCCTTCAGCAAACCACCCTTAGCAAATTTCTGTTTAGCAATGATTCCGGTTTGTACAGCACCCATTGCACCCACTATTGCAGCAAGTACTACGTTAGGAAGTGCCTGAGTAACGCCAACTGCTGTGTTGATGATAGAACTACTTATCGCACGAATTTTATCAGCAATAGCTCTCTTTTTCTCAGCTTCCTGAATTTTCTTTTCTTGTTCAATCTTCTGCTTTGCTAGAAACTCTTCTCTTTTTCTCTCCTTATCGATCAGACCGATTATTTGATCTTTTCTAGCACCCTTCGCTGCATCCGCTTGCTGTTCCAGTGCTGTTATTTTCTGGATTGACTGACTTTGACTTTCTGTAAGTTGATCTAATTTTCTAGTACTTCTTTCTATCTGTCTATCAAGACTTGTAGTAATTGCACTAGCTATCTGATCATAACCTTCCAAAACTTTTGTACCTATTGCTGCTATTTTGTCTTCTAATTCAGCATCTTCTGATACTCCGAATAATCCTTCCAGCAAACTGGGTGTATCTTCATCTTCAGATAAGGTTTCATTATTTTTCTTAACAATTTCCTTAAGTCCTGGAAGAAATTTATCCTGCATCAATTTATTTAATTTCTGAAGTCTGGGATCTATCTCTTTTTCATCAGGAATACCGAAAATATCAGGTAGATCAGAACCTTCACTAAGCACTTTTTTAGTGTTTTCAGCATTCTTTTTTAACTCATCCAGTCTTTTTTGATCAGCAGTATTAATTGCATCTATACGGGCTTGTTCCTGCTCAATCAGGAATATTGTTTTATCCGTTTCTACCTGCTTATATTCATCAGAATCGGCCTTATACAAGGACTTTTTTAGCTCAAAAATTTCTAATTGAAGCTTTTCAACATCTTTTTTCTTAGCTTTTTCTATAGAAAGAATGCGTTCTTTTTCCTTTATAGCGGATTCTATAGACTCTTTTCTTAGTTTTTCATCGTGTTTGTACTGTTCCTCACGCATTTTCCTGAGTTCAGCAGCACGATTTTGGGCAACTCTTGTAATTTGTTTATCAATTGCTGCCTGAGAATCTGAAGATATTTCCTGAATTTCCTCAATGGCCTGTTTGAACTCCCCACGAACAAGTGCTAATGCAGCTTCACCTATGTTTTTGAAAACAGCTTTGGCAATTTCCCCTGCAATTTTGAATGCTCCACTGATACCACCTACACGATCAGAGAATTCTTTAAGAGGTTTTATACTGTCTGTAATCCATTTTGTAAGATCTTCCCAGTATGCCACCACAGCACCCAACGCAACTACAAACAAACCGATCCCAGTTGCAGCAAGTGCGATTCTGGTAGTAGTAGAAAAGGACTTTGCACCAACACCAGCTAACTTAAAATTTGCTAATGCTGATTGTCCGAATAATTTGTAAGCAGATGTAGCACCTTCTGTTATCTTTTTTACACCATCTAAAGCAACTACAAGATTCAATGCAGTTGCTTGTGCTTTCTGTATTTGTTCCGCTGTTTTCTCTCCGAATGCTGAACTTGCCACTGTAGCAATTGCAAAACCACCTGCTAAACCTTCACCAATTTTGAACAAGTTTTCAGCACGTTCAGCACTAGACATTGTAGTAAGAGATTCATCTATCTTACCTATCTCTCCCCGTGTTTGTACTAATTGTTTGCGAAGTTTTTCAAAATTATCAGAACCTAACTCTGAGGTTTCTAATTGTGCTTCAAGTTCTTTTGCAGTTTCCTGAAGTTGAGACATCGATTTGATTTCCTTATCCAGTCCATCAATCTTAATGCTATATATTTTTTGATTTTGTGTAGCCAAGTTGCTATCTATTTCATATAAATAGCACTGACATAGAAGGGTATAAGAATATTATCTGATTCTCTTAACTATCAAACTTGCAATATTTTCTACAGGATCATAAGCACGTATCTCTACAAGTCTCCAATCTACACCTTTATATCGTAAAGGGATATTAGGTTGACATTCTATCCAGTCTTTTTCTGACATATTCATATCAAATTCTAATAGATGTCCTCTATCATTGTTGAAGTATTTTGACCTGTAAAATTTGTTGTACAGGTTATTTTCATCAGCAGAATTATATGAAAGATTTATAGTATTACCTGTACTACTTGTTCTAGTAGAATTCTCCTGATAATTACTCGTAAATGTCATTTTAACTTTCCCAACGCTTTCCCCCATATTGAGATAATACCAGTTCTCACTGTCTGGGATAGTGGGTAATCCTTCATAATGTAAAATCCTAAGTCCAGAACCATAACTCATATTTTCAGCTACAGGAATTTCATCATAATAATGTGTTTCTTCACTTACCCTTTCCTGTTCAGTGATATAAGGAATAGAAAAAGGTCTGTTATTAGCAGATGTTTCAGCACCTGTAAGACTTCTTTTATTGTACCAAAACACAGGATTATAAATAGTTCCACTAAAAGGTAATGTAACCTTGTACCCTGAGTTCTGAGAGTTGAATTTTAGTGCCTGAGTACTGGAACTATCAGCAGTTTCCTTGAAGTTTACAGCAATATTCCTCTGATTATCTTCAAGTCTCTTTTCTATTACAGAATCAGCATAAACCTTTGATGTTATATTATAGCTATATTCAGAAGGGAGAATATAACTATCATATCTTTCCAAATACAAAGTATTCTGTTTCCCCAAAACTTGAAGGTTGAACATACTGATCAATCCTTTGATAAAATCAATCTGTTTTACATTATCAGGAAGGAATTCATGTAAATACAAAGTACCGTACTGATCAGCACGTTCCCATACATCAGCACTACCTGCATAAGGTAAAATAAGCTTGTTTATTTCAGCATCTTCTGCCCATGAACCTTTTAGTTTCCAGCCTATACCGGACAAAATTTTCTTTAATAGATTCACTACATAGAAGCTTGGAGGAAAATAAAAGTAAGGTGTAAAATTCACTACTTCTGTATTTCCTGAATCTACATAACTATTATATATGTTGCTGTAAGTACCGTACTGATTTTGTTCAGGTGTTAATGTATATCCTGACTCAACAGAGAAGGTTTTATAGAAGATTAAAGGAAATTGATAATCAGTTTGAGAGTTATCATACCCTGCTTCATTGTGTGCTTTTATAGTAGCTTCGTAGTTGTAACTAATAGGATCTATTTCTATATCTCTTAACGTTTTTTCTTCTAGTAGATCACTAAGAGAACCTAACTTACTATATAATACTACTTCGTATTCATCACCTGTAATACTGTTCACTTTTAGATTTCCTTCAAGTATTTTTTCAGAGTTTACGAGTACTGTAATATCAAAAACAGAATAGAACTTATCTATCACATAGAAATCATCTATAGAATTCAATACCAGATTATTCACCTTTGTTTTGGGAAGGTTGAAGGTATAAGAGAAGTCATTGAAACGTTTTTCAGGATTATTAAGATCTTCTACTATCCTGTTAAGTAAAATATTCAATGAATCTTCAGGAAGATCAAGTACAGTATTGTTACATATAAGAGTAAGAACGTTCATTATTGACTGATACTATTTTCAGGAATGCTTTCAGTTATTGATAGCGATATGCTATAGAAGTCTTCATCAGTACTTTTCTCATACCTGACATTTGAAGTAGTAACAGATACCCAAGAATCATTTTTGTTAATATATATCTGTGATGACTTAATTAGTTCTTTTAACCAATTAAATGTTTCTGTACTGACAATTCCGCTATTGAGTTCATACACATTTTGTACAACTACCTTTTTAGTACTGGTGATGCTGTCAGATGTAGACAATTTACCGTAGTAACTTCTATTGTAATTGCTAACGGTCCGAGTAATTGAATCTGTTACTTCTCCTACAAAACGGAATGATTCAAAAGCACCAAGTGAGTTTTGGAATAAGACATCAAAACCTGTATCACTTTCTTCTACAGATAATTCATAAGTCTGTACCTGATTAAATTCAGAACCACCAGTTTGTAATTTCACTTCAATTTTCCAAACGCTTTTTGGTTCACTACTTATTGAAAATACTGATGGACTAGATTCAAAGTAATATACACCACTACCTGTAATTGATTCTGTACTTAGTGTTCTCCATTGTGTTTGAGTATGATCAAAGAAATAAAATCTGTATTTGATAGATACATCTGTTACTCCATTGGTAGTAACAAAATATAAATAATCCTTTTGTTCCGAATGTACAGGCTTTAAATCAGGTGCATTACTTAGAAAAGGTCCCTGATTATAAACTGATAATGTATTCTGTACAGGTAATGGTAAAGATGCATTCAATACATACTTTGTAATTCCGCTAGTTTCAAAAGGGTATTGAAATTTATACCCACCTGTAGATTTAGCGTACAATTCACCTAAATCATAATCATACTTTTTAAGATGGTTAGTACTTTTAGTGAATCCTGTGCTTTGATAACTGGGAACATATGTGTTTACATAATTCTTAAGTATTCCGGCTAAGTCAAAGTGATTTCTAGGAAGTACATAAGGTTGTTCTATAGTTTTAATGTACTCCAGTTCATCAGCTTCATTTTCTACATATATATTTACATAGTATCCGTAATCTGACTTTGTTTCAGCTACAAATTTTGAAGATCCACTTTGAATAAGGGTAGATGAAATTCCTGTACTATTATCTATAAGAGTATCACCTGGAATAAGCTCATATTTACTACCTACTTTTTTGCTAGTAACTGTTACAGTCGCACCTGATGAATTTGCATAATAAAGCTTGTTCAAAATAGGATGATCATTTATAGCGAACCTCAGAGAATTAGCTACATCTCCTAAAGTGTTTCCTGATGTTGTGAAGAATTCCGCAAATGAAGGATCATCTTTTGCAGTGAGTTTTATGTCTATATTGTTGCTTTTAAATTGTATATAATCACCATCACTGATATTATTTGAAACTGTTATATCCGTTTTGGAATAACTAGGAGTATCATCAAGTATTTTAGAACTCAAACTTACCAGTATAGGATTCTCAGAAGCGGTTAATAATGCAGGTTGAGATTCTACAATAATATTATCTGTTGTAGTTGTTCCTGTATCACCTGTTGTACCTGAACTTGTACCTACCGTAGCAGTATCATTTGCAGTTGTACCAGATACATTTCGTACAAAAACATCATAATCACCTGCTGCAAGTCCTGTAAACCCACTTGTCGAAAAATAAGTACTACCTGAATCAATACTGTATTCAATAGTATCAGGAGTAACATTTGTACTTGCTGAAATTGCTAAAGCACCATCTGTTGCACCTGAAGATGATACATCCGTTACTTCAATATTATCTATAGTAATTTCAGATGCAGGTTCAGGAATTGATTGTTGATCAAGATAGAAATGTTCTCTGGTGATTTCAGAAGGATCATTGTATTCGTAGCAAACCTTATAAAAATCCTGAGGTAACGTACTACCTGTATAAGTTAATTTGAAGTAGGTTTCACCAGTTATAACGCTGCTACCATCTCCCTGACTATCTACAGTCCAGAATTCTCTGAAATCAATAGGAATACCTTCATCCTGATAAGTTGTTACTCCAGATGATACACTAATATCAAAATGTCGTAAACATTCATATGTAGATCCCGATCCGCAATTGTTATCACAATCATCTATTTGAACAGATACGTTAACAGCATCTATTGTATTATCTGCTTTTCTATAAAAGTATTTTTTAGTGCTATATGAAGCCATTATTTTTCGTTAAAGTATTGTGTTAATTCCGCTGTAATTGTATCAAGCAAATCAGCATCAATTGCAGTTTCAAATGTACGTTGTGCTGTATCATTGACAGCTTGTATAAAATTCCTTCCTCTAATCCCGTTCAAATAAATAGACCTCTGTATTACCCAAGCAAGCTGATTCTGAGACATTTTTGAATCACGAGGTCTGATATTATATCTTCGTATCCATTCTAGTAAAGCTTTGTAAGGTACACGTTTTGTGAATTTTTTTCTTCCCTGGGATAAGTATTCATAATAGTAATTTGCGAACCATGCCAACTCGAACTGATCAGGGTTATAACTTGAGTTTACAGAGTTAACAAGCCTACTGTTTTTCGGTACATTTTTTTCCAGCATCACAAATTTTATCTGTTTCTCAATGCTAGCAGCTAGATCAGAAAGCATCTGAATCATTCGCTGCTGGGTAGATAGTTGTATAGAATTATTTGCCATTACTCAGAAAGAAAGATTGTTGAATCGCATGATTTATTTAGAACAGTGATTTCAAATTCTGCACGTACTCCATATGAACTATCTGTTGTGTGATTGATCAGGATTAGAGAAGAAAAAGAAAAAGGATTACTGAATTGTATCGCTTTATTTTTCTTCAATTCAAAAATTATTTGCGATGCCCAATCTTCACACTCACTAATAATATCTATTCTTTGCTGATCTGTTATAGAGGAACTTTCAGGGAGTTGTGAGATTACCATACCTATTCTATACCGCTTAAATTTTTCATTTGTCTCAACGTTGAAAGGTAACTCAAGAAAACAACGGGGATATACATCATTACCATAGATCGTTTCATCTTCTGACTCTCCGAATGAAAATGAATTAATGTGCTTATGCCTATCAGCTATCTGTTCAAATGCTTGTACTATTTCTGAAATGCTCAAAATGCTATCTACTTTATTGTAAATAGCAGATAGGTGAAATGAGTTTGTTTGCTACCGTTTCATTAAAGCAAAAGTAGTTTATTTAGGAAGCATAAAATCAATACCTATTTTTTAGATAATTTCAATACATAACAAAGCAATCAGTTTTTCAAAATTTTAAGAAGGTAATTTTTTGGAAAAATTCTTAATCACATATAATAATGAATAATTAATTGATTTTCAGATGTTTGTATTACTTTTTTTTAATATAAAATTTAAACATACGAACATTCGGATGACCTGAAAACATAAAATCGACTTTGTCTTCTTGATACAAATCACCACATTTGTTTAGAGACAAATAGAGAGGTTTTTAATAAAAAGCCAATAATGAAATATTTAATTTTTGCTTTAGTATTTAGGAAGAATAATAAGCAATATAGAATTGCTTAAAAGATATGTGGTAGGATTCTATCCATACCATAAAAAAACCCAACATGTTCTGACCATGCTGGGCTATTTAAATTTTGTTTAACTTAAAATTATTCCGCCTATGGAACAATTAACTAATGAGGATCTACAGCTGTTAATTGACGTTGCAGCTTTGATCGTATCAATTATCACGCTATATCGAGACAATGATGACTAGCGTGAATCTTGAACAGCCCCTGGGTTTTACCTTGGGGTTGTTTTGTTTTAATAGACATTCTTAATAGTGTGTAAGACAAACATTATGTATGTATTACAAACGTATTACAGCCGTAAATGTGGTATAAATTTATTCCAAAATCAATATTAGCTGTCAGATTTTGTAATATTATCTTACAGTTTTTGTCTTAAATCTTACAACATGTAACTATAATAGACAAAATTAATACAATTTACTGCTGACTCTCTTCTCTAGTAATCTTTTCTAAATCCTTCATCATTTTTCCCTTCTCTATACTGTACACTAAGAAGGAAAAGATTTCTGAAATGCTCGTTCTAAGTACACTAGATATCTGCGTAACATCTTCTTTTGCAATCGAAACCACTGTCCCGTACCAACCCATTGATGAAGCGAATTCCGAGTATCTTCGATCTTGTCTTGTACTTGAACCTGTAGCATTGAAGAGTAAAGGGTATTCAGAATCAAATCGTTGTTTCTCGACAAAAAAAAACTGGCAATGGATAATGCAGTGATACAGGGAATATTTTTAAAGTGTTCAGCACGTTGCATTGCATCGTAATCACCATAGCTTTCACCTTCACGTTTACACAACACTGCAAGTAGATAAGGGATGCTATTCAGTTGTCCGTGTTCTTTCAGGAAGTTGTCATAGTCTATATACTCTCCAAAACAACTACTGGAAAAGTCCTGATTGACATAGTATGTTTCACTTAAGTATTCAAATTCTGTAATAGAATCAAAACTGTCTATGTCAACTGAAAAAAGATAATCAAGTGATTCTAATAAAGGATTCACCAGTTCTGTACCTGTATCACGTAAAATATTTTCAGGGATGGATGATAGATAACTGATTATCTGTAAATATTTGTTAAGGTTGCTTTCATCACTACTGATTATTTCCTGTACAATTAAGAATTGTTGAATAGTTATTTCTTCTAAGCTAGTAGGGAGAGAATACTTTTTATTATTGATTTCTATTTTCTTCAAGATGCCATTTTTATATAAATAGCTATCTTCAAGATTCAACAACCTTTACCAAACTTGAAACATACTAAAGAATTTAAACAGTTATTTATAGGGTTTATAGTCTGCTTTTTGACAGTTGCTTTAATTGATACGGTATTATCTGATTGTCCAGAGACTTGGAAATATGGATATGAAACTGGTAGGATAGTATCCAATCTTGCACTGGCTTATATAGCAAGTTTTATCTTTTACTACTTTGTTGTTTACCGGAAAGAAAGGAAAGATAGATTAAAGTTAAACGAAGCGATCCAACACCGAAATTTTCTAATATATCATGCAGGTTTAGACGTGTACAGATATTTACACTTATCTACAATTGAAGAAAATGAAAGAGGGGAAAACCTCTTCAAAGATTTATTAAATGTTCCTACTTCTCTAGATGATCTGGCTAAGGTTAGTAAAGATGATATTAACAGATTATGTAAAAACTCTAAGCCAGATGAAAGAACTGGTAGTATGTTTTCACTAGGAAAGTACTCACCATATAAAATTCCAGAAAATACTTTTAGAGAAAAAATTCTTGACTGTATTAATCGGGTTGAAGTCAACACCCAAAAATTATTGATTTTATCTTCTCATTTAGAGGTTGATCACATAAGAATATTAACGGCTATTTTAGAAACTCAATTAATTACAAATAAGAAATATACTTCATATGATGGTTCTCTTTCAACATTTAAAGATTTATGGGAATGGTTCTACCTTTTTTTTGATAAGAATCGTGAACTAGTCATGTACCACAATGACCATATAAAACCTATGAAAAACGGAAATCCCAGACACCACTACTATTAGATTTATCAATTGCAAATAACAGTGTATCAAGTCTATCATCATGTGGTGCTTTAGGAAATCCGCAAACCTCACTTAAGAAGTCATCTACATATAGACCTTCTACCAATATAACACCACCGGACTCGATAAATGCAGACTTACTTACTGCTCTAGCTTCTTTAGATATTCTGGGTTTATCTAATTCAATAGTATTCAAACGTGTACCTGCATCATCATTCCTTTGTAACTCAGAGATCATACTTTTACCTGGACCTGCACCTTCTATATAAACCCTGCTGTTACTTGTATACCTATTGTTCATGCAGAATTCCTTTATCCATTTTTTCAACTCTACAAATTCTTTCCAAGCAATTGCCACATTAAAAACGTATATGGTTTTATTGATACTGGTGTATGCAAGTATGGCACTGGGATCATTCTTTTTATCACTGGTATAAGCTAAGTCACAGGTGAAGTTTACTGAGTAATTCTTTTCTCCAACGATTTCGTAAAACTCCTTTGTACTGATTACTTTGAACCATGATCTTTTTAAAATGATACCTTCAGATGGTACAGGGTTTTGCATGTACTGACCTGAGAATCCTACAGTACCTAATTCCTTTTTGTAGTAGTCCAGTATACCCTGATCTAATCGTACAGGATCGAATAAACCATCTACATAATGTTCTTTTAAGTGACTTGGAGTAACGCTATCATTACATATAGCAGGAAGATTAATATGATACCATCTTTCAGGATTCCTTTCCAGCAAATACCCAGATAAATCTAAAGGATGTAACCGCTGTTGTAAGTTGATTATAATTCCATATCTGGGATCATTTAACCTGTTTGCAATAGTTTCAGAGAACTGGGTATTAACCTTTTCACGATAGATAGAACTGTTTGCTTGATCTTTGTCCTGAGCATCATCCAGAATTGTTATATCAGAATTAAAGCCCATGATACCACCTTCAATACCCACAGCTTTACGGGTCCCTCCCTTATCATTCATGTAGTTTGCCTTGCTGTTCTGATCCTGTCGTATCTGAAATAGATCACCAAACAGCGATTTAAACCACTGGGATTCTATCAGGATTTTACTTTCATGAGAGTTACGTTCTGCAAGTGTAGCAGCATAAGAGATAGTTACAATATCAAGTGAAGGTGCTTTTATCCATGCCCATACCGGAAGGATTACAGATATGATTAATGTCTTTGTAGATCGGGGAGGAACATTTATACAGATATCTTTTTCCTTCCTTCTCTTAGCTATCATTCGCTCGATTTCTTCCTGAAGGGTATCACACAGGAACTTGATATGAAAGTTGTCTACATACTCTATATCTGCTCTTAGTACTTTGAAAGCATCCTTAAAAAATGTGTGAAAAGAACGTTTGTATAATTCCCTCTGTACATCCTTTTTACTTACCCTTTTTTTAGTAACCTTTTTAGTCGTTGTCAATTACATCAGCATCTTCATAAGTTTGATTGTCATCGCTGCTGGATGCTGATTCCCCTAGTAACTTGATAAGCATATCTGTAGGTAGCTGGGAAAGGTCTATAGTATCATCTTCAGATTGAGTATTGTTGATAATGTTCTGTTGTATCAGAGTAGTGTTATTCTTTCCTACAATCGTTTCTATTCGCTTCCATCTACTATCCATTGCTTCACGTGCTTGTCGATAGTCAGAATCATTCATATGCTTTACTATCATGTCTTCCAACCTCTTAAGATCAGAACCAAATACATACCCTATATCCAGACCGTTCTCGTCTTTAATAAGATCCTTTGCTCTCCTTATATCATAGCGTATAGTTCTATCTGAAATCTCCCCGAATTGCTTCTGCACAGCTGTTGTGATCTCTGATACTTGATTGATATTAGATAGTAGTAACTCCTTTACAAAGTGCGCTCTCTGTTCAACTATATCACTACTCTGTCTACCTCCCCCAAACCTGTATCTGTCCTGATTTTGTTGTTGTAATTCCTCCATAAAATTTTATTGCAACACGGCAATATTTGCAAGTGTCTTTTTATGTAAATAGAAAGGATTCAGGAAGTGAAATATTAGACTGTTCTAGTGCAGAATCCAGTAAGGAAAATCTTGTAGGAATTGTACTGTGAATAGAATTATGTATAGTTGTCATAACGATTATATAACACTTATGACTGTCAACAATATCTAAGTGTCACGTTAGAATTATTCCCTTTAAATACTTTAATCGTTAGAATAAAAAGTTACTTAGGATTATTTAAACCAAATATTATAAAATCTGATAAGTCTTTTTACTGATAATATTTTATTCTTTTGCTAATCTCCTAACACAAATTTGGCAACAAGGCAATTATTCAAAATGGTATTTAACATAATAGATGATATTGCACAAATAACGTGATCTATGTAATTACTGCAGGATTGTATTATTCCGATATAAATACTTTTTGCAACAATATATTACGAAATAATTCGTAGTAAATAGAAGTGTTGGGGATGGTTGAAAGGGGAGGGAGTTAAGCAAGTTTACGGGTAAATTTTTGGGGTGATTTGTTCCTTTATTTTAAAGACAATATCTTTTGAATAAGATATTAATCCAGTTGAACCATAGATGAGAAAACTTGCTGACTACTTAATAAAATATATACCTTTAATTACTAGTCTTTTAATCATACTTGGCACTATCAACCAAATTTCTTATTACAATAATTTTGAAATTTTAATAATTGATTACTTAGAAATATCAGAAATATTAATACTATTTTTCAATGATATAATAACAATCTCCAGTTCAATTGGGTTTTTATTACTAGCATTCATTTACGATTTTTTTAAAAAAAATAAATATAATAACAATATAAAAACAAGAAATACTAATTATTTTAATAAAAGTTATTTAAAATACAAGTGGATAATATCCTATTCGGATTACCTTTTTTTTGTATTATACTTAATAGTAATGGGGATATCACTTATCTATATTTACAATAATAAATCTGAAAGTGAAGAAAGGTTTTACTTAAACCTTGCTTTCTTTAGTGTGATAATAATATTGATCAGTAAGGGAAATAAACATTTAAACCCTACAAAAAATTTATTAATATATTCTGTAATAATTATCCTAATAACTAATTTAATTAAAGCAAATGCCGATATTAAAGCTGATCGTGTAAAGGAAAGGGATCTATACCAATCCACTTTTTTCATTTTAGATGGTAAGCATTTGATTCAATCCGATAGTACCTGTTACTATATTGGAAAGACTAAGAACTACCTCTTTTATTACGATGCTGATCAGGAAAGAACTACTGTTTATCCTATGAGTAGGGTTAGTCAATTGACTCTTTAATTATTTCATTCCCAAATTTTTTCTAATTGTAGTACCTGATACTCCGTATTTTTTTGCCAATTTTCTTGCAGATAATCCGCTATTTTTCATTTCCTGAATCTGTTCCTGAGTAAAGAATATTTTTTGTGAGTTACTAGATTTTTTAGGATACTTCTTTTTAATGTTTTCTACCTTTTTAGGATCAGGAATATATACGGGACCTTCTTCACTTACTTTTTTTTCTTGTTTAGCATACTTAGTAGCACCGATAGAAATTTTGAAAAGTTTTGATAACTGATTTATAGTGAGTTGATCATAATTAAATTGAATGTACCGGATTTTGTCATCACTTAATGCTGAATCAGGTAGAATTACTTTTTCATTATCAATTACATGTTTATAGCTTAATCTTCTTTTTACTTTTCTTATAGTTTCTGAGCTAACTCCGTATTTTTCAGCTAATGCTATATCTGATTGATTGCTTTTTCTTATAATTAGTACCTGAGAAGGTGTAAGTGTACGTCTAGTGTTTTGACTGTATACAGACTTGTTTCTAATATCTTCAATTTCCTGAGGATCAGGTCTATATATAGATCCTTCTTCAGATACATAATTACAAGTTCTTCTTTGTCTTATAGCATCTACAGCAGATATTGTAGTATCTAGTAATTGTGCTAATTCTCGCATTTTAAGTTGATCAGGATTCTTTCTTATGTACCTGATTTTGTCATCAGATATAGAAGATTTTCTATAGTTCTTTTCTTCAGGCTTCTTCTTTTTGTAGTAACTTTTTTTAGGTTTTGATTTTGTAGTCTTAGGAGTGTCTTCTGTATATATGTATTGATGCTTATTAACTACAAGACTACTCATTCTGCTTACTTCTGTATTACTTAGTCTTTGTATATACTTTATAGTACTGACTGTTACCTTATACAGATTTGCTAAGTCTTCAAGCTTGTATAGGTCCTTTGAAGTGTGAATACTTTGAATATCATCTGCTAATAATATTTTCTTTTCCTGTAGTGTTTCTTCCATCACCTATAAATAGAAATCCCCCACCAAATAATGATGAGGGACCTAAAAACGAATATTCAAATGCCAAAGCCAAAAAGAAATTTTGACCTCGTTATATACGCATCAATTCATTTATATTAATGTCTTTCAGATAAGATCGTAGTCTATCAGCATTCTCAAAAATATCTACACCTACCGGTTCCCCTGTGCTTATCTCCCATGCTACTTCAAAATACTGTTTATTATATTCGTACAAGAAGTACACATATAATTTACCTGTCCTTTCTCCTATGAATGTGCATTTAGTATTTATAAACCACACTTTCTCATCGAGCGAAAACTCTGCAAATCTTTCAGTAAACATTATCTCCTTTTTTTTCCAAATATGGTAGGTATTCAAAAAGAAAAACAATGCTCTTGAAATGAGTAGTTACATCGTAATACTCAAGTAGAAAAGACAGATAATAAGGGAATCCTTTTAACTTATTAAATCACCAATAAAAATTCCATCAGCTTTTTTATACTCTTCTTCTGTATTGCTAAAAGTCACAATTTTCGGTGATTTCTCTTTATTTTCAATCATAAAGAGTTGAGTATCGTACTTTTTAACATATTCATTATACACTTTTTTTCTCGTAGAAAGTGTGTCATCTGAATGAAAAAAATAAGTGACTGGTAAATTTTTCTGTGACATGAAAAAATTGTTTAGTGATATAATACTCTATTATAGTGAATTATTACTTTTTTTCACACAAAAAAATCTATTAGACTGCAAAGAAAAACCCAGACTTGAACGGTCTGGGATAAAAAGTTTAATGGCATCACCCTTTACTTTTTTAATATAAATAGTAGCTAGTTCAAATTGAGGTTTACAAAATTCTCTTCATAAAAGGTTGATAGAAAAAAGTATTCTTCCTGATCAAAATTCATGATACCTGTCTTCAGCTTTTCTAAAATATCTACTATTACTTCTAAAGTATAATGCTCTTCTATATCTGTAGATATGTTTGACATATGTAAATGAGTATTCACTTTGAAGAAGGACAAATAGAATAGTAGATCAGAGTTTAATATATTGATACCGTTCATCATGACCGTGATATTATAGTGTAACCTTTTGCATACGGATAACTCTCTGTCAGAAGTCCGATTGCTACTAGATATTCACCTAGTCCATTACTTTCAATGTCTGTTACATCAACACATATTTGATGCACCTTACCTGCGATGTTTAATACATAATTAATCATTTTGTAACCTCATTATAAATATGATATACGTGTACTACGAGATCATTACAACTCTCAATCATACCCTTTTCTTCAAATGATGAATAGATATATGCAATATTATCGAATTGTAGTTCAAAGAGGTTTGTGTAGAAACCATTCTCAACAATTCTTTCTCTCAATTCTGAAAAGGATCTTTTTAATAAAAATCTGTGAGCATATATAGCATCTGAAATAAACTCTGAGGTAACTTCATCAAGAGTAATATAGTCTCCAGATATTTGGATGTTATTTATTCTCTTCTCCCATTTATTACTAAGCTCATCATATGATTTATGATTCTTATCTGGATTAGCATAAATAATATCAGGGTTACGTGGAATATGTTCTGGTTCATTTTTATCCCACCAATCATAATAACTTTGGCTAGAATCAATTTCTAAATTCCTGACAAGTTTCGTTAACTCTTCATATGAAATGAACTCGCCATCAAAATCAGGCTTTTGCATTACAAATCTTCCATCTACTAAAAATAATTCGTTGGAAAATTTAGGCAAGAACTTTTCTATTATTCTAGATTTAACTTCTTTTTTAGGTATGTTGAAGATTAGATTATCTACTATATGTCCATTGCCACCTAAGCTAAATTCTTCATATTCATCTTCATAAAAAATCTCTTTAATAGTGCTAGCAAAAAGCCCTTCATACTCATCAATCTTTTCTATCAATAATTCTATATCTTCATCATCTGATAAATAGAAGCTAATTTGATTTTCGTTATCATCTTCTAAATCCCAATTAACATCATTTCCTTGAGCGTTAACAAATCTCCTATAATCCCTTTCGTCAACTTTTGTGGCTTCGTCGTATGATTTTGATATAGAGAGGTAAATATCTTCGTGCCAATTATTTTTTGATGATACTAAATACATTATCTCAGTTTCGCCTTCAGGATAATTTTTTTGGTAATGATTCTCAGCTTCCCCGAGTGTCCATACTTTTTTGTCTTCGATAAATCTGTTTTCTACAGTTTTCATGATAATTAAAATTTAAATTGATAAAAAATATATTAATAAATAAAGTCCTTAGATACTTCTAGAATATCGTAAATACACACCATTTCCATGTCGCAGAAATACAGTTATCCCATATTTATTGCAGGTAGTATTATAGAAGGTTAGTTAATTATTCTGCTGAATTGATAATGTAAATGTATGAGGTCTAACGGTAATTGTCAAGTAAGCGTTGTTAGAACTATTTTAATTATATATCAATTATTTTTGATATATGAGCTAATTGAATTGTACTTTTCTTCTTTTTTTAATTAAAAAAATCTCGTTGTTTTTCCAGAAATCGGCATAATTTTTAATTAAAAATTTTGAGATATGTGAATACATTCAGGAAACGCAGGTTTGTCGTTTTTTACTGTTGCGCTAGAAGTAAACTTTTGGTAAATGAATCCGAAAGTCGACAAATAGTCAATATTGGATTTTTTCTCCACTATATCTTTCGATTTCCAGTATAAAAAAAGTTGAAAAAATTTTAAAAAAAGTTTTGGCAGCACCCATTTTTGGGTATAAAAAAACCTCCCCGTGATTAATCTGGGAGGTTTATAAAATCAGCAACTGATCTTATGGTATTTGATAAACTGTTACAAATCTTGAATCATTCTCCTTAGTAGGATTATTTACGTTTCTACCTTGAAGTGATGATTGTATAGTATTCCAAATATCATCAGTTGAAGATGGGTCAATACTATATGATAACATGTTAATAGCATTAAAAGGAATAGAGGGTAAATTCTTAGTCAAATAACATTCCCACTTTAAATTATTGCTTTCATACTGATTGATATGAAAATAAACTAAAGCAACTGTGTAAATCATAAATTTTACTTTTTAATTAAATAATATGTCTCCCTTCAGAGTTGGCCAACATTAAAGATTAATCAGCTATACAAGATTTGGCAGGAATTCTAACAAGTTTTGCAGTATTTTGTTAAGGAAAAAGGGAAGGGATCTTTTAGAAAAGGTACGCTGATTTGTACTGAATAACTGTAGATTTAGGCTGAACATTTTTCAACTTTTTTTAAAGTCCACACAACCCACATAATAGGGTATCTAATAATAGCTCATATTCACAACCTTTAGACAACCTACATAATAGGGAGTTATTGAAAAGGCTTCTATATGACTTTTCATAGTGTCAAATAAGACAACCTACATAGTAGGGAAAATATAAAAGAATTATAAAAAGCCTTTTTTTGGTAGTATCAGGGTATTTTTTCTCAAATATTAAAATACAACCTACATATACCGTAGGTATCTCTTCTTATTAAATATTATATTATTCTTATAGTATATATATACTCTTACTAGTATATGTAATTGTTACTCCTTATATAAAGAGTTATCTTTGTATTTATATATAAATGCTATGATCAATAAAGAAATATTAAATAAAGTCTCTCTAAGATTAAGAAGAGAGGGTATACATAATTATCTGAAAGGTTCTCAGTTACTTGTTAAACCTGAACATAGAGAATATTCAAAGATTTTATACAATCACTATGAGAACCAATATCTAAGAGAAAAATTAATATTAAATTAATAACCTTTTCTTTTTCGGGATCGTCTATTTATTAGTGAAAGCTTTTAAAAGAACTCAGATAGGTTTCTCACACATTTCCCTTCTGAGTTCTTTTTTCACCTAAAAAAATGCTGTGTCCATAAAAGCCTTGCAGAAAAATGTGTGAATGCAAATCAGCTTTAATAATGATTTTTATTTCTTTGCGCAAAGAGATATAATCAATTTTCTTAATCAGTCCCTACCGGACAATCTGAAGCCCTATAAGGATCGCTTTCTTTACCCTATCCATTTACTTAATGTAAACCGTATACTTTCTACAAAGTACGAGCATTACGATTATATACCGTTAATGTCAGAGCTTTTACAAGATATGTTAGGAAGTAGTAAGTTAAAGAGTTTTGACAATAAAAAGCCCTATTCATTTATCCTGAATTACCTAAAAGATAATGGGATAATTGAACAGGATACTAATGTAAAATACATTCCTGGTAAACGTGCTAAAGCATATAGGATTACAGAACAATACCGTTACTGTCAGATAAGACAGATAGAAATTGTAGATGATTACATGTTCTCTAAAGTTGTTAAATGGAAAGATAACCTATTTGATAGTTCAATCCCTTATCTAGCTGCTAATAGAATGAACTTGAATAGCCTTTCTATTGATGCGAATGCAGCTACTAAGTTTTTAGAGAAAAAGTATAGTATATCAGTTGATGATTATCTGTCTGGGGAATTAACTAATCAGGTACGTATCGATAAGGATCTAGCAGACAGATACGGCAAGTTTGAGCAACAATATGCAGCTGTAAATAAAATATACTTTCTACCAGATTTTAGCCGTAGTAAAGCTAATAATAGAGTACATACCTCTTTAACTTCCCTGTCTAAAAGCCTTCGTCAATTCCTGTACTTACCTGATGAAAAAGCTAGGTTATTCAGTATTGACTGCCGTAACTCGCAGCCATTAATTTTTAATGTTTTGATCAAACAGTTTGCAGATAGGCAGGGAATTGAAATCGATGGTGATTTACTCCTGTATAAAAATCTTACCGAAGGTGGTAGGTTTTATGAATATATTGCCGATAAAGTAGGGTATAAGCTTACAGATGATAATAGATCAGAGTTTAAGAAGAAATGCTTCAGTAGCATCTTTTACAATGAGTTCTATTCTAAAGGTGGAGGTAAGATTGAAATGATATTTCAGAAGCTTTTTCCTACGGTTTACAAGGTTTTAGAATATCATAAAACTAGTGGTACTAGTAGGAAAGAAGGTCCCCGTAATTTGGCTTTAAACATGCAAAAAGCAGAAGCTAATATCTTTATTGATATAGTATGTAATTTGTTACTAGATCATGATAAGAGCATGTTTTTTACAACTATTCATGATAGTGTAATATGTCTTGAACATCACATAGAAGTTGTAAAGAATGCTATTAAGAAAGCTTTTAGCGAATACAATATAGTCCCTTCACTAAGTACTGAAGTTATATCTGATAACCATAATCCTGAAGAGATTGAAGATAAAATTTGGAGAGTAAAAGATATAGTACCTGCTGAAACTGTAGCAAAATTTAATGAAAAACCTAGTGATGGTATCGTACCTGTGGAAAGCAAAAAGAGTTTTATAGATAAAGTAAAAAAATATGATGTATCAGACAGTGAGTTTAAGCAATTGCTTATTGAAAGATTAGGTGAATGTCAAGATTTTATACGAAGGTTAACATCTGATCAGGATGAATATATATCAGGTGATGAAAAGTTTGCTATGAAACAAGCATTTATAAATCTACGTGCTCCAGTTGATGAGGTAGAAGAGTTTAAAAAACAAAAAGAATTGGCAGTGGCATAAGTTTTTCTAACTGATTATCAGGTAGTTATAAAAAATTTAAGGTGTTTTTCGCCTCACATAGAGTTTTTAGGTTGAAGTGCATCTATTTATAATAAAGATGCAAACTTAATGAAATTCCGACTTCGACGTCGTACTGCTCTGTTGGGTTATGCATCTCCCACAGAGCTTTTTTTTGAAAATATTAAAAGATGAAAACTTATCAGAATAACAGATTAGAATTCTTAATCAAAGCAGATGATCTATACGTAACAGCCGACAGCGTATACAAAAAAATTGGCTATGATCTATCAAATAAACAACGCTGGTATCAAACAAACATCACGTCAAAGTACAATAGACATGATGACTTTTTCTATGATGAAAAGTTAGGGCTCTGTGTTCACGTTAAAGTGATGGAAAAGGTTTGTACTAATCTGTATTACAATCAGACGCAAGGCAATGCTATAGCAGATCAATTAAGTGTAGAGTACCACAATTTTGTCAAAACTCACGACTGGAAAGAATCCTCAGAGGACGAATTTTACAATACCGAAATCAACCCAAAAGTTTCTGAAGCACTTGAAAACATTCAACCTAAAAAATTATCAGAATATGATTTTAATCTTGAAGAACTCCCTGATCAATTAACGATCAACGGCAAAGAATACGTAGCACGTGAAGCTGTTGAGAAAGATTTTGTAGAAGCAAATATGAAATTAGAAGCGATGAAAAGTTTGTTGGCAGGATGAAAAGTAAAGTAATACTTCTACAGATAATCATTCTTTTGTTAATGTTCAATCTCTATATAAGTAATAAGATTAATTACGAGCATCGACAAATTCTGACAGAAATCTACGTCAAAAAGTGAAAACGTAACTATTTATAATTGCTTGTGTGACCTAACCTCCCCGATAAAATCACTCACGACTTCGGGGAGGTTTTTTTATGACTTGAATACTTAGAAATAATTATAGTCTTCTTCTCGACATTTCATTTTCAACTTCATTCAGTGTAAATAAACAAATCTCATAATCTTCAAAAATTTCATGTAACCCTTCATTGATTACATGAGTTTCAATAATATTTTCATTTAGAGCTACCATATTTCTGCGACGCTCAAGTCTACTAGCATTTTCTTTACATTTATTTCTTATTTCAATAATAAATTCTGGCAAAAATGTAAAATAACTTTCTAACTCTTTAGCAGAACAAACCCTTATTTCTCTAATTATTTCAGCTTTTAATTTGTCAGTTAATATCATATAATTTCATTTGAAGAATCCAAATTTATAATAAATACTATCTACTAATTCAGCACTATTTATGAGAAAGGTACAATATTGACTTTCTCAGGAACAACAAAAATAATCTTACGAAAATCTACAGCTGCTGAGTGGCAAGCTGCAAACACGGTGCTTGATAGCGGTGAAGCAGGATATGAAACAGATTCAGGAAAACTAAAAATTGGGGATGGTACTACAGCTTGGAATTCACTCTCATATCTCACTGACATTCCAGACAACTCGATTACAAATGCAATGCTGCAAAGCGGATCAGTTTCCGCTGCAATTCTTGCAACTAATGCAGTATCAAGTAGCAAGATTCAAACAGATGCAATCAGTACAGGAAAGATTCAAGATGCAGCAATCACTGAGCAAAAACTTAGTGCTGATGTAGTTACAAAGTTGAATCAGACAGGAAGTACTTATACAGGTTTTGATTCTGATTTTGCTGCAAAAGATACAGACGATTTAGCGGAAGGTAGTGTAAATAAATATCTACTCGATAACTCTGTAAGCACTGCAAAGATTCTCGATGATTCAGTAATAGAAAGTAAGCTTTCTTCAGATGTTCGCACAAAACTGAATGATATATCAACATCAGCAGGGTATACTTCAGGAATTACTACAGATATAACAATCACTAGCGGAAACTCATCTACGTATCACAATAAGATTCTTAAGCTTACTAACAGTTCTGACATTATAATAACAGTTAGTGAAGGATTAGATGAAGATTTTAATTTTTGGCTTGATAAAGTATCTGGTACTGGTGAAGTATTTTTTGATTTTTCAGCAGTCACAATTGAAGACAATATCAATCATCTGAAAATAGATGAGAATGGTAAGGCAATTGCAGGAATAAGAGCAATTTCAGCAGATACATACGGCTATGTAAAAGGATCTGACTTCATAACTAATACAGCACCTGTAGCATCAAATGTAATCATATCAGGGAATATACAGGAAGGTGAAGTAGTAACTATTCAAGCTGATATTACTGATGCTGAAAATGATCCACTTGGTACTCATATATATGAGTTAAGCACATATGATAATGATGGAAATGATGCACCTGTACTTGCTACAAAAAGTGTTGTATCTACTTCACAATCTCATCAACTAGCAGCATCAGGTTTAGCAGATAAAATACTGGGTGGTAAAATAACACCTGTAGCAACTGAGGGAATCAAAACAGGTACTACTGTAAGTTCTCCTTATTATGTCATAAACAGTTCAGCACCTTCCCTGTGGCTTCCTTCAGCAGATTCAGGAACTACAAAAATTTGGCTTACATCTCTAGCAGGAACATACAGTAACCAAGATACCCAGAACCCTACGCAAAGTGTGGTAGATGGTGGTGGATCTGGAATTGTTCAAAGGTGGGCTTCACAGGTAGGTAATTATTCAGGATTAGAAACTGTAGATGCACCTTCATTAGTATCATACGGTTCTACACGTGCTGTATATTTCAATAATCAGGACTTCCTGAATTTTGGGAATGTGTTTGATTCAATCGTGAATCAGCAAACCGCAGGTGATCACTGGGCACTGATTTTTATAGGTAGAATTGTTACAGCACTTCCTAACAATAAAATTCTTACAAAGCAAAACGGAACAAGTGCAGGTACATCCCTAAGACTAAACAGTAACAGAAGAAAATTGAGTTTGGCAGATGGTGAAGCAAATTGGTTAACACGTCAAAATAATTCACCTGACAACATCGCTCCTGCAAATTATTGTACAGTGTTCAGGCTTCAGCCTGGAGCAGCAGCGATAGAAGACAGAGCAAGAATCTTAGATGGAGGATATGATGCAGGCAGCAATGCAGCAGGTACGACTAATAACGGATCAGGATTAAGTTCTGGAGGTGCTTCTACTGCTGATTTAATAATCGGAGGTGGTGGTGATATAGATGTGCTGGGAATGGAATGGATACTAGCACATAATCCTACAGATGAATATTTACGCAAATGTGAAAGTCTTGTTCATCGTCACGGAATCCAGAATTCAATTTATAGAAACGGTACAGCAGCTACTACATTAAATACAGGACACCCTTACCTGTCAGGACAAGCTACAGTGTAATGATACAGCAACTAATAAGAAAAAATGTATCTGGTAGCACAGGTGGAGGGGAAGGTAATGAAGTAGAAAAACCTGCTGTTCCCTCCCTGAACGCTACAGGTGGTCAAAATAAGATTACACTTAGTTTTGATTCTGCACCTGATAATGTCACTAATAGATCGATAAAAGTTAGTTCGGATGGTGAAAATTATTCAACACTTGTATCGAGCAATGATGGGAGTTCATTCACATTACAAAGTACAAGTTATGTGCATGAACCCTTATTGAATAATGAGTTAAAATACTACAGATTAGAAGATAGTAATTCAGCAGGTACAACACCTTCAGCAGTAAAATTTGCTAGAACAAATCCGGTTCAAAATACTACAAATGGCTTTTCTACAGCTGTTCTACAACAGGTAAATGTACTTGATACGGGAAGTTCTGCACATCAAATAGAACTAGTTTTTGACAGAGCAATTAGCCTTACAAATTCTGAAGGTTTCAGGCTACTTGAATGTTCTGCAAGAATAAAAAACTTAGCATCAGGTAGTAATACAAATAGACTTGTATTCACTCTTACTGATCATCTGTTACCCTGGGATGAATTATCAGTTTTGTATTGGCAGGAAATCGGAAATGCAACAGCATCGGATGGAAAGTTAGCATATCAGAAAATTGAAAATATTAACAATCCTGTAAGTACGTATTACGGTACAGGTGATGTGTATTTTGTAGCAAGTAACGGCAATGATGGTTCAGGACAAGCTAATAATATTAATCAGCCTTACCGTTGGCCAAATGCAGCACTAGCTGATGCTCAAGCAGGTGATTATGTATTACTCAGAAGGGGAGATACATTTGTTCAATCAGTACGATTCCCTAGAAACGGACAAGCAAATAATTACATAACATTGTCTGCATATGGCACTGGTAATAAACCTGTAGTCAGAAACGAAGGTGATGTAGATCCTGGCTCAAATAATGCTAGAGGTCCCGGTACTGGTGTAGCAACCCCTGATCAGCAAAGGTTTTTGAAAACAAATGGGACTTCAATCATCATCGATAAGGATTACATAAATGTAAATGCAATTCATATCGACTGTGATAACGGAGGTGGAGAAGCAATTACGATGATGGATTATTGTGTCGATCCGATTGTCGGCAACTGCTTTGTAGATAGTTCTAATAATAGTGCAAGTAAAGGTATTTTAATAGGTAGACCTGCAAATGCTTGTCATAATCCTTATGTATATAATAACGAATGTCAAAGATTCAACTGGGGAATAAGGAGTTCTACAGATAACTGGGGGTTCAGGCTAAAAGCGGATGGTACACCTCGACATGAAGTTTTTGGGGGATTAGTAGAATATAATCGCTGTCTAATTACTAGACGTGATTGCATGGGACTACTTAGAGGAAATTATCATGGTCTGATTTATAGAAAAAACACTATTTCAGGTTGGGATCAGGATGGAGTAGACCATTTTGCAGCCTGGAATCTTATTAATGAATATACTCATGCTTATAGTCCTGCAAATGGAACAGGAAGTGCTATTAAAGCAGGAGGTACATCAGGGAACTATGATAGTCAGCAGGGAGGCACACAAGGGATTTCAGGAAGAGATGTAATCGTAAGATATGCTTATGTACATGATATAGAAAATAGCTCTGGCAACGGTTTCGGTATTACGAATAATAATAATATTCGGGGGAAGATTTATGGGTGTCTTGTAATAGGTGCTAAGAATTCAGGAATCAAAATTTCAGGAAGTATTGAAAGATATGATCTGTATAACAATACACTTCTAAAAATCACAGGAAATGCGTTGGATACTTATACAGCAGGAGGAAACGGGGATAAGGTATTTATGTATAACAATATCTGTGATGGTGCAGATTACGACATAAAACATAACGGACCTGGAAGTGCTACAGCAAGAAATAATATCCTAAAAAATGGTACTACAAATGGTTCTCTTAATACTAGCAACAATGTAACAGTCAGTAACTTTTCAACTCTTTTTGAGAACTATACTAATACTTCATCAGGAGATTATCATTTAAAATCTACAGCTAGTCAAGCAATTGATACAGGTTTTGATGTATCAAGTTTTGGGTATGATCAGGATTATGAAGGAAAGGATTCTTCAGCACCTTTTGACATAGGTTGTTATGATCATGCATCTACTACAACCCTGAATCAGACAACCATCTGGGGTTTGGGAGATAGCACAATGAAGCTTACAGGTGCAAAAGCAGGTTGGGGGGAATACTTTCAAAATTATTTAAGACCTGAAGCGACCTGGATTAACAAATCTGATAGTGGAGAATCTACAGCTAGTTTTAGAAATGAATCTCAGTTCTATGACAGCTTCAAAAATCAAATCAGTACAGGTCATTATTGTATTATACAGTTCGGACATAACGACAAATATTCGACTACAAAATCTACAACGGTTTCAGAGTTCAGGGAAAACTTAGAATTCTTTGTAACTGATATAAGAAATCGAGGTGCTATTCCAATTTTGGTAACACCTGTTGAACGTATGATTTTCAGTAATGGAGAAATTACAAGTTCACATGATCCTTATCACGAAGAGGTTATAAAAGTTGCTACAGGTCATACTGGTGGAAGTGTAACGTATCTGGATTTACAACAACTAAGCTTTGCAACTTTCGGTTTTGCAGGAGAAAATAATGTAAGAAATGATTTTGCTTCACCTGATTATCCGCCTTCGGGCACAGATGAAACCCACTTTGGAAGAGGGGAAAATGCTGAAAGAGTTACAAAAATGGTGGTAAGTTTGATTAATGATAGTAGTTCTGGAATCAAGAATTATATACAATCAGGGTGGAGTAATTTCACCTGGAATCCTTCAAATTACGCATAAAATAGAAAAGGCTAGTTTCAACTGGTTAGAAAAACTAGCCTTCTCTCTGAGATGTGTTTAAAATAACTATATGAATATACTTACATTTTCACTCAGAATAAATAGAGATATATACTTATATTTTTATAATAAAAAAAGGTCCGGCTCAAACTACGATACCGGACCTTTAAAAATTGTATGTTTAACTAACTATGTAATATAAATTTATATTTTCTATTTGAATAATACAAATTATTTAACCATTTCTTCAAGTATTCTTTTCAAATCGTTGTGAGTAATGAACTTACCTTTTTGATAACCTCTTTCATCAAACACTTCAATATTCAGTTTTTTGACGTATTTCTTAATAGTATTAATGCTCTTGATACCATAATTTTTTTCTTTTAATATTTCTGTGAAGCTTATATAAAAATTATGGGTAGGATCATAAGTGCTTACTATTTCCTGAACGAACTCAGGATCTTTTTCTAATTCTATATCTCTTAGCATAGCAGCAGTTTCCATGTATTCGTCGAGAAAATAATTATCTGAGTACTTTGCTAGATTGTGAACAAAGCTTCTGATCTTCCAAGATTTTTGTTCATAGGAATCACCTACATCGAAGATTTCAAATAATGAATTATAATGTTTAATGAACTCTATAAGAAATTCACGATACTTTTCTGCACGAAAAAATTGTATATAGACATTCCCTAAAAGCTGTAAAGCTTTGATATTATCAAGATGTTCATTTGCAGAATAAATAGTGAAGTAAGTGAGTTCAAAATTTTTAATTACCTTTTTTACCTTCATTACTCAGCTTTCTTTATGGAGTTATATATCTCTTCATGCTTTTCGTTTCCTTTTATCATCGATAGTGTACTCTTGTACTGATACCTTTTTCTAGCTTTTGATCGATGTCCAGTAGCAAGCCTACTTATTGTTTCATCAATCTGGGATTCATCATCTATACTAACTCTTGTAATTCGTGCCCATTTTGATGTTATATGATCGCACATCCTTTTCTTTTCTATCTTCTTAATATTTCGGTCTGCATCGTAGAATTTGACTTCTATTTCATGTGTCCAGCCTAATAATTCACCAATTTTTTTTAGCTGCAAGTTTATATCCTTTGCAGGTTTTTTAGGAGGTAGTTTTTCATCATACTTTTTTAAAATTTCTACACCATATCCTAAAATCGGAATATCTTTATGTTGCTTCTTATTCTTATGTTCGAAGTAGTCAAACACCCAAACTTCTCTTGCCTCACCATCGACCATGCGAAATTCTTTTCTAATATCATCCTGCTTTATTGCTAAGTAATCATGTACCCTAAGTCCACCCATTGCAATCATTAAGACAAAATGATCTCTAGTTACTCGTAAATGTGATTGTTTTTCAGAAAATCCATCATATTGAAATAGTTCAAGAAACATAGCGTAGTCACAACCAAAGTTTTCATCAAATAGAACTACAGGTTTTATATCCTGAATATCTTCTTTTATCTCTGTCACATACTGTTTAATTTTTCTGTTTCTCCTATTATATTTTTTTACAGTATTGAAGATTCTACCAAGTCTTGACATATACGCTTCAATTGTACTTATCTTATCTAACCCTTTTGAAATGTGGTTATAGAACCTTTCCAGCCAATCAAAATCTACATCAATTAATCTAGCATCTTTATCAAAAGACTCGATGTAATTCCGTACATTCTTTTCTGACTTTCTAGTATTAGAATTAGCAATATTTTGTAAATGAATGTCGCACCAATCCAAAAGTTTTTGATTCAAAATTACTTCCTCTGACTCTTCACTTCTCTTTACTTTTTCTGCCTGTTCTTTTTCTAACTTGATAGCTTTTTCCATCTCCAAACAGGTAGGTTCTACACCTTTATTCAGTAAAGATTTTTTCACTTTTTCCAGACGATCAGATTCAGAACGTAAAAAAGAATTAAGGCTTTCATCATTTTTTGAAATACCTAATTCCTTATTCCAATCTTTTGCAAAAACCTTGAAATTAGTTGGAAAACGTAATCTTGGTGGTTTACCTGGGTGACGGTATTCTATTGTTATTTTCTGCTTACCTGCTTTATCCTTAAAACTTAGCAGAATTGCTTTTACATATCCCATAGCTTAATTATTTACCAAATAAAAAAAGTCAATACACATTCAATACATGTGTATCGATACATTTTCAATACATATTCGATACAAAGAACGGGATATTTTTAAAATTTTAACAGTAAATTTTACAATAAATATAATTATTGTCTAACATATAATACCGTAAAATAATTTTTCACTGTCAAATACTGCTTTGGCGGATTCCTGCCGGAACCACTAGTCCCCCTTGTAAACCTTTGTATGCAAGGGGTTTGTTTTTGCTTCATCACCAAGCTTTTTTCCTGTTACATAAGGTCGGGTTTTATACTGCTCAAGCAATTGACGAAAACTTCATCAATCTCTCAAACAAAAAGTTTTTTCAGCAATTATGCTTGGGTGATCCTTGTAAAAAATACCTTTATTAAACGCTCATTTTTATGACTCTGAAAAAACACCTCTCTCCTCAGGCAATTCTATCAGGTATATTGATTTTTCTGGCGGCCTGTACTGCTACTTCTACCAATATTACCGGTTCCTGGAAAAGCCCTGACCTCAATAAAAAGAATTATGACAATATTTTCGTAGCAGCCCTTACCCAGAATATGAATGCCAAAGAAATTTTGGAAGGAGAAATGGTAGCCCTGCTGGAGCAGCAAGGCATCAATGCTACTACCAGCCTAAGCTTATTTCCAAATAACTTCTCAGCTGAGCATGCCAGCGATAAGAGGTTAATATTAGATAAAGTAAAAGCCAATGGCAATGATGCTATTCTGGCTATTTCACTGGTAGACCAGACGCATGAGAACCGTTATGTAGGAGGTAATGATACTTATGCGCCTACGCTGGCCTATGGTTATTACAATAACTTCCATACCTACTATTCTTATAACTACAACCAGATCTATACACCCGGCTACTATTCCCTGGATAAGATTTACTATCTGGAGACGAACCTCTATGATGTAGAAAATGAGAAGCTATACTGGTCTGCCCAGTCTGATACTTACAATCCGGGAGACATAGAGTACTTTGCTGAAGACTTTTCTGTCGCCATTATCGCTCAGCTGAAAAGAGAAGGTCTGATTGAAGTGGAATAAAACTATACCTGGGATTATTGATTGAGCAGCGCATAAATCTGATCGGCTACCTTTCCGGAAGAGGGAGGGTCAGCTTCGGAATCTTTGATTCTGCCTTCCTGATCAATCAGAATGTACCGGGGGATACTGCTTAATAAATATTTTTTCCAGATAGAGGACTCTCCCTCAGGTTCATTCAACATATGCTTTCCTCTTAAGTCCGGATGCTCTTCCAGGTATTCCAGTCAGGCAGACTCATCTCTATCGATACATACAGAAAGCTCACCCCTTCCTCTTCAGCAAACTCTTTTTGTAAAGCGATAGAAGCGGGAAACTCTTGGCGGCAAGGACCACACCAGGTAGCCCATACATCTATATATACTACCTTCCCTTTGAAGTCGCTCAAAGCCAGCCTTTTTCCATCAGGCGTAGTGCCATAGAAATCAGGAGCAGGGCTGCCCGTACTGATGGCCATCCAGCGCTCATACTTTTCTTCCAGAGTTGCCAGATAAGGTGAATTGCTATTATTTCTCAGAAATTGGTGATATAAGCTGTCAATATCAGGAGATATGCCCTTCCTATCCATCCATGAGCTGATATTCCAGGCCAGAAAATAGTCAGGAAATTTTGCCTGATCATATTGAGTACGGATAAGACTATCTATCATGGATGGCATTTGCTTGGGCATATTTTCTCTTTCCTCCGCACTCGTACCAAAATACAAGGGGTATGCAACAGTAGCATCCATACTCCTCTGTAGCAATAATGCATAGTGAGGCATCTGCTTTTTTATCAGATTGGTGTCGTAAGGAACTCTTTGGTATACATTGCTAAAAGCTTCAGGCAACTGATACTCTCCTACCGTTTCGCCATTACTTATGGCTTTCACTACAAAATTATTCTGTAACAAAAAGGCATATCTTACTTCCTCTTTCAGGACATCTATTTCATTCCTTTTCTCCATAAGCGCTTTCATGTCAGCATCCATATCCACGCTGTCTGCATATTGCTGCAGAAAGGTTTCCATGCTAAAGCGAATAGAGTCCAGCCGATCTAAAAATGCCTGCTGCTCAAGCTGCCAGATAAGCTTGCCTACCCTTCTGAAAAATGGTTTTCTGATCAGGAATGAACGCGCCAGATAATTATTCACTTCGGCCCCTTCGCCCTCAAAACTAAGGGTCTGTTCTGGAGCTTCACCATCTAACGTTATCATGAGAGAATCTCCCGGCTCCAGATACAGCTGATTATTCTTAGGGTGTTCTTTCTGTGTGGGTTGATAATCCAGGGTTGCGAACAAGCTATGTTCAACTGCCATGTTCATCTTTCCTATTCCGCTGGAGTCCAGCACTGCTTCAGCCAGTAGAACACTTTTCCCTGTGAGCATATCTATGGTCAGTACTTTTACAGTATCTGAGGCCAGATGCTTTGCCTGTAGGTGAATATTTACATGTGAAGAAGCCTCCTCTTGGCTTGCTTTCTCTTCCTGGCAGGCAGAAAAAATAAGGAAGGAGCAAAGTGACAGCAGTAGAAAAAGTGAACTTCTCATATCCTAAAAATTATAATACTTATTGTTCCAGAAAACACAGCGCATAATAAGATAGAGAAACTATGAGGTATTCACAACACTAAGCTGCGGTCACTTAGTCTGGCCATAGCTCTTTAAGCTCATCTGCTTTACCCAGATATTCATAGCGCTGCAAAGCAATGGGCACATTGCCATTGACCATCAGGAAATCATGAAAGTCACGCAGACTGAAGTCATCTCCCTGTTGTATTTTGGCATCGGCCAGAAACTTCATGATCTGAATTTTACCTATCTGATAGGAAATCGCCTGTCCGGGGGTAAGGCTAAAGAAACCTGCTTCCTCTACCGCAGTTCCTCTATCCATAGGTACTATCGTTTCCAGATAATTGGCGGCTTCAGGAATGTCATAATTCCCTACTGCCAGATTCACATCAATATCCACCCGCAGAGCACGTAAGCGCATAAAGCTGTACATAATCTCCCGGGTGCGAGGCCTGTCATCCAGTAAGCCAAACTGCAAAAGCATCTCCTCTACATAAAAACCAATTCCTTCAATGGGACCGGAATCAAAAAAGCGGCGGCGAATAGGGTTATCATTCTTCCAGGAGCGTACCAACTGAAAATAATGACCGGGCACTCCTTCATGTATGATGATGGGGCGAGGGTCTTGTGCAATCGCTCTGTAAAAGTAAGGCAGGTCCCAGGACGGATCACGAATATAGCTTACCCCATCAATATCCAGCCGCGATTCGGAGGTGAGATCGTCGGTAACGCCCATATGAGCCAGAGGCGTGAGGTAAGGCGTTAGTTCTTTGTTGAGATAGTGATTTACATCGGCAGGCACGCTCATGATGTTCATCTCCTCCATAAAATCACGAATTTCCTGCTCCTGTTCAGCCTCTTTGGCAATTTGTGCCTGAGCATTCTCAAAAATTGTGGGAGCGGGTTCATCCACATTGCGCATCTGCTCAAATACATCAAAAGCGACCGAACGACTCCATTCCATCGCCCCCATGGTCAGCAGTTCTTCGGGTGTAAATGGCATAAGGGCAATGTTCTTCAAAAAGTAATTATAGTTTTCCCTGCCTACCTCAAATGAATTGCCCATTTTGGGCATCTCTGCTTCCAGCCAGTCAGCATAGGCTACCAGGGCTTCGCCAGCCGCTTTTGTAGCTTTATCTAGTTTTTTGTGGTAAGATTTGTCAGCTACCTGTTGTAGCGCCGAATTGAGTTGGTTGAATTTCTGTTCAATCTCTTCCAGGTTGTTCAAAGCGATGACTGCTCCTCCGGCAAAAGGCTCGGTCAGATTGGCACGGGCATGTTCAAGCGTGGCCGGAATAGATTGCATGCGAAGGATGATTTCCTCCATACGTGCGTCATTCATTTCAGTATGCAATACTAGCAGTTCAAAAAGAACGCCCAATGTCTGATGTACATAGAAGTCAGGATTGCGGTAGGGGAGGCGCAGCACATTCAGCTCCCAGTTGATACGCTCTACCGCGGAGTGCAAGAGCAAAAAGTCAACACTATCTGACCTATCCCAGCCGCTCTGGTCAATCGCATCCAGCGCAGCACGGAACTGCTTATAATCCTGGTGATATTGTTGCAGAGCTTCGTGGGAATAATCAGGCACCCAGCCCTGTGGGCGTTCCACCCGATTGATATCATCACCGCTGGCAGGCTGCATTTTGGCCCGCCAGGTAAAAAAAGTTTCGCCAAAGCTTTGCAAATCGTCGTTGGCGAATGCAAAGAGGGGAAGGAGGCTTAGGGTAAGGATTCGGACTAAGGTCATATTTTCATACTTGTAATAAAATTGTGAATTTTCAACTATAATGATCTAAGTAGCTTATTTGCTTTGTTACTTTTTGTCATTGTCCCGGCGGGGAACCGCACAAAAAGTAACCGCGGCGGACCGTCAAAAAAGTCTAGCGGTTTCCGCCGGGAAATCTCCGAACGCTTCACCGCACATACCAATTACACGCCCGCCGGATATTCAAACCAACGCACAAAAAGCTAGCTGTTTAACTATTCATGATCAAACCAGCTGATGTCGGCTGCTTCAATCTGCTGACGGTAAGCTTGCCATGCGCTTGCATAAAAGTCATCTACAGCTTGCTGAAATTCGTCTACCAGCTTTTCAGCCTGTGCCACCAAAGCTTGGTCCTGCTCGGAAGGCTTATGCAGACGCCCCATCAGGGCATACTGGGCATCAGAAACGCTGGAGTAAGCCGTAGTTTCAAACGACTGCCAGGCGCCTACCTGCTTCTCCGGGCGCTTGCCCCTGGCCTCTTCGCTCAGCTGTTGCAATTCATCTTTGACCTGTTGAGAAAGCTTCACCAGAGCATCCGACTCCGAATAGTTCAGGGCATTCAACTGCGACTGAATCTGGTTGACCTTTTCTTCACTTTCGGCAATACTATTCAAAGCAGTACTGAGCTGAGCCGTGCTTTTGTCCAGGTGTTTGAGCAGGGCATAATGAGCAGCATCTACTTCCGGCTGCTCTTCAAAACGAGGATCGGGAATGACTTTTACTTCAGTGGTGTCGCTACTACCTTCATAATAAAGCACAGCCTGATAAGTGCCCGGAAGTACAGGAATATCCCGGCTTTCATCGCTCACATAAGCACCCGGAAGCTGAGCCGCCTGCTCATCCAGTTTCCAGGTGATGTAGTTTAGCCCCAAATCCAGTGCTGAGCGACCAAAAGTCTGTATAAGATTTCCTTCTTCATCATAGATTTCCGCTTTGACTTCCACGTTGGCAGCAGGTTGATCAGTGATGTAGAAAGGAATTTCTACTTTTTGGAAAGGACGGTTTTCTCCTTCAAAGGTAGTATGAAAGCCGGTCCAGATATTGCCGGGAGGGGCAATAAACAGGCCCTTCACCTGCACCACCTCATTGAGTGGCAGGGCAGTCAGTTTATCATTCAGCTTTCCAGCCGCGGCTTCCCGCAGACTGAGCAAGTCGTCTATGATCCAGATGGCGCGCCCAAAGGTACCTACGATAAGGGCCGATTCTCTTTGCTGTATGGCCAGATCCATAGTGGAGACTGCCGGAAAGCCATTTTGAAATTGTGTCCAGCTATTACCTTCATCCATACTAATCCATAGGCCATTTTCAGTGCCCAGAAATACCAGCTTAGGCTCTACAGGGTCCTGTATCACTGCCAGCGCATAGCCTTTAACATCTGTGTCATCTACCATGCGCTCCCAGCTTTTGCCAAAATTGGTAGTACGAAAAAGATAGGGCGCATAATCACCCCGGCGATAATCGTTAACCACCATCCAGGCCGTGGCGGCATCATAGCTTGAGGCTTTGATCCGGGCAATCCAGCTGCCTTCAGGCATCCCTTTTATATTAGCAGTCAGGTTTTGCCAGCTTTGTCCACCATCCTGCGTCAGTTGTAGCTGTCCGTCATCGGTACCTATCCAGATGGTTCCTTTATCTACCGGACTGGGGGCAATCGTCAGAATGGAATTATAAAATTCCGCTCCGGAAGCATCAATGGTCAACCCCCCATAGTCCTGCTTTTGCTTCTCAGGATTATTAGTAGTCAGGTCAGGAGAGATGATCTCCCAATTTGCCCCCTGATCAGTTGTTTTGTGTACGAACTGGCTACCGTAGTAAGCAGCATCCTGATTCCAGGGGTCACGGGCAAAGCCCGCATTCCAGTTGAAGCGTAAGCGGGTATCCAAATCAGTAGCCTGCGGTTTGATGCTTTGGTAGTAACCTGTGAGCTTATCATAGCGGAAAAGGTCACCATTCTGGGCAGTCCCGTAGCCGAAGCGAGAATTGGTGGAGTCAGGTGAAATGTAAAAACCATCTCCTCCCACCAAATACTGCCAGTAGAGCGTACGTATGCCTCCTCTCTTCCAAACATAGCCCGGCCCCGACCAGTTGCCATTATCCTGCATGCCGCCGTATACATTGTAAGGCATATCATTATCCACATTAATATGGTAAAACTGGGCCACCGGAATGGTTTCGGGAAAATACCAGCTCCTGCCATGATCATGGGTAATACCCAGGCCACCATCTCCTCCAATGATGAAGAAAGTAGGGTCGTTAGGATCTACCCAGAAAGCATGAAAATCTGCATGTATGCCTTTGGTCTCATCGGCAGGAATCATAGGAATGGAGTCAAAACTTTGCCCCCCATCATAGCTCAATGTCAGAGGTTGGTAAATGTTGTAAAGCCTGTTCTGATCCTGAGGGTCTACTGCTAAATCCTGGAAGTAGAAAGGACGGTTGTTGGTATAGCGAGGGTTGTCATTGATCATTTCCCAATGTTTTCCTCCATCATCACTGCGGTAGAGCGCGTTTTTTTCAGCTTCTATTTTAGCATAAATGCGGTCAGGGTTACTGGGAGCAATGGCGATGCCGATACGTCCCAGTTCCCCGGCAGGCAATCCGTTTTCTTTACCCAACTGCTGCCAGTTATCCCCCCCATCATAGGTGGCGTATAAGCCTGAGCCGGGGCCTCCGGAGGTAAAGCTATAAGGCGTACGCCGGTGCTCGTACATAGCAGCAAAAATCTTATTGGGATTCTCCGGGTCCATCACCATATCCGCCACGCCCGACTGTTCGTTGGTATAGAGAATTTTCTCCCAGCTTTCTCCGCCATCGGCAGTCTTGTAAACGCCTCTGTGCTCCCCGGGCGTAAAAGGATCGCCCATCACGCCTACATAGACTACATCGCCATCATGAGGGTCAATGAGAATACGGTGGATGGTTTTGGACTCCTCTAAACCTACAAACTGCCAGCTTTCTCCACTATCTATACTTTTGAACAAACCCTGACCGAGGTTCATAGAGTTGCGGGGGTTCCCTTCGCCTGTACCCACCCATACCACTGAGGGATTGTCCTGCTGAACCGCTACCGCGCCTATATTCATGGTGGGCTGATCGTCAAAAATACTTTTCCAGGCAGTGCCTCCGTTTTCAGATTTCCAAACTCCACCGGAAGCGGCACCTACATAAATGACCTTGGTAGGATGATCCACTACTGCATCTATGGCGGTAATTCTTCCGCTCATATTGGCCGGGCCTACATTACGGATGTTCAGGTTTTTGAAGTGCTCCGGCTGAAAGGTTTGGGCAAATGAGATACATAATGTAGTAAACCAACATAAAGCCAGGAAGAATAAAACACGAAAAGTAAAGGGCATAGGTAATTATCTTTGCTAAAGTTTAAATATGGGCAAATATAAAATCAAAATTTTTTCAATCCCCTGTTCCAGTGTTTAATTCGAAAGAAGGTTTAGCCGATGAAAATTATGAAGGGCTATGAGTGCACATTGGAATGACATACATCAGGAGAGACTATTCATCTTTCCCATCAAATAGGATGTTAATAACACTGGTCCAGGCTTACTGCAACAGGATTTGTAATAAAGCGTATTTCAGTAGGTAGGGGATAGTAGTTTTTGGAAAAGAAAACTACAATACCATAGTAGAAATATAAACATCAATTTGATGTATCTACAAATAATTTATACATGAATAAAATTTATAAAGATGAGTAAATCAGCAGTAATAGATATCAAAAAACTAGGCTTTCCCTGGGAGACCAGCGATCCTTTTCTTTTTTGTGTGCATCATGAAGATGCTTATCCTCAAGGCAATAAGGATATGGGGCCTTCAGCCTCACTGACAGGAAGAAATATCGGTCAGGACTTTGCCGGAAAAGACGGATGGAGCATGTACCACGGCTCTAAGGTTCCTGGCTTTCCTGCACACCCTCATGTAGGTTTTGAAACAGTAACGATCGCCCGCAAAGGTCTAATTGACCACTCAGACTCCTTGGGTGCTGCCGGGCGTTTCGGTGATGGAGATGTGCAGTGGATGACTGCCGGAAAAGGGGTGCAGCATTCGGAAATGTTTCCTTTGCTGAAGGAAGATAAAGATAATCCGGTGGAGCTTTTCCAAATCTGGCTCAACCTGCCCAAAGCCAAGAAAAAAGCTGATCCTCACTTTGCCATGTTGTGGGGAGATACCATTCCCAAGTATAAAACAAAAGATGAAGAGGGCAGGGAAACCAGCGTAGCCATAGTCGCCGGTAAAATTGGTGACTTACAGGCGCCACCTCCCGCCCCGGACTCCTGGGCGGCAGATCCTGAAAATGAGGTAGCGATCTGGAATATCCGTATGGAGGCGAATGCTCAGTGGACCTTACCGGCTGCCAAAAGTGCGGTGAACCGTACGCTTTATTTCTTTAAAGGTGATACCGTTGAGGTAGATGGGCAGGAAGTTGCTAATTACAAATCCATAAAGTTGCATGCGGACCAGGAGGTGAGGCTGAAAAATGGCGACGAAGAAGGACATTTACTATTGCTACAAGGTAAGCCTATCAGTGAGCCGGTAGTGCAGTATGGTCCTTTTGTGACCAATAGCAATGCGGAAGTTCAGCAGGTAATGCAGGAGTTTCAGCGTACACAGTTTGGTGGATGGCCCTGGCCTTCACATGAACACGTCCACCCCCGCGAAAAAGGGCGCTTTGCCAAATATGCTGATGGGAAGCTAGTAGAGAAGTAGTATTCTTATCATAAAGCTATCGCCCTTTAAATTTTCTGAAAGAGAATTTCCTTCTACACCCGGAGCACTACGCTCCGGTTTTTTTTATCTGCCCCCCTCTCCCAGCCTAACACTCTTTTCATTTTTGTTGAAAAAAAAATTGAATCAACAAACATAAAAGCATTATTGTCGTATATGATAGCATTACTATCAAATAAAATAATAAGACTATGATACTATCACCTTTCATCCCGGATATAGCAGAAGGAAAGCAGAAAGAGAAGGCACTTGCCCCTTTACAACCAATAGCTATTAGAAGATATAGGCAAATGAATACCCTGGCGGATATATCACTTGGCAGGATACGACGGTGGGGCTTACCATTCCGACGTCCTTTTTCTTTATAGCCTATCGAAGAAACCTAAAATTTGATTTCCGATGAGAACTTGTATGTTGACTTACAGCAAACTTATACTGGAGAAAGTAAGGAAAGTAAGCTTCAGTAAAGAATTGTACGAGCGGGAGTACAGGAAAGCCCTCAGCAAGCTTTCTGAAAGTGAAGCACGACAGTTAAGAGATTGGGCTGACAATAAGAAAAAATTAGCCAGTTTGTCGGGGTCAATGGTAAATCAATCTGCAACTATACTTTGCCAGGGTTTCTGAACTCTGGCAAAGTAATGTCATATCCTGGCTTCTGCTTCTATTTCTACCAGATAGCCTTCCCCTACCAGTCTGGCCTGTACCAAAGTGTTGGCAGGCTGAATGTCTTTGAAACGCTCGCCATGCGTTCGTGCTACCGCTTCCCAATCATTGATATTGTTTACAAAAATTCTGGTGCGGTCTACATCTTCCAGGCATCCTCCTAATGACTCAAGGGCTCCCTGAATTTTGTCAATCACAAAATGAGCTTGCGCTGCCGCATCTTTACCACCGATCATACGGCTGCCATGCGTAGCGGTAGTGCCTGAAACGAGAATACGGTCACCACTGCGTATCGCCCGGCAGTAGCCCGCCATATCTTCCCAAACTGTACCGCTGAAGATTTTCTTTCTCCCCTGATGTCCATCCACGACTTCAAAAGGGGTAGGAATACTTTCCAGATGATCACTTAGATCACCGGAAGCAGTGAGGAAGGGTGGCTTGCGATATTCATCTCCGCAACCTCCGGGGATAGGAGAAAGCGCAGACTGTGCTTCCCGGATAGACTGTAAATCTTCCGCATCCAAATGGATGTCAAATATGCGCTGGTTTTCCGCGATGTGCTCACTTTTGCCCAGTCGTGCTCCCAAAATAATGCCTGCTACCGCGGGTTGATTCAACATAAAGCAACTACTAATATTGGCTATGGAAGCATTATGTTTTTGAGCTACCTGATGTGCCACTTTGAGTAAATGCTGAAATTTCTTCCAACCACCGGCAGCATCAATAAATCGCTTGTATTTCATCTGCGACCAGGTGCTTAGTTCCTCCATTTTCGGTTCGGGCTTGTTCAGCCATTTCTCCGAAAGAAAACCGCCAGCTACCGTTCCAAAAACGAGCAGTTTTACCCCATACTGCTTACATACTTCTGTCATGCTTTGCGCTGCCCGCTGGTCTATGAGTGAATGGCACACCTGGTTGGATACAATTTCAATACCGCTACTCACCGCTACTCTCAGGTGAGCAGCATCAAAGTTGGTCAGGCCGAGATGGCGTATCAGGCCCTCTTCTTTTAGCTCCTGTAGCCAGAACAGGCAGTCCAGCCAGTTTGGATCGGCATAGTTCCAGGCATGGAATTGCATCAGATCAATGGTTTCCAACTGCATGCGATCCAATGCCTTTTGTACTGCTTCCCGTACTTCCTGCTTAGAAGTAGGCCCCGGTCTGGGGACCCATTTGGTCAGCAGTTGTACCTGTTTGTCTGAAGCATGCTGCTTTTTGAATGTACCACTGATGATCTCTGCCGACCCATAATGATCAGCCATGTCAAAAGTGGTAAAGCCTGCTTCTACATAAGGTGTCATGGCACGCGCGCTTTCCTCAGGATCAAGGGTAGTCCCGTCTTTTTCCATATCGGCTATCTGCCACAGTCCGGTCAGCACCCGAGAGATTTTTAAGTCGGGAGCGAGTTCGCAGTATTTTTGCATTTATTCGGGAGGAAGCTTGGTAAACAATTGCCGGGTATCTACACCCTGCTTTTTTAGTGCTGCTAATTTTACGAAAAATATGATGGAAGCCAAGCTCATGACAATGAGCCAGATGGGGGTAGAATGAAAATACCAGGCCTCCGCTTCGCTGTTTAAGTCTTTCCAGCTATGGATAATCAAAAAGCCAGACAGCATCAGCGTGCCCATCCATCCTAAAAATTGCTGCATGCTCCGCTTACGAATTACCGTTACTTTCTCTGCCAGATCAGGATTGACATGCGGAAGACGCAGCAGCGTAATACACATCAGCAAAAAATTAACCATCATAGAAGTCACCATAATATCTATACCTAAGAAGAAGTCGCCGGCAAAGTGGCTTCCCAAAATGCCTATGCTGGCCATGATGCCACTCACAATCAGGGCGATATGGGGTGTATGTCTGCGGGAATGTACTTTTGCGATTTTTTTAGGAAAGATGCCATCTTCTGCCCAGGCAAACATCAGGCGGGATACGGAGAGTAACATGGCGGGGAGATCATTGATCAGGGCGATAGCTGCCCCGGCTACAATGGCTACCGCCAGGCTGGAAGGAAGCACATAGCTCAGCATACCCGGTGCGGTGATGTCTTTCTGCATGACCTCTTCGGCTATAAAAGACCAGGGCACGGTATGATAAACCGCTGCGGTAAAAAGAAAATAAAAGCTTCCCACCACTATGATTGCCAAAGCAATAGCCAGCGGCAAAGTGCGCGATGGATTCTTGGCCTCCCCTCCTGCCTGGGCAATGGAGTCAAAGCCAATAAAGCTGGAAAACAGAAGCGCAGATGCTGCAAGAAATGTATCCAAGCTAAAAGCAGGTGAAGCTGCTGCCTCATGCACTCGTCCTTCTTTGGCAAGCAGTCCGGCCGCAAAATCCTGCTGGTCAAAAATAAAACCGGCTACAATTACGATAGCGCCCAGCGCAAACATCAGGAACATAAGGGGAATCAGGGTGCGCTCATAGGATTTCGCTCCTCTTATATTTATACCCACAAAAATCCATAATAAAAATATTGCCAGACTCACCCGTATCCATCCTTTGTCCAGCAGTACAGCCATTTCCTGCCAATTCATACTGACGGCCACATCTCGGATAAAGGGAATGATAACATAGGATACTACGCCAATGACAATGGATAAGCCGAACCATTGGGAGAAGCTGGCGACAAAACCGAGGTAAGGGTTGAGCCCGCGGCTGGCGTAGATGTAACTCCCCCCTGCCCGGGGCATGGCTGAAGCCAGAATACTATAGGCAAAAGCAGCGAATATGGCAGGTATCGCGGCAAAAAGGAAAGCAGGCAGCACGTATGGACCGATACCCGGAACATTCCGCTGGATCATAAATGGCACTACATTGATGGAGGCGCCTAGCATGGAGCATATACCAGTTGCGGCCAGACCCAGCAGGCCCATTTTCCTGACTAATCCATTTGTTTTGGTCTTGGATTGAGAAGTACTGATCATAAGGGCTGCTAAAATGCAACATTTCAGGCAATATTGCTATCCCTCTTTGAATCAGGCCTTGCATCTACTTTGAACGGTATCTTTGCATCAGGCCATTTACATATTTCCTGAGCTGTAGATGATCAGCTTTGCCAGTAATTTTATAAGGATAAAAGCCTATGACAAAAGACTGAGGCTCACTGAGCAAAGCCTGAGTCTGAGGCCCCCTGCCAAAGCCAAAGACTGTCATTCCATCCTCACTATCTACTCCTCGCTCACTATTGCCCATATAGCTAATCAGATCTTGATGTTCATCAGGTTCTATCTGCAACATAAACAGTATCCGGTCCACCTGCTGATGTCCGACATACATCCACTGATATTTTCCAAAGTTTGCTGTGCCCTTAGATAAATCCGGATGTTGAGTTTTAGGTCTGCTCAGACTTGAGTCTCTTGAATCTGACCCAAAATAATACTGCTCGGGAGCATACTCACCCCCCGCTGCACCTTCGTACAAAAACCAGTAAGCCTGCTGCGGATCTGTCTTTTCAATTTCTAATACCGCATGATCTTCATAGAAAGTCCAGCGCCACCTCCACTTTCCGCTCTTGCTTTCCGTCACGATTTGACGCTCTCCATCTACGAGGCTGGTACACTGATCAAAACCGGGATGCCCGGCACCACCATCATCTGACCGGAACACCAGATTGGGCAGGCCGCGATAAGAAGAAGCTGCTGAGGCAGGATATGCATTCCAGGGCTCTTTCTTAAAACCAATCCAGTCATTTCCTTTCTGATCGATCATACGGGAGAAGCCTCCCCCTACTTTATCGTAATAATAAGTGGCAGTTAGCGTATATACGATAAAGTGGGGCCGTTCTTCATAATAACCTTCTTCTATTCTTATTGCATCCTGAGCATACAGAAAGCTCAAATCGATAGCGCAGATCAATACATATAGGCCAATACAAACTATTTTAGGCTTTTTCATAGCATAAAATAGCAGATGAAGGTGACATTTGAGAAAATGCGAACATAATTTTTATCACTACAATACCGTATGTGCTACATATTCGGAAGGGGTTTGTCCGTATTGCTTGTGGAAACTCTTGCTGAAGTAGGAAGGATCGTTGAATCCCACAGCATAGGCTACTTCTGCAATGCTGCCTGAA
This sequence comes from Catalinimonas alkaloidigena, assembly GCF_029504655.1. Taxonomy (NCBI): domain Bacteria; kingdom Pseudomonadati; phylum Bacteroidota; class Cytophagia; order Cytophagales; family Catalimonadaceae; genus Catalinimonas; species Catalinimonas alkaloidigena. Next base: position 7,250,871 of record NZ_JAQFIL010000001.1, read on the forward strand.
TCCTGGGCCAGCAGCTCTGCTGCTCTTTTCAGACGCATCATGCGGATAAAATCTCCTGGTGCCTGGTTGGTCAGGGCTTTGAGCTTGCGGTACAGTTGTACCCTGCTCATGCCCAACTCCTTACCCATGCTTTCTACACCAAAAGTAAAGTCTGCCATGTGCGCTTCCATGATTGCCAACAGCCGCTGTAGGAACTGCTCATCGGCTGAGCTTACTTTGACCGAGCTGGGCTGCAGGGTAATCTCCCGGCTGAACTGCTCTCTGAGCTTTCTGCGGCTCTCAATCAGGTTTTTGATCCTGACCAAAAGCTCATCGGCTTTGAAGGGCTTGATGATGTAGTCATCGGCTCCGGTCTCCAACCCTTCTATCTTGTCTCCTCCGCTGGCTTTGGCGGTGAGCAGGATCACTGGAATGTGAGCGGTCTTTTCATTGGTTTTAAGTTTGGTACAGAGTTCTACTCCATCCATTTTGGGCATCTCCATGCTGGGCATCATCACATCACTTAAGATCAGGTCGGGGATGTGTTCAATGGCCTTCTTATAGCCTGCTGCTCCGTTTGCTGCTTCCATGACCCGGTAGACAGCCTGCAGGTTCTCCCGGATGAATGCCCGCACATCGGCATTGTCTTCTACGACTAAAATCAGAGGCGCTTCTGAATGGCTTTCGGAGATTGGTGATCCATTCGTTTGGTAGCCGGAAGCGGCTGGGGGTAATACCTGTTCTTTTCCATTACCCTCTTGACCTACTACAATTTCGGCGAATTCAGCCTGCCAGAGGGGAAGTTTTACTGTAAAGCAGCTGCCTTTTTCGGCTTCACTGCTGGCTGAGACTTCTCCGCCGTGTAGTTCTACCAGTTCCCTGACCAGCGACAGACCGATGCCACTGCCTTCGCTAGCCTGCTGGCTGTCATCTGCCTGGTAGAAGCGGTGGAAGACATGGGCCAGTTGCTCTTCAGACATACCTACCCCACTGTCCTGTACTTTGAGTTCCAGCAGGCTGAGCTGAGCAGCATCCTGAGGTTTCTGTACAGGAGTAGTGATTGATTTTTCCGCGGCATGCAGGCGGGCAGAGAAAGTAATACTTCCTCCTGCTGGTGTAAACTTGAAAGCATTGGAAAGCAGATTGGTGATGATCTTCTCCAGCTTGTCAGCATCAAAGTAGACTACAGGATGATCATTAGGGTACTGAAAATGATAGCTAATCTGCTGTCGCTCGGCCAGGGTGGTAAAAGACAGGCCGATAGACTGGAGGAAAGGTACAATGGCGCCGGCTTTTACTTCTGCCTGCATCCTGCCCGCTTCCAGTTTGGAGAGGTCCAGCAGCTGGTTGATGAGGTGCAGGAGTCGCTGGGCATTGCGCTGCATCATGCTGAAGAGGGAGTGCTCTTTGGCATAGGCAGGCTCAGTCATCAGTTTGTCAAGTGGACCAAGTAGCAGAGTGAGGGGGGTACGGAACTCATGAGAGATATTGGCGAAGAAGTGAGACTTGAGTTGGTCTACTTCATGCATTTTCTCGGCTTCCATGCGCTGTATATTCAGTTCATGTCTGAGTCTTTCTCTTTTCACCGTATACTGTCTAAGGCTGTACAGAAGGCTCAAGCCCAAAACAGTATACAAAGCATAAGCCCAGCCGGTCTGCCACCAGGGCGGGAGGATGGTGACCACTATTGTTGCTCCTTCTTCGTTCCAGATGCCATCGTTGTTGGAAGCTTTGACCCGGAAAATATATTCTCCGGGATCCAGATCGGTATAGCTGGCAAAGCGGCGGGTATCACTGTAGACCCAGTCTTTGTCTACACCTTCCAGCATATAGGCATACTGGTTTTTCTCAGGAGCATCATAATTGAGCGCGACGAAGTCAAAAGAGAGGAAATTCTCATCGTATGCTAATTCAATTGATCCGGCAGGGACTTCTCTATCTTCATCCATCACCTGGAAGCTCGTGATGTAAATCGGAGGAATAGTAATATTATCCTGAATGCTATCCGGGTCAAAGATGACAAAGCCATTATCAGTACCAAACATTAACTTCCCGCTGCTGCTAAAAGAGCCTACCCCTGCAAAGCTTGAGGGTAAACCATCACTCACATCAAAGTTTTGGAAGCTCTTATCTTCAGGATCAAAATGACTAATTCCTTTATTGGTTCCCAACCATAACTCTCCTTTATCATCGCCAACTATACTAAAAACAGTATTACTGGGAAGTCCCTCTCTGGTAGTAAAATGCGTAAAAGTATTGGTACCTGGGTCAAAGCGGTTAAGTCCTCCCATCCGGGTCCCTATCCAGATGATGCCTTCATCATCTTCATAGAGTGTCATCACACTTATATCATTGAGGTGTTTCGGTGATGGAGCGTCAATGGGAAGGTGATGAGTAAACAAGTCTGTCTCAGGATTTAAACGAGCGATGCCAGCCGCGGTAGCGGCCCAAATCTCTCCTGTATGGCTGGCTAAAATATCATTTACAAATAAGTGCTTGAGTCTGGTGGTATCTAAAGGATTATACTTATAGTAAACAAATTTTTTGCCCTCTGGGTCAAAAGATGCCATACCGGTTTTACCCCCTACCCATATCTTGCCAGAGGCCCCCTCATCCATATTCCATATCGGGATTTCACAATCATAATGTGTGAACTCACCTGTTTTCCTATCCAATAGATTCAGGGCAGTACCTGTTCCTACCCACAGGCGTTTTTTACTATCTTCAAGAAAGGACAAAACCTGATTGTCAGCCAGATCACCAGCAGCCTTATCTTTTATGGATAAGCTCTCTATTTTTTTAGTATTTGGGTCAAATTGGAATAGCGACCCTCTTGGGTTTCCATGTGGTTCACTGCCCGAATATCCCAGCCAGACCGTACCGGTATGATCTTCCAGCAAAGCACTTACTGCATTTTCATCATGAACATCTGAAGCATGGGCAGGAATCCTCTGATAAGTCTGGAACATGCCGGGAGAAGCACTTGCTTTATTGATTCCATGAGCTGTTCCTATCCAGTATGCTCCTTCTGAATCCTGATAGATTGCAAGAACATTTTCGTGGCTCAGGCTTGTAGGTTTGAGGGGGTCGTACTCAAAGTTAAGTACCTCATCGGTTTGTTTATTTATTCTGTGTAAACCCTCCGATCCATATACCCATAGGTACCCCTGGTTATCTTCGTATATGCCGTTCCAATATATCTTTTTACTTATTGAACCTTCAGGATCAAAGCGATTAAATACCAATTTATTCTCTTTCGTATCCATGCGAAATAGTCCTTCTGACTCACGTCCATGCACTCCAATATCAGTACCTATCCATAATACTTCTTCTTTATCCAGATACAGATAGTTACACCAAAAGTCCTGTGGGTCAATTGAAGGGTCCATTTCCACATAAGTAAATTCACCAGTTTCTTGGTGAAACTGATAGAGTCCACTGCTAGTACCTGCCCACATACGATTTGCTGAATCTCTGGCAATTGAAAAAACTGCCGGAGCTTTGCCTGATGTTGGGTTTCCGGGAGCAGGATATTGCGTAAATTCTTCAGTCTCTCTGTCAAATAGCGCTAACCCGCCGAAGCCACATACCCATAAATTATCATCCTGGTCTTCATAGATGGACATCAAATAATTCCACTCAAAAGAACTAAGCGGCATAATCTCATGGCGGGTTACTTTTCCTGTATGTTTATCTACCTCATGAAATCCTCCACCGCTAGTAGTTACCCATAATCGTCCTTCACGATCTTCATAGATATCACTAATTTGATTATGACGCAAACTATGTTTGGGATCATTAGGATCATATCTAAGTACTTCAAACTCGTACCCATCATACTTATTCAAACCATTTGCCGTACCAATCCACATAAAGCCTTCACTATCCTGGTATATGCTGGTGGCAGCGTTATTTGATAGGCCATTTTGCTCAGTAATATGCTCAAAACGAAAGCTTTCGTCCTGTCCGTGGCCAGTTACCGCAAAGAGGCAAAGCCACAGAAAAATAAGCGGATATTTTGTCTGACTGGTTTTCATAAGGCGGGAGGTTAGGTATATAATAAACTGACGCTTCAGAGAAAGCGTGGTGGTATAGAAATATTTTCCTGCTAAAACAGGATCATGATTGACCAGCCCTCTCTGGTTGTGGGAAATGTGATCTTAAAATTATTTGAAGGGAACACTCTCACAAATAAGGGCAAGTCATTTATAAAAAGTAATAATTTTTTTGATAAAATCCTTCTGAATTCCATCAGTTTTCCACAAGCTTTTATGATCAAATATGCTGCATTAATGGAGTAAAGCTATTCATAAGTCTGCCCAAAAGCTGGTAATTCTGTTGCAATTGTTGGTAAATTGGTAACAAAATGTAACGGGAATTATACAGCATGAGCAATAGATAACATTTTTCCCCTCGCACTAGGGACGATTGCTTGCAGACAGAGGTAGTATAGGTATAGGTAGATTTTCTTCAATCATATTAGCCAATTGCCTATCATAATGGTAGGCTTCAGATTCCCAGGGAGTCTTCCGTGAGTTGAAGTTCCCACCATAGTATTTTCTCCCGTTCCAGAACACTTCATTTTCGTCAAGCACTTCAAGTTCACCTTTTACATATTGTTTAACATGGATCATTTCATGAGCAAGTACCAGTCTTTGCATTTTTTCGTTCAGACGAGCATCTACCCGTACCACGAATACATTTATCACTTGTCCTGCGTCAATAGATTTTGTGACGTATGTGATTCCGGCTAAGTTGTCTGCCATGTAAACAGAAAATTTTACATGTAGATATACTTTTTCCCTTATGCCAAGGTATGCTAGATATTGCGATACCTGGTTGATTATTTTTAAAGAGTCTTTATTATTACAGACTTTGATAGTAGGCTGAGCCAAAGCAATATTTCCTGCCCATACGTTTAAGAATATTAATAAGAGTAGCTTTTTCATAGTGAAGGGGAATTTGAGGTTCACTGATGATATAAAGCTAGTGACTGGGTATAGCGAAGGGTTAGGAAAAAAGTCTCATTTACCAGTAGATTGGTAATGCTCAGAAACGATAAAGTAGCACCAGGCCAAACTACTGGAAGTATAGTTCCAAATCATGGTAATTTGGTAAACTTGTTTGTTGGAAATCCGGGAGCATAATTCCCTGTCAGGATATAGCAAAATAAAAGACCTTCCGCTTTCTTCTCTGAAAAAGTCGGGTGGATGGTATGTTTTAGTGTGGAGTTATGAACTGATAAAACGATTATTTATCACAGCTTACATCCCTCTTTTTACTGACGTAACCTTAGTTATCAAAGTAAAGCCTGAACAAAGTGCCTTCATTCAACTTACTCCTGACCTCTATCCTCCCACCATAGTTTTCTACCGTCCTTTTTACGATATACAAGCCTACCCCGCTACCCTCTACATGTCTATGAAAGCGCTTGAACATACCAAACAACTTAGCCTGGTGTGCCTGGCTAAGGCCAAGTCCATTATCTTTGATGCATAGGATAATTTGTCCATCTGATTTATAAGTCCTTACCTTTACCTCGGGCTTTCTTTTTGGCGAATGATATTTGATAGCATTGCTTAATAGATTATACATAATACATCTTAAACTGGCTTTGGCAAAGCTCAATTCTTCTACCTGCAACTCCTCTTTAATATCTACTTTGGCACTACTAATAGAAGACGCTAAGTCTTCTTTTACTTCTTCCAATATCTCTTTAAAGGAAACTATCTCTACCGGTTCTTCCAGATTCTTTTGAGCCTTAGTCACTTCTACCAGGCTATCAATAGTGCTCTGGAGTCTTGCAATGGATGTTCCCATTTTCGCAACAATTTGCCTGTCATGCTTATCAAGCTTAGGGCTTATCTTACTTTCTACCAGTTGTAGTAAGCCTTCCAGATTGGCAATAGGGGATTTAAGATCGTGTGAAGCAGAATAGACAAAATTGTCCAGATCCGTATTTACCTTGTGTAGTTCTGCGTTCTTCCTCATGAGTTCCTCATTCCTGACTCTATCACTCAGGTCTCGGGTAACTTTGGTAAAGCCGATATGTTGATTCTGCTCGCTATAAATAGGCGTGATGACTACATTGGCCCAAAACTTACTCCCATCTTTTTTGATTCTCCACCCTTCATCTTCAAACCTCCCTTTATCCATAGCTTCGACGAGCTCAAAATTAGGGTAATGGGACGCTACCGCATCCGGAGGATAAAACCGTGAAAAATGACAGCCTATAATTTCTTGTGCTTCATAACCCTTTATTTTTTTTGCCCCTTCATTCCAGCTGGCAATTTTACCCTCAGGGGTCAGGAGAAAAATAGCGTAGTCTTTAACTGAAGCAATTAACAAACGAGACCGTTCTTCACTTTTTTGCAGCTCATTTTGTAGCTTTTTTTGCTCGGTCAAGTCCCTTGTTACTTTTGAGAAGCCGGTTAGCTTATTATCGCTGTCGTAGATAGCAGAGATAACCACATTGGCCCAAAACTTACTCCCATCTTTTTTGATTCTCCATCCTTCTTCTTCAAACTTACCTGTTTCCCTTGCAACTTTAAGTTCATGTGCCGGATGATTTATTTTAAGCGCTTCCTCGGGATAAAAAATAGAAAAGTGCTGACCAATAGCCTCCTCTTTAGTATAACCATTAAGCTTGTTGGCTCCTGAATTCCAGGTGATGATATACCCTTTGGGGTCCAGCATAAAAATAGCGTAATCCTTTACACTCTCTATCAACAGCTGATATTTCAACTCATTCTCTTCCAGAAGCTGTTGCGTATGTATGGAGGGAAGCTTACTCATTATTAATGTTTTGACAGTGAGTCAGTAAGAAAAAAATAACCGTATCCGAAGATAAAGATAAAAAAGTAATCCTTTACACAAACTTTGCATTAAAACGCTCACTCCTTAGTTGAAAGCTAGAAATCCCAAAGTAGTTGCTAAAATTCAGGAGGCACGATAGCAGAGCTCCTAATTATGAACCAAACTTTACTCTGTAAGCTCAGAAAAGAGGCCTTTGCTCCAAAAATATGGAAATAAGGTAATGCATAACCATACCTTTATAGCACCTGGATATCGGGTGAAAAGATATGCAGCATTGCCTTCTTATAAATTATTACTCCAACGACACCGAGGTATGTATTTCATTTATACCCGGCAATTTTTGAATTCAGAGAAGTCAGTTATGCAAAAAAATAAATCGCTATAAGGATTTGCTACATAACAATTAACCCTCCCTTCAGAAAGGAACATGAAGAGGTTTAGAGTAATTTGAGGGCCTTTTATGAATTATTCAGATGATAAAAAGGCATTGATGTATTCGGTGCCTTCGTGCACTAATCCTTTGCCTACACTATTGGATTGAGGAGCATAGATAAAATATGCGTTACCTTTGGTTTCAGTACTGGACATAATGACTGCTTTACCATTAGCCAGAAGTTCCAGCGCTTTTCTTGAATATTTGCTCAAGGGGACATCCAGTTTTTCAATGGTTTTAGTTGCCAAATCTACCAGATGATATTCAATCACAAAGCCTTGCTGATAGTCACCATATTCGGTGATTGAGTCACTTCTAAATATCTGTACGATGGCTTTGTTATCATCCACAGACAACCTGCCCCCGCTGTGATATTCGTTGAATTTCGGTCAGGTTGAAGAAATAATCAGCGGCAAATGCATTTTCAGCAAAGCCAGGTGCGCTCACTACACTCTATCCTACGCCGGCGGTTCTGGAGTCGGTGATCAGTTTCATGAGGATAAAATGAATACCAATTTTACTGCCTCTCATACCTACCGACTACCAATAGAGGTAGCTTTACTTATTTTATCTGATGAGCTATATTTTTCTGCTTAGTGGTTACAGGTTTTACAGATGCCACTTAGTGTGTAATTAACTTTATGAACAGAAAAATTATCAGACACTTTTACTTTAGGCACTTTTACATCTTCCAGACAGTAAGTCTGCTGACATTCTTCACAGATGAAATGAGCATGTTTCTCTGTATGCTGCTCATCCGGGCAATGCTTCCCGCATAATGCGTATTTGGTGCCTTGTGCGTCTTCAGAGGCACGGTGTAAAATACCATGTTCTTCAAAAGAGTTCAATGCTCTATATACTGTAACCCGGTCATGCTCTGTAGTCATCTTAGCCAAAATATCACTTGCGGAAAGCGCAAAATCATTATCCAGGAAAAACCCCAGAATTTCCATTCTTATGGGAGTTTTCTTCAATCCATGCGCACGTAATAGGTCGCCTAGCAGTCCTTTATTGTCCATATCTTATTATGGTAAATTAGCAGTTGTTTGTCAAAGCTAACACATAGTTAATCTTTAAAGTTTTGTGACCTACATCATTGTTTCACTTTCTTTGGGGGCCTGATCTTCGCTCAAGATAATCGTAAAGTGATTTTACACTTGAGTTTAGTTGTCTCTATGAATGATGGTTTCGCCTACATTGCATGCATATACCCTTCATCAATAAGGGCATTTCTTCTATTTCAAACTGATTTAAGGAATGAAGATATTCATCTGGTAGGGTGGGCAAGCATACTATCTTTCCACAATGCTTACAATGTAGATGAGGGTGTATCTGATGATTGCAATGATGCGCCTGATGATACACATACATAGCTTTACCATGCTGATTTATTATTTTCATCAAGATGTGAGCATCTACAAACATGTTTAACGATCTGTATATGGTGACACGGTCCATCTGAAAATAAGCTTCTAAACCATTTAAAGTATAGGCCTTGGGTTGTGAAATCAGCAACTGAAGCAAAGCAATTCGCTTGTCAGTTGATCGTATGCCATTGCTTTTCAGAAGTTGGATAGCTTGCCTGGCAGCGTTCATCTTAACCGATCATTTTGTGAAATTCATCTCGCATCTCTTTATCGGAGAAGGCGCCTCCGTATTCTATCGTTGTCGTTCTGCTGGTAGTATCTTTCACCCCTCTTGAGGAGACACACAGATGTTCAGCTTCTATAAGCACAATCACATCTTCGGTTTGTAAACACGCTTGTAGCTCCTTATAAATCTGTAAAGTCATGCGCTCCTGTACCTGGGGTCTTTTACCGTAATATTCTACCAGACGGTTAATTTTGGAAAGGCCAATGACTTTTCCATGAGAAACATACCCCACATGGGCTTTACCTACAATGGGTAAAAAATGATGTTCACAGGCAGAATAGAAAGTGATGTCTTTTTCTACCAACATTTTACTATACTGATACTTGTTATCAAATACAGACACAAAGGGTTTATTTTCGGGATTCAGCCCGCTGAAAATTTCCTCAACGTACATTTTAGCCACCCTATATGGGGTTCCCTTCAGGCTATCATCCCTAAGGTCCAACCCCAGCTCTTCCATGATGCCCTCAAAAAGTTTAGTGATATTTTCTATTTTTTGGCTGTTGGGCTTTTGAAATGCATCAGCACGAAGAGGAGTTTCTACAGAGGTCATCAGATGTTGATCTCCTGCAATTTCAAAAGCTTCTTTTTCGGTTTTTACCACTTGATTATTATTCATATTGATTTTTTTGGTAAGCTGAGAAACATTTTATGTATTCCCTTCTAGATGGGGACCCAATCAGGAAAAGGGTCTTTAAAAGAATGGCCGGACTGGGCCATCAACCACTCTTCTTCAGTACACAGGCAAGCTTCCAATTCCGCAGTGATAAGATCCTGATCCAGATGTATACCGATGATGACTAGCTCATTCATACGGTCACCGAATACGCCATCCCATTTTTGCTCTATTTCTTTTTTTCTTTCCTGAAACAAAGGATGACTGATTCTATCCAGAAAGGACAAACTGACCCACCAGACGCCTGCCGGTTCTGCGCGTAAAGAACCACCCGCCTGACTCCAATTGAAAGCCTGGTCTGAGCGGGTTGCCAGCCAGAACAGCCCTTTGCTACGGATAATATTGGCACTCCATCCTCCTTGAATTAAATTCCAGAACCTTTGGGGATGGAAAGGCATACGGCTGCGGTACACAAACGAAGATATGCCATACTCTTCAGTTTCAGGAGTATGTTCATTTTCCAGTTCTTTGATCCATCCCGCCGCTCCGGCTGCTTTTTCAAAGTCAAATTTGTGGGTATTGAGAACACGCTCCAGAGCAACATTTCCATTGATTGTAGGAATTATGTCTGTCGTGGAATTCAGTTTTCTCAGTATCCCCTTCACCACATTGAGCTGCTCCTGATCTATGAGGTCAGTTTTGTTTAAAATAATAACATCGGCAAACTCAATCTGATCAGTGAGTAAGTTCACAATGGTACGCTGATCGTTAGGATCATCCTCATTGAGATTTCTGTCCTGCAGCGTTTCTGTACTACCAAAGTCTTTGAGAAAATTTAATGCGTCTACCACGGTGACCATGGTATCCAGCCGGGAAAAACGAGACAAGTCAATGCCCGTAAGCTCATCTACATAAGTGAAGGTTTGTGCCACTGGTATAGGCTCGGAGATACCTGTACTTTCTATCACCAGATAATCAAAACGTTCTTCTTTGGCGAGTTGCTCTACTTCTACCAGAAGGTCTTCCCGCAGGGTACAGCAGATACAGCCATTAGACATTTCCACCAGCTTCTCATCGGTACGAGAGAGCGTATTTTCATTTTTCACGAGCTGAGCATCAATATTGACTTCGCTCATATCATTGACGATAACGGCCACTTTCATACTATGTTTTTTGTGCAGTATGTGGTTTAAAAGGGTGGTTTTACCTGCTCCCAGAAAGCCGCTGAGCACAGTGACAGGTATTTTTTTCATGTGTTAAAGATTATCATGAGAGAAAAAAAATTAAACAGCTTGCTTATTTCTGGTTTGAGATGACCGGGCGAGCTTCCAATTAACTAAATGCGCCAGTGCGACAGTTGTCGCTCCCAGAGCGGTGAATAGGATTTCCGCCCAGGCATTAGGAAATGTATGCCCCAGGAAGATGAATGCAAAGCCTGAAAGCACAATCCAGAAGGGGCTAAATTTCCTATGGTGTCTGAGGTATCCGTGTATCAGAGAAAGTGTAGCGATCAGCAGGCTGATTGCAATAATGCTATTTTCCAGCCAGGGATCCTGCAAAAACTCCAGATTGGCTAAAGGTGCTAATGCCAGCAAAAATGGTAAAATACCGCAATGGATAGCACAGAGAAGCGAAACAGAAAGTCCTATATGATCCAGAGAAACTTTGAATAATTGATTTTTGGTCATTTGATGTTTTTTTTACTGCAACAGAGTTGCAAATATAGAATCTTAATTTTTTATTGCAACATAGTTGCGTTTATATTTTATGATTTAGTTCTTATTCAAGATTCTGATACATTATGTTTAGCACTGCATCCTTAAAGTTTGCTTACCATACTGCTCCGCCATTTCATTTTCCTGATATAAGGCTGGTGGATGGTGAACATTTACTGATCTTGGGTGAGTCCGGAATAGGCAAAACCACCATGCTTCACCTGATGGCAGGGATATTAAAGGCACAGTCGGGAGCCATTGAAGTGGATGGAACCAATATCTGCACCTTATCTTCTCAGAAGCTGGACCGTTATCGGGGGCAGCACATAGGATTGATTTTTCAACGCCCTCATTTTATACATGCTTTATCGCTTCAGGAAAACCTGAGTCTGATACAACACCTGGGAGGCGTTTCCAAAGACAGCAAGCGCATCAAACATGTACTGGATCGTCTGGGTATCGGGCACAAACTGCATCAAAAACCGCATCAGTTGAGTCAGGGAGAGCAGCAGCGGGCGGCAATTGCGATGGCCATTGTCAATCAGCCTTCACTCATACTGGCCGATGAACCTACTTCCAGCCTGGATGATAAAAACTGTTTTAAAGTGGCAGCATTGCTGAAAGAACAGGCTACCGCCACTGGCGCTCATCTGATCATCATTACCCATGATCAACGTCTGAAGACCCTATTTCAAAAGTCAATTACCTTATGAATATCACGAAATTAAGTGTAAAGAATATGCTCAGCAAACCTCTCAGCACCAGTATGAGCCTGATACTACTTACACTGGGGGTGGGGATGATTTCTTTGCTGATCCAGATTAACCATCATATTGAAGAGCAGATGAAAAAGAATGTAAGGGGAATTGATATGGTGGTAGGAGCCAAAGGAAGTCCGTTACAGCTTATTTTATCAGCCGTATTTCATATGGATGCCCCTACCGGAAATATCAGTATGCATGAAGCCGAAGAGCTGATAAAACATCCTCTTATCAAGTCAGGTATTCCTCTTTCCTATGGAGACAGTTATCAGGGGTATAGAATTGTAGGTACAGATCGGCAGTATCCTGAGCTGTATGGAGCACAGCTACAAGAAGGGCGTCTCTGGCAGGAAGCCTTTGAGGTAAGCCTGGGGGCTACAGTTGCCGAAACATTGGACTTAGGTATTGGAGATACTTTTGCCGGAGCGCATGGCCTGGCTGAAGGTGGCGAAACCCATGAGGGTCATCTTTATGAAGTGGTTGGCATATTCGGCTATACTAATTCTGTGCTGGACCAGTTAATTCTCACGGCTACCGAAAGTGTCTGGGATGTGCACCATCATGAGGAAGAAGCGCATCAGGAAACAGAAGAGGCCGGTCATGATCACGAAGAAGAACATGAGCAGGAGAAAGAAATTACGGCCATGCTGATCAACTTTCGCAACCCAATGGGCATGATACAGATGCCTCGTAGAGTCAATGAAGATACCCAGATGCAGGCAGCTCTCCCTGCTTTTGAGATCAACCGCCTGTTCAGTCTGATGGGAGTAGGCATAGACACACTGAATATGATCGCTTTGGTCATTATGGGCGTTTCAGGGATCAGTGTATTCATCAGTCTGTACAGTGCCCTCAAAGACCGGCAATACGAAATGGCCCTGATGAGAGCCTATGGCGCTTCCCGAGGGCAATTGTTGTTCGTAGTATTACAGGAAGGGCTGCTGCTTTCCCTGCTTGGCTTTGTACTAGGAATGCTTTTCAGCAGAGTGGGGTTGCTTCTGGTTTCCGCTTTTATGCAGGAAGCTTACCACTATCGCTTTTCCGGGGCCTCTCTCATGGCCGCTGAATGGTGGCTGTTGCTGGTGGCTATGGGGATCGGGCTGATCGCTTCCATCATTCCTGCCTGGCAGGCTTCTTCTATTAACATTTCTAAAACTTTATCTCATGCGCACTAAAATGATCATCGTGATGATGTTTATGTTTAGCACCATCCACGTTTTTTCTCAATCTAAAATCAACTGGAGAGTGCTTGCCAACATAGAGTATGTGGAAAGATACGTAGCGGCTGAGGACTTCTATGGCTATCTTCCCGAATTTAGTGATGAGCTAAAAGCCCTGGAGGGAAAAGAAGTTTCTATCAAAGGTTTTATGCTTCCTATAGATCCTGATAACAATATGTTTCTTCTTTCGCAGAATCCTTTTGCTTCTTGCTTTTTTTGCGGAGGAGGAGGGCCGGAGTCAGTGGTTGAGTTAAATTTAAAGCCCGGTCATCCCAATTTCCGCATGGATCAGGTGGTGACTATGAAGGGTAAACTTAGGTTGAACAACGAAGATTTTGAACAAATGATGTATATATTGGATGAAGCTGAAGTAGTAGAAATCCCTGAATACTAAATTTCATACACTACATAATAAGCGAATGACCAAATGATTTTTCCAAGTTGTCATTTAGATATGCGAATTATGTAGAAATGAACTTACCGATCTACTCTATTTTGATGCTTATCCCTCGTATGGTTTGCCATCCTTCCTCATCTGTCAGTCGAATCATGAAGTGGTAATCTCCGCTATCCACATCTTCAGGAATCTCCATCTCAAATTCTGCTACATATTCACGCTGCCCCTCCGGAATGGGATAGTTTTGTATGAAAAGAAAGGGATTCTCCGCCTCTTTCACCGGCTCCATATCACAGTCGTTGACTTCCGTACTGTGGGTATGATGGTCAAAATTATGATGGATGTCAATGCTGAATGATCCCAGTTGAACATTGTCGGTAAACCTGGCTTTGAAAGTAAAGGTTTCTCCCTTTGTCAAAATGCTACACTGTTGCGGAAAAGTTTCTGCAAAATCCGCATCTATTACCGGATATTCTGTGTCTATCTCTTCCTGGTACTGGCAACTGCTCAGTAGAAACAGTCCAGGCAATAGACTATAGATCAATAGGTTTCTGAGTAAGTTCATTTTTCTTAATGCTTATGTAATAAGATGTTGATAAGCAAGAAGTAAAGGCACCGTGGCCCATACTTCTTGTAATGCAACTATTAAAATCCTTCTATAGTAACTCCCAAATAATGATATACGCTTATGTTATATGTGGAATTGGTGTACACCACACCAAAGTAATATTCCCCATTTTCCCAGGCTTTTTCACCGTCAATAGGATTAGATTCCGGAGCGTTGTTATCAACTGATGCACCTATTGTAAATTCTGGTGAAGGACGAATAAATCCTCCCTGGCCGTCGAATATAACATTACTAAAGTAATCTACATCTTCTTCATTTTCATGTTGAAAAACATCATAGACAATCACTTTTGAAAAATCAATATCATCTACAATTCTTGGAAGATGGTCTGCAGATTTCTTGACAAACAGAAGGTACATTGTTCCATCTCCTTTCACATTTTTGATTTGTGCGGAAGATTTAAGGGTATCCCCTTGAGCATACGTTACATCTTCCGGGTTTTCGAGTGATTCATTCACATACTGATAAGGTCCATCTTTTATAAAGAAGTCCCATAAATACAAATAGGGATCAACCGGAAGATTTGCAGGGTCAATCAGGTTTACTTCATAGGTTTCTTCCAGTTTTGTTCCATTTTCATCGGTTATAGTGATGATAAAATCAAACTTACCTTCTGGGGCATCTTCAGGAATATCAAAATGTTTGTGAATGGTACTGTTTTTAAGCCCTTTAAATTCATCCCAGGCAATCTCAAAGGACCAGTCATGAGTGTACGTCTCGTTTTCAATGGGATTGATATTGATTTGTACCTTATCAATTGTGCCTCCTGCTACAACTTCCGCATTAAGATGAAAATCTCGACCGATTACGCCAATGCCATTGTTGCCGGAACCAATCTCAACTTCATCAATACTGGGCATAGTAGCCGATGGTTCATCGTCATCAGAACAAGCGGTTACCAACAAAAGGGACACTACCCAAAAGGGCAGGATTAATTTTTCAAAGGCAATGGTTAGTTTCTTTTTCATTTATTTTATGTATCATGTTGAATTAAAATTCCAGGAAGGGAATCTAAAAGGTATAGCACCAGCACCGCCGTGCCTTTCAGCAGGCGGGTGGACTAAAAGTTCATGTATCAGGAAGCAGTAACTTCTATATGTGATTCAAACTCCTTCGTATTTCCTTCTTCATCTTCTATGGTGAAAATAATATGGTACTCACCGGCAGGAGCATTAGCCGGTATATCAATATGCTCATGAAATTCTACCTCTGTTTCCCCATGATAGCCTTCTTCAAACTCATTTTCATAATGCCACTCTTCTTCGCCTTCTCCTACAGTAATACCATCTACATGAATATCCACAATGACATGATGAACGCCATGTACCGCATTGATCATAAACTCTGCATGCATGTCGCTGCCACGTGCTACTGTCTCGTCTACTGAAACATCGCTGTAGGCAATCACATCCATGATCTCCAGTTCTCCTTCAGTTTCCGTACTATTTCCTGCTTCATCAGTAACTTTAAGCGTAATATGGTATTCCCCTGCGGGGATATTGGCCGGGATATCTACATGCTCATGAAAAGTAGGGTTGATAACCTGATAAGCAACATCATCAAAAATCTGCTCAAAGTCCCACTCTTCTTCGCCTTCTGCCACAGTAAGGTCGTGCCCATGTATAGAAACAGTAATGCTACTTACAGTAGCTTCTGCCATAATTTCTGCTTCCATATGAATGTCAGATCCTTTGTAAGCTACCTGGCCGGTACCGTGTTGACTTCCTTCGCCAAATTCAAAATTAGAAATCACCGGAGCCATAGGTGTAGGTTCATCATCTTCACTACAGGACACTAAAAATGCGAATACTGAAGAGAGGAGCATAGCTCTCAGGACTACTGAGAATTGCAGGTTTTTAACTGTGTGTTTGTTCTTTTTTAGCATAGTTATTTGTGTTTAATTGTAAAAGGTATTTTCAAAGACAAAATGATATTTCTACCGGCCTCGGGCAGCCCGATCAGCCGGTAAAAACTGGTATGATTCATATAGCTGGTATTGAGCAGGTTTTGCACCTGCAGATTGATGGTAACAGGTGTAGTATTCAGATATACCTCAGCGCCTGCCTGCACATTGAGCAGTTGAAAGCCTGGTGTTTTTTTCTCAGGCGGCACAATATTGTCTTGCCGGGAGGTGAGGCGATAGTCAACAGAGAAAAATGGATTTTGCACAGTACCGTTAAGTTGGGGCGACCAACTCAGGTTAAACAAAGCCGATGGAGGTGGAGAAAAAGGAAGGGTATAGCCCCTTTTATCGCCTGACATTTGCAGCGCATACAGGTATTCACCCAAAAATTCAAAGCGCAGGCTTTTAGTAAGATTCCCTGTAAGCTGTATTTCCCCCCCGTAGCGTACCACTCTGCTCTGTGTATATTCAAAGACCTGATTTCCCGCTCCATAGAGATAATCATATTCAGCAGTGGGATTGAGGTAGATGTAATTAGAAAAATAATTGAAGAAAGGCGTTAAAGATACTGACCAATCCTGATCTGTCCAGCTCAGGCCCAGATCTGCCTGATAAGACCGTTCCGGGTCCAGGTCGGTATTGCCCCGTTCGTAGCTGAAATAATGATAATTCACACCATTGGCACCCAGTTCTTTGGCAATAGGCATCCTGAAACTTTTGCCAAGGTTAGCTTTCAAATCAAATTTATCTTGGTTGTAATTCATTCCGGCTGACCATACCACACTATTGAACTCACGAGTAAGGTCATTGGCCCTGACAACATTGAGGGAAACAGTTTCGCCATTTATTTCTGCATCTGAAGTAAACCAGTCCTGATAATGAAACATGCTGATATGGCCAAAGTCATAGCGCAAGGCAGCGTGAAACAACAAATTTTCTTTCCATTGATACTTATCATATACAAAGGCTCCCAGCGTAGTCTGACGGAAGGCAGGTACCAGAAAACCCCATCCGCCAATGGTATTGTCCTGATGTTCTGCATTCAGACCCATGGTCAGGCTATGTTTACCTATCCACAGATAATCTCTCAGGTTGGCCGTATAGACTTGCTTATCAAACTCTCTTTCCAAATCCTGAGGTATGTTCGTTTCCTCCGGATAGGTAGGTGGCATGTAACCGTGGTTGACGTATTGATTAAACTCCTGACGGAAGTTGTGCTGATAGCCCAGTTCCGTTTCCAGCAGGTGACCGTTTAGGTGAAATGTACTTTTGTTGATGAGCTTAAGATGGTTGACCTGCTGCCAGGGGTACAATATGTCACGTCCGGATTTGTCATGCAGTTCGGTATCCACCTGTCTGGGTTCCAGGCCATGGGCGTTGGCAAAAAAACCGCTTTTGCTATGGATATGGCTGATGTAAAAAATAGATCGCAGGCTATCACGGACAAAACCTGTATTCAGGTGGAGGTTAGTTTCCTGCCCTGCTGAGTTGCGCAGTTGATTTTCATGCAGGTCTACGGCAAAGTCATACACATAGACCCGCTCGGTAGGCACCCGGTAATCCCCATAATCCTGATACGTCATGCGGGTGTCAAAAAACCAGGCATCATTTCGTCCATACAGGTTGATGGAAGTTCCGAATAGCGCATTGTTGCTTTTGCCTACCACATCCACTGTCCCGCCCAGCGATTGAGAGGGAGGCACTGGTTCAGGCTTGATATCTATCGCCCCACCGATAGCATCAGAACCATAAACAAAAGAAGCCGCACCTTTGATGACTTCTGCCTGATGCACCGCAAACTGATCAATCTCCAAACCATGATCTGCGCCCCACTGCTGGCCTTCGTGCTTTACCCCTTTATCTACCACTACCACTCTGTTGAAGCCAAGCCCCCGAATTAATGGTTTGGATTGTCCTGAACCAATGCCGATGATATTGATCCCTGGGAGTCGCTCCATGGATTGCATCAGGCTACCACCTAAGTTTTTCCGGATAAAAGCGTCATTGACCAACGCTATGTTAAGTGATTCTTCTTTTTTGAGGCGCTTAAATGGATCGTCTTCCACTACAACTTCATCCAGTTGACGTGAAGAAGTGCTAAGATGAATAAACACGGGCGCATTCAGGCTGCCTGCCTCAACATCAATGCGCTGAGACGTATAGCCCAGGTGGCTAACAGAGAGGGTATACCTCATTTTGCTGACTCCTGAGAAGCTAAATTCTCCTCGGGCATTACTCGTGGTGATTTTGTTTCCCGGAGAAAGTCTGAGGGCAGCGTCTTCTACCGGACGCTCTTGTTCGTCAAGAACTACCCCCTCAATGCGCACAGCCTGACCTGATGCCACTACAACAATACCCGATAGCAACATCACTAAAAAGAATTTAAACATAGAAATGACTTACCTATACAGGTAGAATTGAATAAGCAGGCTTATCCAACCCATTACCATAGGCTTTTCTCGTCCGTTTTTAAAAAATAGTATAGCTATTCCCCTCCAGCACAGGATTGATAGCTCATGAATGAATTTTGAGAATGAGAACTATTTAGACAGCGGGAGGGCCGCGGAGAGGCTCCTTAAAATCATTAATTTTAGGAACAGAAAAGTGGTAAAAAGAATAAAAGCTTTTATTGCTCCATGAAACTAATTCAAGGGCGTAAAAAGTAAACCCTTGATGAGGCTGAACCAGAGCGTCTTGAAATTGACAATTTTCATTTGTGTCAAAGTGAGCCTGATGCTTACAACCATTGATGGTATCCTGATGATGTACCGTACGATGGCAAGGGTCCAGCTCCAGGCTGGTAGAATGGTGTTCAGAGGCTGAATGATCGTGAATGATGTTATGAACCAACTCTGGCCCAAGGCTACTACCCAAGTAGACAACCAGCAACAATGCACTCAACACCGATTGAATACGCAAGCGGATAGCCTTGTTTTGTCTTATGTCACTATGGCCCAGTCTGTTCATAACAATCACGCAAGCTAAACACACAAGTCTACAAATGCAACAAAATTGCAGTTGTGTTCTGTTATTTTTACAGATATCTTTCAATAAAAACCTAAGCATTCTGAGTAGCTAATTCTAAATTGATTGGACAAGAGTTTTTAACAAGTGAGCCCAAAAATCCTATCTCTTACCCTGAGGTTATTTTTATAAAATTTAAACGCAAATTACTTGCGTTTAAATTTTATCATTATATTCGCAACCTTATTGCTTTTATCTGATATGTGTTTCCAACCAACCTTCCTCTTAATCATTGCCAGTGGCTTATGTTATGGGCAAGCTGCCTCTGTATCCGGGAGTGTGTATTCAGAAAATGGAGAAGCGATACCCGGGGTTTACGTTCAACTCAATGGTAAGCAAGCTACAGTTACCGATGAAAAGGGGCTGTTCAGCTTCAAAAACCTAAAATCCGACGAGTATGCTATCGTAGCCTCCTGTGTGGGGTTCCAGGCAATGCAGAAAACCATTCAGCTAAAACAAGGGGAAGCCTTGATGGTCAAATTTATCCTTAAAGATGATATTACACAGTTGAATGAGGTGACCGTTAGGGGGAAATCAGAAGCTCGTGAATTAAGAGAGAGTACGACAAGTGTTACAGTGCTTGAGACCAGGAAGCTCTACGCTCAGAGTAATACTACCAGCGATGTGATCAAGCAAATTTCCGGAGTGAACGTCCGTCAAACCGGTGGTTTTGGGAGCGATGCGGAAGTGTATATTAACGGGATGTCAGGAAAACAGCAAATACTTTTTTCGGTCAAAGCGATCGGCGAAGCCTGAGGAGATCAGTGCCGAGATACCGGCACTAAATGCGTAAACGGATGCCACTAAGCCAAACCGGGCGGTGCTGAGGGAAAAAGCATTGAGCAGGGTACTGCTCAGGGCAGACAATAGCATAAAATCCGGCACTACCGTAAATAATAGGCCACCCAGTCCCAGCAGCACCAGGCGCTGATATGCAGTAAAGGGTACTATAGCGGTGGTACTCATGCTTGACTATACTTTTGCCTGTGCCTTCACCCAGGCACGGGGAGTGAGGCCGGTGGATTTTTTGAAATAATCATTAAACACCGATTTTGAATTGAAGCCGCTCTCGTAGGCCAGTCCCAGCAGGGTCAGGTGGTGGTTATCAGGGGCCAGGGCTTTCTGCTTGAAGATCTCCAGGCGGTACTGGTTGATAAACTCATTAAAGTTTTTGCCCACATGCCGGTTGAGCAGCCAGCTTAGCTTGTTAGGATGAAGGTTCACGGCTTCGGCCAGGGACCGTAGACTCAGGCTTTGATCGGTGACATTAGCTTCATCCATGAGTAGCTGACTGATCGCCTCGGTGACCTCCACAATTTCTTCGGACGATAATTTGGCGGCTCCACCTTCCTGCAACTGGTGGGAGCGCGGGTCAGCTTTGAGGGCTCTCTGCTCGTGGAAATGCATGCTTTTGTAAATCCGCTGAAAAGCGGCATCCTGCCGTATGTTGTTCCATATCCAGAAGTGCTTCAAAGAAACCATCATCACCGATCGGGCTTCCAACCCTTTTTCCAGCCACGCCACTGCTTTTTCGGGCATGTTGAGCAGGCTGTACAGGGCAGCCGGGTCACAGGGATCAAGGTGCTGCATCTGTTCAATTTCCTCCACCACACCTGCATGTTCCTGCTGCAAAATCTTCACGGTCAGCCGGTCCAGCAAGGCCAGTCCTTCGCCCCGGGTGATGGTGAGCGCCTGCTCAATTGCGGTAAGGGCCTCCTCAAAACGACCCAGGTATCCCAGCACTACACCTTTCCATCGCAGAGATTCGCTAAAATTGCTGTCCTGCTGCAGGCTCTGCTCAAAAGCATGCAAGGCTTCCTCAAAGCGACCGGCAAAATAATAACAAAGCCCCAACTGCCAGTGGCTAATGACATGCAGCGGGTCTTTCACCACATTTTCCTTGGCAATCCGTATCGCCTGATCGTAGTCTTTCTGGATGAAAATGTAGTAGTAGGTAATGAACTCGTTTTCGTTGGTGAGTCCGCTTTCAATTGCGCGGTTATAAGAGGCGATGGCGCCATCCCAGTCCCAGTCGTAAAAGAGATGAATGTAGGCCAGCACCTTATGTGCCCGGGCTTCGTTTTCGTTTATTTGCAGGGCTTTTTCTGCGGCCTCACGCGCCTCGCTGTGCCCTTTTTCGGCAGTGATCAGGTTAAAGCCTGCGTAGTGCAGATAGGTCTCTCCGATGAAGGCATGAGCCTCGGCATAGTCAGGATCTAACTGTAAGGCATCCTGAAAGTAGGCAAGTGCTTTTTGGATGTCCTCCAGGTCTTTGCGCTTGAAGTGAAAGCTACCTTTGAGCAGCAATTGGTAAGCCTCAGCATTACTGGTTTTGGATGTTACCAAATGGTCACTGATTTCCATGTGGTCGAAGTTTTCCCGGATTTTATCCGCCACTAGCAGGCTGATTTCATCCTGCAATGCAAATATATCCGAGAGTTTGCGGTCAAAATTTTCTGACCAGAGGTGGAAGCCATTATCCGTACGGATGAGCTGTATGGTGATACGCACACGTTTCCCGGCTTTTCGGACACTTCCTTCAATGACCGAGGCCACGCCCAGCTTATTGCCAATGATACGAACGTCTTCTTTTAATCCTTTGAAGGCGAAGGAAGAAGTGCGGGCGGTTACTTTGAGTCCATTGATTCGGCTGAGGGCGTTGATGATCTCCTCGCTCATGCCATCGCTGAAGTACTCGTTCTCCGGGTCGGAGCTTAGATTTTCAAGGGGAAGTACGGCGATGGAGTTCTTAACTATTTCAGGGCTATCATACTCAGATTAGCTACAAGATAATCTTATTATACCCCCGAAAATAAGCAGAAAAGTTGAATCACGCAGAGACTTCTACTTCATAATTAAACCTTAGAAAGCGTTTAGGATGTTTTTCAAAACTATATGTTACGATGGCAAGAGTAATGAAAAGTAAAAATGTTACAATTGCCATCAAGAAATGTTTGCCAACTACTCTAACAAACTGAAAAATACTCGTACAGTTCAGTTTTTGTTCTTCGGGAAAATTTTCATTCTGGTAAATGTCTGCCCATTCAATCTTACCTTGATGTATTATCGCAAGAGATAATGCCGGAATATTATACGCTGACATTTTATTTGGTATGGTGCTGAAATTTTCCGGCTCTCCCCAAAACTTCACTTGCCCACGAACTCCGCTCTCTAATTGCGCTTTTCTTTCAACTGATTCTTCTAGGCTAATGCAACCTGTGTTAACGTTGTGGGTGCTGGAATCGTTGGAATCTGTGGGCAGGAAGGAACAAGAACCTATAAAAAACCAAGACCAAAGATTGAAAAATTAATTTTTTCACAAGTAGCTTCCTATGCTTAATCTCGACCATATTTTTTTATCTAATTTTTTTCAGATTCCATTTTAGGGATTCTGTTGTTCTAGCCATTTTAAAATTGCTTGATTTGTTTCTTTTGGCTTTTCTTGCTGAATCCAATGACCACAATCTAAGCTAACCACATCCAAATTTGGTACGAAACCTTTCAAGCTTTGAGCCTTCGGAATCAAATCTCGATCACCATATATCATCAATGTCGGTTGTAGAATCATTGGCTTCACGTCTGCCAATAAATGCCAATTGCGGTCAAGGTTTCTGTACCAATTTATACTCCCTGTAAACCCTGATGACTCGAAAGCGGAGACAAAAACGGACAGTTCGTTGTCATCCATTATGGGCTCACCAAGTGGTTTATCTGCTCTAGCAAGATTAATCATTAACATTCCTGGCTCTGGCGGTGCGGGAGGTACATTCTTGCGAAACAGGTTACGAAGAAAACGATATGTATTCTCTTTCAATATAGCATCTGCCACCCCCGGTTGTCTATTGAAGTGGACAAAATAGAAGTCCTCTCCAAAAACCTCTTCCATAAACTCAATCCAAGGCTTTTCTCCTCTCTCTTGATAAGGTAAGGCCAAATTTATCACTTTATTTACCTTCTCAGGATGTAATATTGCAAGATTCCAAACCACATTTGCACCCCAATCATGACCAACAAAAGTAGCATCTTGATATCTATAATAATTGAGTAATGCAACCAGGTCTCCTGTTAAGTGTTCTATGTCATATTCTGTTACTTTGGTCGGACAAGATGAGTTTCCATAACCTCTTTGGTTGGGAACAATAACATGGTAACCAGCTTTGACAAGTGCTGGGATTTGATAACGCCAAGAAAACGCATGCTCTGGAAAGCCATGGCAAAGCACAATAGGTTTGCCTACATTTTGTTTCCCTGCTTCAAATACTTCAAGCTCAACATCATTGACTGGAATCATTGTTGGCTCTGGAAACTCGATTGCATTAAGACTAGTGTTTGTTACGTTTGTCATTTTTTTTATTGTTTAAAACGTTTTGGCTAAACTGCGTTTTAATGCCTTTTGTGCATTGCTATGAGCTTTTCTGCCTTTTCAGTATTTTGACAATTCTATTATTGATGATTTCTGACAAATTCCAATTGTACAGTTTAGGGTCGGTGGTACTGTAAAACTCAATAATAACAGCATCAAGGTCTTTGTGATATTTTGCGAAACTCTGATATCCCGGAACCCAACCGGCATGCTCATACTCGTAAACGGAGGAATAGATTTCTTGCTCTCCTTCATCAAATACAGATCCATCGTTTAATGCCCTTAGGAATGTCCCCACGTCTTCTGCGGTGGCATGCATGCCATAATCGTTTGTCTTTAAATCATGAGGATATCCTACATGATAGCCACTCATTACATTGTCTATATTTACTTCACTTAGCGAAGCGAAGGTATGGTTAAGATTTAGCGGTATTAGAATTTCTTCCTGAATGAATTGAAAGTTCTCATAACCCAGAATGTCATCCATTATCTTATTAATTAACAGGTAATTCGTATTACAATATTCGTAGTCTTCACCGGGTTCAAAGTTGGCCGGCTTGCCCTGAATCAATGCAAGACTTTCTTCATAGGTCTCGGTTGGAGTTGCCCAAAAGTTCGGCGCGTCCGTAAAATTGGGAATGCCACTTCTATGCTGAATCATCAACCTCAAGGTAATATTCTCAGCGTTTTCAATTCTTCCTACAAGCTCCGGTAAATAATCTGCGATGGTTTTATCCAAAGAAAGACGTTCATCACTTACCAATTTGGTGACAGCCACAGCGTCGTATAGCTTGCTGATGCTGGCAATCTTAAATAGTGCGTCAGGTTTGGCAGGTATCTCAGATTCTCTATTATGCCATCCGGAAGCAAAATACTGAGGTGGTTTACCAGTCTGGTCTATATAGACAACCATTCCTTCAAATCCATGACCAATGGCCTCATCTAACTGTTCTTGAACCGTATCCGGTAGCGGAAGTATCCACGCCTTTACCAAAAGCCATGGTACAAAGAACAGGGAGATGATTGTGCCTACGAGCAGTACAGCCTGGGTGATTCGTTTTGATCTTTGCCTGGTCATCGTATCATATTTTTTCGCGACTATGCACTTGTATGAGTTCCTTCTTGACAGAATGGAATTGTGGCGATGCTACATTCCTGCTGCGTATCAATAACCAAAGGGCAAAAGCCAACTCTCCCACTGCCATCGGTAGGCTGAGCAAGGTTTCCAATTGATCAATAAGCCGTGCTCCCGGAAATAGCCATTTGCCTGTATGGACAAATAAATAGCTGAATCCAGCAAATAGTAGTAGCCAGCCAAAGATACGCGGAATATTTTGAGATAGTAGTGACAAATAAGCCAATGCTAGCAAATGCAGTCCAAAGACGATCAGCCCTGCCGACCAGATTTCCTCAAAAGACGCAAACTGCTGCATCACCTGAAGTGCCGCTGCTTGATCAGGATTATTGAGTAACGGAAGCAGGTAGACAAGTTGGGCGATAGCCACTGCCAGCCAACCGCTATACACCAGCCGCAGGCCGGAAGAGAGCAAAGATAGTGAGCGGTGAACGTGCTTAAAGTAATGATACAACGCCCAGCAAACGACCAGGTCGCAGACTAGCACTACTACCCAGGCAAGTATGCCTGCTTTGAGCAGTCCAGGTGAATTTTGGACATTTTGCACAGTTGTTTGTGCGTCATCTGCCAAAAGGCTGCTCTGCACATAACCGTAGGCAAAGCCTGCTGCTACCGCCATGAGAAGGATGGCGATGGCGGCGATAAGTCCGAAGGGTTTGCGATTTTCAGTCATTATGTTTTGATTTAATGGGTTATTACCGCTCATCCTGCTTATTGTCATTGTGAGTTGCCTACTTCGGTCAGTGTATGTGTAGTGGCAGATTTCGGAGCCACTCGCTATCAACAAACCGAAATGAGGCTGCTGCGAGCTACAAATCTTGAGGTTTGCTACTACGCTCGCTATTAGGTATGACACATTGTTAGCATTTTTTTGGATCTTTCTAGTCTAGTTTTCTATGCTAAAAATATTGACCTAAATAGCAGGTAAAATTAACTGCTTTATACAGCTTTATTTGGGTTTTGAATAGTCGATTAATTCCTCTGCGTACGAGAACTCACCTTGATTCTGAGTGAGTTTTATGAAATTTTTTATAGCAGGTGCATACAACCAAACTTCCTCTTCATTTGCGCTATACCCTCTGGAATTCGAGGTTTTACCTGTGTATTTAATCGTATAGGCCATGAACGTTCCAGCTGCTACCGTTTCTTCCTGGTAGGATAATACTTCAGCATCTTGACTTTGGTTTCCCGTTGTTCCATCTTGACTTGTCCAGTTGTTCTCATATTTCCACTTTTTGCCCACTTCCAAAGGCCAGTCGTACTTAGGTGTTTCGCTTTCATCCGGCTTCACAATGTCAGTAACGGGAATGGTGTCATTTCCGATTGTCATACCTAAAACTCCATTAACACTGACTATTTCTCTTGTCTCTTCTCCATCAGAGCGTACTTCTCCTTCCGTCGTTACGCCCTTATATTTCCAAACCCATTTTTCACCAACTTGATAATCAGCTAAAGTTGGTTGTTGCGTGATACCAGAATTTGCAGGGCCGCTGCAAGCACCAAGCATTACTAGCGCAATAAATATTACAATTTGACTTTTCATGATAAAATATATTTTAAATGTGCTTACTTTTCTTTAGTTTCTTTTTCCAGCTTGTTCAGTCAGTTCTTTGATAAATGCTGAAGGATTGAATATGCGTAGTGTAGGATTTCAGTGTACTTTAATAGCAAACAGCTACGTTGTTTATTAAATGTTATAAAATTCAAATTAGCTAAACCGCTTGCATTACGCATATTTATTATGTGCGCCTTGAATGGTGGATATAGCGCATGAAGTGGAGCGTTCCAAAGGGTGAAAGCCGCCGGGGCCCGGCCGCCGGGGCCCGGTCCCGTAGGCAGGGGAGTCGTTACCCCAAGCCAAGCAAGTGGCAAAGTGTCTCGTTCTGAATAAAGCTTAAACTTTTTGTGTGATAATCCTTCAATAGGTTTACAAACATAATTAAATCCTGAATTTAGTTTACATTTACTTTGCAGTCTAAAGTGGAAGCAGACGCTGCCGCATGGCGTCCACTGAGGAGCAACCTGCTAGGAATAAGACTGTCAACCGTCTACACGATTGGGCATGGTTTCTAGCTTATATAGTTAATTTCTTTGTGATGGGTATAACCATAAACTATGACTTCGTGTCCTGCTTCCAAGTGACTGCTAGATAAATAATTATTAAACCGGTACTTATCTCAAAGAAGCTAAAGAACATATAGTGAAGTGTACCCCCCATAGTCACCGTAAAGGCTTGAATTGAAGTCGTAATGATGCCTGCAACAATATTGAAATATTTGTTTAGTCTGAAAGTTAAGTACCTAGACAGGACAATCATGATCATAGGAATTTGCATCACAACGGAGAAAGCTAATAAAAACTCTTCAGTTATCTTCATGCCACCTACGTCACCAGATAAAAATGCTTCTAAGTAACTGGAAAGGTGTAAAGTAAACACATCACAATAGATATAATTTAGTGTTAGGTAAATCCAAAGCAGAGATAATAGATTCTTACGTTTTCCATCCCATTCAAAAATTTTCATAGCATTGTTTTTATAATTAATGATGCCCAACATAACGACAGCGTAATATTGCAGCTATGTTCTATAAATTAGAATTATATGTAACATACGGTAGATTCAAAATGAATATTCATGATCCTTATTTTTAGGCAGTGACGATGACAACATTTCCTTTCTTGTGCCCCAGTTCAATATACCGGTGGGCTTCGGCAAGCTTTTCTAAGGGAAACTGCCGGTCTATCACCGGTTTCAGCTTCCCGTCCCGGTAGATACTAAGCAGTTCGGAAAGCATGTCCCTCAGTTCATCAACCGACTTCAGACCAGTGGCAGCAAATTTGGCTTTCTTTTTTCCGAATAGCGAAGTACGTATCATTTCTAGCAGTAGCGGGAACTTCAGGACCGGCGAAAGGTACATGCCATAAGGTTTGAGCACCTGTTTGCTTTTGCTGAAGGTGCTTTTGCCTACTGTGTCGTAGATAAAATCGTATTTTTCATCCAATTGGGTAAAATCCTGCTGCCGGTAGTCAATGACATGGTCGGCACCCAGAGATTTGACCAAGCCTACATTGCCGGTGCTGCATACGCCGGTGACTTCCGCGCCGAAGTATTTGGCTAATTGGACCGCAGCACTGCCCAGGCTACCGGCCGCTCCGTTGATCAGCACTTTTTCACCGGCTTGTATCTGCGCGATTTCTTTTAGAAAGTTGATGGAGGTAAGAGGGCCATCGCAGAAACTGGCTGCCTCTTCATAGCGCATATTGTCGGGCATGGGCAGGATGACGCCCTGCTCGGCTATGGCGACATACTCGGCATTGGTGCTGAAGCTCAGGGTGGTTTCTCCGAATACCCTTTCTCCAATTTTGAAAGACTTCACCGCTTCACCGACCGATTCCACCACTCCCGCAAAGCCGGTCCCGGGAATTGGATTCTTGGGCTTTTTCAGTCCGTTAAAGAGGCGGCCGATATAGGGCTTGCCACTGAGCATCATGCTGTCGGCTCGGGTGGCTGAACTGGCGTAGACTTTCACCAGTATTTCATCGGGCTTGGGTTCAGGTCTGCTTACCCGGCTGAGTTGTAGTACTTCGGCACTTCCGTAACCGGTGGCGAGAACGGCTTTCATCTGTATAGTTTTCATCCTGATGGTTTTTTTGGTTTGACTTCTGTTTGATGATGTTTCAAAGTAAGTCAAAGCTGCTGAGCGGGCTGTTCTGAAAAGCAGGGAAAGGGTTCCGGATTATAAATACGAACCAGAAAAGATCAGGATTTGCTTTTGACGAAGGCGCTGGGCGTCATGCCGGTTTCTTTTTTGAAGAAAGTATTGAAAACCGTTTTGGAGTTGAAGCCGCTTTCATAAGCCAGGCCCAGCAGGGAGATGTGGTGATTGGCATCATCCAATGCCAGCTGTTTAAAATGTGCTACCCGGTAGTGGTTGACAAACTCATTGAAGTTTTTGCCCATTTTTTCGTTTAACAGCCAGGATAGCTGGTTAGGGTGGATTTCCACCTGCTCGGCCAATAGCCGCAGGCTCAGGCTGGGGTTGAGGTAAGGGCGTTCATTTTCTACAAAATCCAGCAGATTTTCCTGGTAAGCATTCGCGGTCGCTTGATCCAGCAGTGGATCTTTCTTTTCATCTGCTTCAGTTTCTTGTCCAATGGCCGGATAGAGCTGTTGATGAAAGCTGGTGTAACGGGCATCCTGCTTTAGCGCCTGAGCCAGCGGATCAGAGAAGCTCAACAGAAAAATGGATGATTTCAGCTTCAGGGCTTTTTTCAGCCAGTCAAAGGCTTCATCAAAGCGGTTTTGCTGTACATAGGCCAGAAAAAGGTAAGTATGGGCCTGGAAAGAGGTATTGTGCTCTGCACCTGACTTCAGCTTAGGCAGGTAGGCCTCCGTTTTCGCCTGATCTCCCCGCATGATGCTGGCCAGACAGTTAATCCCCAGCTTTTCGTCGGGTATGGTGATTTCCGGAGGCATACTTTCCAGGAGGGAAGTGGCTTTATCAAATTCCTTCAGCATCAGCAGGCAGTAAGCTTTGACAATCAGGGCCGGTAGGTTTTTAGGGTTTTTGTCCAGAAGAGCCTCCAACTGTTGCCGGGCTGAGGCGAATTCCTTAGCACGGTACGCATAGTAAGCTTTGTAAAAAAGCGTCTCCTGGTTGAGCGGATCTATCGCAAGCGCAAGTTGGAGGTGGTGCAGGGCTTTATCCATATTTCCACAAAGCATGTAGAGAAAGGACATATACTGCTGGGCTTCCGGATAGTTGGGCTTCAGTTTCACCGCCCGGAAGGTATGTCGGGCAGCTTCCGCAAAATTACAGTCGGTGAAGAATGCCAGGTTGGCCAGTTGATAATGTACACCGGCATTCTCCGGATCCAGTTCGTATGCTTTATGCGTATAAGTCACCGCCTGCTGCCAGGCTTCCTGCCGGGGCATAAATTCGGTAGTAGCCATAAAGCCGTAGGCATCGGCCAGCCCCACGTAAGACTCGGTATGCTGCGGATCCATCTGAATCACCTGCTCAAAAAGGCCGATAGCTGTCCGTACGTCCTGGGGGTTCCACTTGTTGAAATAGTACTTCGCTTTGAGTGAAAGGGCATAGGCATCCAGCCTATCGGTCTGCCGGTTGACCAGGTGGTCGGCGATCTCAAAGTGCCCGAACTGCTCCCGCAGTTTTTCGGCGATCAGCAGGCTGATCTCATCCTGCACCTCAAAAATATTTTCCAGCTTACGGTCCCAGGACTCCGACCAGAAGTGAAAATCTTCTGCCGCCTCTATTAGCTGGGCGGTGATACGCACCATTCCGTGTGCTACCCTGACGCTGCCCTCCAGCACGATGGCCACTTTTAGCTGCGCGGCAATTTCCTTCAGGGGAACGTCTTTGTTTTTGAAAAAGAAAGAAGAAGTGCGGGAGATGACTTTCAGCTGTTCAATCTTGGCCAGCGCATTGATGATCTCTTCGGTGATGCCATCGCTGAAGTACTCGTTCTCCGGGTCAGAGCTAAAGTTTTTGAAGGGTAGTACGGCGATAGAATTTCCGGTCATATTATCGGATAACATTGTGGCTTATCAGATTAGACGACAGAATGTCGTCAGTTCTTGCAGTAGATCCTGATGACGATAACCAAAAATACGCAGAAAAAAGGAAATTTTTAGGTTTGGTTAGATTCTTAAAGAACAAATATTCGCAGCTCTACACCTTAGCGCAACTCTGTGGATGAGTATTTTTTAAGCCTCCTTCAAAATCACTATCATCAATTTGACCTAGATAGCTTAGTGCTTTGTCTACCTGGCTACCGCTTCCGGTAAGCAGCCATTGCATCCACTTTTTGTTGATATTATTTAGACGGATTGCTTTCAGTATTACTAGAGAGATTATTTCTAGTATAATGGTTATAAGGCCGAAAGCGGCAACGAAGTCCATGCTTACGATAGTAGTTAAGTCAAAATCAAATATCGCTCTGGTAGCAAATACCCCAACAAAGGGCGCAAAAGGAAGTAGCCAGGCGGCCAGTCGCAAATTATCCACTGCCAAAGATTTTGCTTGAGCGAGCGATCGCTGAATCTTGGCCACCGGAGCATCGTAATCCATAAACAGTATCTTGCTTAGTAGCCGAATGGATAGTAGTGTATATAACACCGAAAAGATGGTTACAACACTTCCGGAAAAAGCGAAGTACCATGTTTCCCGGTGCTCTACGACAAAGTATGCCCCGTAGGAAGATACTACAAGAAAAAATACTAGGGTGCTAACTGGCAGAAAAAGTAGCTTCTTCAGAGCCAACTCAGCCTGGTGTAGCTTTACTTCTTTCTGAAGAGTCTGATACAGCTCTTGGCTTTTAGCCGATTGGTTTTCCTTCAGGTCTGAGGTTTTTTGAGTTTCTGAGGTTTTCATTTTATTGTTCGTTAAAAGTTCGTATTTCTTAAGTTTTAATGTTCGTTTGATAGTCGTCTACTCTATGATTCGCGCTACCTTTCAGAAAATCACACCTGGCTACTTAATTTTTTCCCATCAAAAACCGGCGCTTAGAAAAATAGGCTAAACAACATGCATAGTAAAACACTGAAGGCTGCTCCCATCATTAAGCCTTTCAGGCTGGTTTTTCCTGTAAGGGCTATCTGTGGGAACCCTGGTGAGAAAACCAGGAAGAAGACTATTAGCGATAGCAATCCGAGAATAACCAGAGCGTAAGCAGGAAAAATAGTCGTGCTTAAGCCTAACATGACCATAGCGACTTCTTCCAGCATCATAAACACCACAATCAGTAGATAGATAGCGGATTTGCCAGGAAAGAATAACACTAACAAGCCACCGGGAAGTAAGGCTGCGTAGTACAACAGCGGAATCAGCCTTGTCCACGTCTGCTCATCAGTATAAGTCTCAATCTCGTTCCACTGAGTATCCAGCTGAGATAAAGTAACCATTTGGTAGACGATCAGACCCAGCGTTATTGCCAATAGTAGGGTGGCGATAATACCTTCTTTTTTCATAGCTCAAGTGTTTATTGAGTTCAAAGGAAAAGTATTACTGCCTCGAAATCGTACGAAAATGTAAATCCATACCTATTGCTTACCAATAGGAAAGAAGGCTGTCTTATGGCAACTATGGCAGAGATTTGAGCAAAAACGTCCGCAATTTCATTTCAGGACGATTGCGCCACCTTTCCACCCCACCTTTGACACCTCATCAAAACAAAATATGTAATCACCGGATGAATATTCTTTTCTCTAAAGGAGTGCTCAGTATGAATTTCTATAACTATTTATTTCACCACTAAAAATTTTCAAAAATGAAAAGTTTATTAATTGTCATTCTAACGCTTATTACGTTTAGTGCTTTTGCTCAGAGCAACCAAAAACTAGGTAAAGAAACCGAAGTGGCTCACAAGTATAGAGTTAGTTTCCCTGTGATTATTTTACCTCAGTTAGCAGAAAAAGCCTGGGACGATAGGACACATACGCAGCACATAGAACTTCATGTTAAACGTAACCTGGATAACAAGAACATCATTGGGGTAAAGTTTGCCACCTGGCGATTATTTCAACCCATGGGGATCACCTGGTGGGATGGTGTTGTGGATAAAATAGAATCTGGAACTGAATATTACGATGGATATTTAAGGGAAACAGGAATTGGCGTCACATACCAACGCATGCTTTGGAAAGGACTTTTTGCCTCTATTGAAGTGCTGCCACAAATTCAAACCTATACCGATCTAGACGGTAATAAAATTAAAAATGGATTTAAACTTTACAACTCGCTTCATTTGGGATATCATTTTGCTTTTGGTAAGAACAAACGCTTTTTCATAGAACCTCAAGTTCATTCTCAATTTTGGGTTTTTGATACCAATACACCAGAAGGGTTTAAACAGCTAGATGATCAATGGAGAAACTACTTTCTCTTTGAACCCAATCTTTATTTTGGGATAAATTTCTAATTCCTTATTGTTCGCAGTTTTTACACCAACTCATGAGCAGATTAGATTCTTATTCTTGAATCTTAATTTTAAACAGATGAAAAGTTACCTATTACTGCTTCTCACTATCGCCCTCACCACTGCGTAACCGCTCCAGTGGGGCAATCGTAATGGTCGTATTTGTTAATTTAACCCGAGGTCTTTAATAATCAGATTATCTATCAATCCATAACCGTTCTGGGGGCGCGTCCCCCGGGAGGAGTGAAAACTGAACCTGTTGTCTTATACTAATTGAATTCAACTACCTTCCATTTCAGGAACAAATTCAGAAAGCATTAACCACAATCATATGTCAGCATTATTTGATTCACCCAAAACAAGAAACATCATAGAAGCACTCT
The DNA here is from genome assembly GCF_029504655.1 of Catalinimonas alkaloidigena. Lineage (NCBI taxonomy): Bacteria > Pseudomonadati > Bacteroidota > Cytophagia > Cytophagales > Catalimonadaceae > Catalinimonas > Catalinimonas alkaloidigena. The sequence goes on from NZ_JAQFIL010000001.1 coordinate 7,283,835, forward strand.
ACTACCAAAAGTTAGATGAGTTGAACCTTTCCTACGAAAGTATAAAAGTAGAAACAAGCTTCGGAGATACCCATGTGCTTCTAATAGGGAAGAAAGATAATCCGCCGCTAGTCTTACTACACGGCTCCAACGGATGTGCGCCCATCGCCCTTGAGGCAATGAGGGGTTTAGAAAAGAACTTCCGTATGTATGCTATCGATTTGATTGGTCAACCTAACCTGAGTGAAGGCCTTCGCCCCTCTATGAAAGATCACTCTTACGGCCAGTGGTTGTACGAGCTACTGTCTCGGTTCAGTATCCGCGATGCCGTATTGGTCGGTATTTCGCTGGGTGGTTTCATTGGCTGGAAAGCGTTGGTGTACGACGAAAAACGAATTGCCCAGGCCTACCTTGTTGTACCGGCTGGCATTGTCAGTGGCCATCCACTACAAGCACTACAAAAAGTATTTTTACCGATAAAACTGTACCAGTGGCGAAGAAAACTATCTTACGTCCGTGATTTTCTACGTGAGCTGTTTACTGAAGAGGATGATTTTGCACGGGAGTTTCTCTCAGAAGTACTTCTTCATTTTGATCAGGATTTCTCACCCATCCCGCTGATTAGTCGGAAAGAAGCTCGAAAGATTAAAACCCCACTACATATCGTTGGGGCCGACGGGGATATACTTTTTCCGGGGGAAAAAATGCTACGAAGAGCGCATCAGATTTTTCCATCGCTAAAAAACACGATCTTGCTAGAAAACTCTCGCCACGTTCCGTCGGCGGCCGGTAATACTCAGATTGTAAACTTAATTAACCAACAATATCATGGAATCGCTATTCAACCCTAAGCTCGCTGGTAACACCCTACTCATCTTACTGGGATTGTTGATTGTCTTTCATGTGCTGGTTATGGTCGGTATTATTCCCTACGGCATCGTTTGGGCCGGTAAAATCCAAAACCGGCAGCAGATGCTCCGAATGGAATCTATTTCTTTGGTAATACTAGCACTGGCTATCCTTTTGGTAACATTACGAATGGGATATTTAACTTTTCTTAATTATCCGGCAGTGGTCAACGGAGGGGTGTGGGTACTATTCGCCTTCTTCTTACTCAACACATTAGGAAATTTAACGGCAAAAAGCCCCATTGAGAAATATGGCTTTGGTACGCTGACGTTGCTAATGTCGCTATGCTGTTTAGTGTTAGCTATTGGTTGAGTCGATCAACTGTAGGTTACAATGTTTACTCCTTGTTGTTGGTGAACCTAAAAACCAGATAAATGAAGCAAACAGTAACCATCTTTTTCCTTCTTCTGTTCACCGCCTACCTTTTAATTCCAAAAGAATCATTTGCTCAACGTACAGAAGAGACTGTTTCTATCACGGAGTTCTCTAAAGCAGTAGACTCAATCGTGATGTGTAAAATGCGCCAGTACACTTTTCGCTAAGCTTTGACCATACTTCTCAACAGCCAACAGATGACAATAATATAAACTGATGAATGAAAGTAATACACAATGGGCATCATCCTAAAACTAAACGTTCCTGCTAGCCACATTTCTCACTCATAAGATATATCGCTCTACTTACCTGGGTAAGTAAATTCATCACTTGGTTAGAATGTCACAATTAATCATAAGTATTTTTACGCGAAATATTATTCTTTCTTTCCCTGAAAATCACTTATGAAAAGATCATTCTTCACATTGGTATTAGCGTCTTTTATCAGTATATCTTCTCTTGCACAAACCAGCAAGCTTGATTTCGCTGTAGATAAAAAAGATGAACTGCTTGGCCACCTCAACTTAGGCAAGGCGGGCTTTGTAATTAAAACGGGTGTAAAAAAGACTTACTCTAAAGAACTCAACTGGATGCTTAGCTATTATACCAACGATAAGCAGCAACGCTGGCAGGTACCCATTGCTACCCACCAGGCTGAGAAAGGCCTGGGCCAGAATATTGTAGCCACTCCTGATGGGTCATATGTATATCATATAGAAAATATGGGGTGGAACGTAAGCAAAGGTACTAGTGAATCTGTCATCACCCAGATCAAAAGCTCGGGGGAGAGCAAAACTTTTGAGGTAGAAAAAGATACTTATGAGAAGATGGAGGGGGACTTCCAGGTACAGTTTGTAGATGATCAATACTTGTACATGCTCAATACCGAAGAAAACAAAAAAACCACCACCCTAAAGATCAACACTTTTTCCCATGATGACTTTACCTTCAAGCAGTTAAGTACTCAACTGCCCATTACAGACGAAGAGTGGAGATACATTACCCATAATGACAAGCACATCTGGCTGGCTACCAAAATCTTTGACGAGGATGGCACGAACGCCTTTACCAAAATCATCGCTGTAGACTTTGAGGGGACAAAGCAAAGGGAACAAACTCTGTTGATCAAACTTGAAGAGGATTATTTTAGTGGGTTTATACGCTTTGGCTATAACAAAGGAGCTAAACAAAACCAGGGCAGCGAAGAGCAATTCTACTCCTCCCGTTCTCATACCAGTTCAAACGGTAAGGCCCTCTCAAATCTTTTAGAGAATGGTTATACGCATGGGCACCTGATGATAGACGAAGCCAGAAACCTTATCATATGGTATGGTTTGTATGATCATAAAAACTCCAAGGCTAGCAATGCCGATATTGAGGGCTACTATCTGCAAGCCTATACATTGGACGGTAAACTTCTATGGCAATACAAGAGTGGTGAAAACGACCTGTTCCGCCAAGACAAGCGACTGATAAAGCAGTGTTTTGGTGTTGAAAGGAAAGCATTGGCTTATATCGCTGAAGATGGTAACTTCACCTTCCAGTTGGCTTCCCCTGAGATGGTACATACCGTGAGATTTGATCTTCATGGAAAGAAAATAGCAGAGCATTCTAACCCTCTTTACGATAAGATATTTGCTTACGATGATTTCTTTAGCTCATTCTCCGATAAGAAAATCAATGCTTACCTGGATGAGCATGCCTCTAAAAGGAAGGTATCTTATTTAGGCAATAATACTTGCAATGAAGATTTACTGATTGAGTTTGTAGAGGGAGAGCGTATGAGCCTGCTCAGCTGGTAAAGCATTTGTGCTCCATGTCTCCTTACTCAATGTGGTGAGGAGACATAGAACCTTTACGCAGCTATCTTTTCTTGAGATTGTCGCTAAGATTACCCAGGTTCCGGAGGGTTCTTTGGATTAGCTGGTTAGGCTTACTTCTCAGCAGCTCAAAGACCGCAGGCTTCTGCAACCCCTGGATGATCTGCGCCAGTTAGACGAAGATAAGCAGCGTACGCTCTTTGACCCTATGGATACCTATATCCGGGACTATTAAACTTGACAGGCTTTTGTTTCTTGAGTTTGGAGAATAAAAAGGCACGCATTACGCCGCCGGGCCACGATGGCTATAGCTAAACGCGCGCCAGAGGGGGCTATAATTTTTTCAATCTAATTATCAACTGTTTTAATACCATGTTCTTCTAGAAGTTGAAAGTATTTAAGCTTTTTATCTTTTGTGTTAAATCCACTAAGTATAATACTCTTATTAAAATCATCACCTTTAAATTTAAAGGTGACTACTAAACTTGGTGAATCTCTAGCTCCACCTTGATTATAAGCTACAGAATTAATTATTATTGGATAATAAACTTTTCTTCTTCTGATTAACCGTATTGGATATAAATATATAAGCTTATCTGAATATAATTTTACTCTATAAATAAAGTATCCTGCAATAATATACACTGTTATAAAACTTAGTATTAAGGATATTACAGCATGAATGTGCATTGCATTTAGGAGAAAGTATTCTGAAAAACCTATTACTAATAAAGTTGCAGTGCTAGTAATTAAAGAAAAACTTTCTTCAAAGATAGGTCCAATATCTTTAGGGTTATTTTTTTTCATCACTGTTTTGGGTTTCTAGTTTGTCTGAACTATAGTCATATACTCCATTGAGATCATTAAAAAAGTTTAATGAATTAATTCCATCAAATGGATTTCCATCATAAAAAATAGACTTAAAGTTATTTCCTATTCCCAGGAAATTAACTCCTAATTTAAATGTAGAATAATCATTCTGATCAAAATTCTCAGTAGCAAAATTTCCAAAAATATCATCAACACTAATAGCAATATTTGCGAAATCTAGCCCTACAGAAAAACTATTTGCAAGAGTTACACCACCAGAGGCATAAAGAGAAGATCCAAAGGAAGCTAATGCCCCCTCTATAATTGCTAAATTGGTTATTAACTTCAGGTTAAATTCTCTTTCATCTATATCTTGACTAATCCCATCATACATTTTAAATACAGCCTTTTCATAAGCTGCTTGTCTTTTCTGTAGTTCTCCTTGTCTTATTTCCTCAAGTTTATCTGTAGCATGGTGAATACTTGCGACATTGTCTCCTGGAGCAAAAACTCTGAATGGCCCTCCATTATTTCTGGTAATTGCCATGTTATATTCACTATCTGCCCCCCAACCCTTTTCCATAGATTGAAGTTTATCTTCTTTGTTAATCCAGTCATTTACACCATAGTACATGTTAGACGCAATAGCCATAACTTCAGACTCAGATTTACCCTCGATCATTGACGTAAATTTGGTGTACATTCCCAAACTATGAAAATGATAAGCCTCCAACCCATCTAAATCTACAGCTTGGATTGGTGTATTACTTGCAAACTGATAAGGCGTCAGCATGGGATAACTCTTCGTCAACGGGTCCACGCTCAAGAACTTCCCGATCTTCGGCGAGTATATTCTAAACCCGTAATCATAATTCGTGCTGCCAAAAGAATTATCCTTCATTTTGCCATTGAAGCCGAAACGGTAGTTTTCATCATCTACATCAGCGATATAGCTTCTACCTTCCATTTCCATACCGAACGGGTAGTAGTCGTGGAGGCTGGTAACAGTGGCCCAGGTAGAGTCAGCGTCCATATTGATGTTGTCGGTAATCACAGCCAGTACATTGCCCAGATGATTGTATAACTCATACTGGCGTTTGCCTAGTGTCTCATGGCCAGCTGCTGTTCCTCCCTTGTACATACCCAATCGGCTACTGCCATAAATAGGCTGCTCCGCCAAAGTAGAGTCCTGGTAGATGGCCAGCACATTGCCGGAGGCATCGCGTACATAAGTGGTGGTATGGGTAAAGCCTGCTCTATCCACTGCCTTCAGAATTCGGTTACCCGCACCATCATAGCGGTAAGTAACTTGAGTGCTATCATTATGCTTCACCTGCCGTACTTTGCCATAGGGGGTCCAGCTAATCTTTACTCCATCACTACTATCAGAGATCAGATTGCCTATCTCATCATATTGGTAGGTAGCATTGTCATCATCAATCTCATAGTTAGCTTCATCTACCCACTTGGCATGGAAACCACTGCCTGCAGTAGCATGGAAATCTGGTTTCAATGTAATGACCTCATTGGCTCTGAGTTGAGCGTTATATCTTCCATCAGCTGTTGTATTACCTTCTACCGTAATTTCTCGGTACACTTTGCCATCAGATTTTATGACTCCGCTATCATAAGTCTTACTATCATACCAAATCGTATCGGCAGGTATAGAGTCTCCCAGACTCGTTAGTTTATTGGTTCCTGCAGCATAGTTGTAGGTGTAATCATCCCTCAAGCTAGCCTGCTGGTTGTACCGTTGCAAGTTGAGCAGGTTTCCGTTAGCATCATAGCTGTAGTCAGTATCAAAAGCTTCAGCGCCACTGGTATTACGACTAGCAAAGCCAGTGCCTTCGCTATAATTGCTAAGGCTGCGGGAGAGTACCAAACGGTTGAGCTGGTCGTACTGATAAAGCATAGCCTGCATACCTGAGTTGTTGTTTTCTCCTTCCTCTCCGGCCATTCCTGCCAGATGGGTTTGCATCCAGGCAATGTTGCCATTATGCAATCCACTGTAATTATACTGCTCATTGAGTCGGGCCCACAGTTGATTATCTTCCTGCGTAGCGCCAATGCCATTAAAGTCGTCTTCATGATAGCCCAAAGCAAAGGCAATGGCGTCTTTACCGACCCGGCTGCCATTGATACCATCCTGGGCAGGGTCATTGGTTTCGGTACTGCCATTTACGCCTTTCAGCCAACCTTGTAGAGTGTAGTAGTAATCTAGCCCCTGTGACGAACGCTCACCCAGCTCTACCCGGGCTAAGGGGCCATGTGGATAGTAGAAGTATATCGCTTCGCTATTCCAGATAAAACCATCAAAAGAGCTTTTTACTTCTTAACCTATTCTTCTTCTTAAGAATAGATCATCTATGATATGAGCAAAACACAGAAAAACGAATAGATTTTTAACAAAAAACCCCTCAAATCTTAAAGATATGAAGGGTTTTGATGTTGCTTGAATCAAATTTGTGGAGCCGGAGGGATTCGAACCCTCGTCCAGTGAAGGCAACTATCGTGGATTCTACATGCTTATCCTTTTTTAGATTGTCGGGTAGTGAATGGTAAAAGGCAACCGAACACTACCTTAACTGCGATTAAATTTCGCATGGGCATCACAGTCCTGCCCACACTAGTTCTTCATTTCGACACCCTGGACCCAGCGCTTAAAGAACAGAAGCACTGCAGGATGTGGCCCGGGAGCGTTGTCGCTCAACCGCGAAGCCCAAATTTTAACCTAGAGGGTTAAAATTAGGCAGCCATGGCGTAATTAGATTCGCCAATTATAGTGTTAGAGCTATTGATCAAGGCACTCACTCTATGTGCCTGCATGCTTACACACGTAACCACACATCCTGTCAAAACCGGTCGGCCCCGTGTATGCAATATATAGACAAGCAAATTGCCCCCAAAGTTCATAAATTATTCACAATAAATCTAAAAATTGAAGTAATTTACTGGATGATCTGCTGAAAATATTCGCTACACTTTCAGCTTTAAACCTAGTATCTCTAAAGGCTAATCATTAATTTTGCCCCGTTTTGCTTTTTTTGGTCAAAACGTACCTATTACAAAATTCAAATACACTATGGAGCAACTATCCGACAGAATTAAGGCTATGGAAGAGTCGGCCACCATTGCCATGGCTCAAAAAGCACGTGAACTAAAATCAAAAGGGGCAGATGTCATTAGCCTGAGCCTGGGAGAACCGGACTTTAAAACACCTGCACATATCTGCGAAGCGGCCAAAGCAGCCATTGATGAAGGTAAATATTTTTCTTATTCTCCTGTACCCGGTTATCTGGACCTGCGTCAGGCCATCGCCGATAAGCTAAAGAATGAAAACCAACTCTCTTACACACCTGAACAGATAGTTGTCTCTACTGGTGCCAAGCAGTCTATTGCCAACACCTTTATGTGCCTGCTCAACCCTGGCGATGAGGTGATTGTCTATGCCCCCTACTGGGTAAGCTATGCGGAGATTATCAAACTGGCCGAAGGTGTACCCGTGCTTATCAACGGGACTATTGAAAATAATTTTAAGGCGACTGCCGACCAACTGAAAGCTGCAATCACCCCCAAGACCAAAGCAGTAATTTTCTCCTCTCCCTGCAACCCTACCGGAGCGGTATTCAGCCGTGAGGAACTGGAGGCTATGGCCAAAGCATTGGCTGACCGTCCGGATATCATCGTAGTAGCCGATGAAATTTATGAGCATATCAACTTCAGTGGTGAGCATGTAAGTATTGCTTCTATGCCCGGCATGATGGAGCGCACAGTTACTGTAAACGGTTTCTCCAAAGGCTTTGCCATGACCGGCTGGCGTCTGGGTTATATCGCTGCCCCACTACCCATCGCGAAAGCCTGTGGTAAGATACAGGGCCAGTTCACTTCCGGTACCAATGGTATCGCACAACGCGCTGCCATCGCGGCCCTCAAAGGAGATATGACGCCTACCAAAGACATGGCCAAAGCTTATCTTCGCCGCAGAGAGCTGGTATTGGAAAAACTACAGGAAGTGCCGGGGATCAAAACTTATGTGCCTAACGGAGCTTTCTATATTTTCCCCGATGTAAGCGCGTACTTTGGGAAGTCTGATGGAGAAACTACCATTAACAACGCCAGCGACCTCTGCATGTATGTGTTGAATACTGCTCACGTATCTCTGGTAACCGGAGAAGCTTTTGGTGCGCCTGACTGCGTGCGCCTGTCCTATGCCGCTTCTGACGAAGATTTGGTAGAAGCTATTCAGCGTATTAAAGATGCTCTAAGTAAACTGAAGTAAATAAAAAAAGAGAGTTCCTTCAGCCCGGAGGAACTCTTTCCTACCAATGGGAAAATCTTTGGATGAGATTTTTAATGCCTTCCGCCAGCTTAAGGTGCTGATTGTAGGGGATGTAATGCTAGACGCCTACATCTGGGGAAAGGCAGAGCGCATCTCTCCCGAAGCTCCCGTACCTATTGTACATGTCCGCAAGCGGGAAAAGAGACTGGGAGGCGCTGCCAATGTGGCTCTCAATGTTCAGGCTATGGGTGCCACACCTCTGCTCTGCGCAGTGATAGGTGATGATCATGCCGGTGAGGATTTTATCAACCTTCTGCATGCACAGAACATCACCGCTCAGGGGATCATCAAAAGCAAAAAGCGCCTCACCACTGTAAAAGAGAGAGTGATCGCCGGCTCACAACAAATGCTAAGAGTAGATTCTGAAGATGATGAGTTGCTCTGTGAAGATGACAGGCTTTCTTTGCTAAAAAGAATCAAAACTTTGATTCCTGAGACCGATGTCATCATTTTTCAGGATTACGACAAAGGCGTACTGAGCAAAGAGCTGATACAGGAGGTGATTGCCCTGGCTCAGAAACATAAGGTTCCTACAGCTGTAGACCCTAAGCGGCGTAATTTTCTGCATTACCGCAAGGCTACATTGTTCAAGCCAAACCTGAAAGAACTAAGAGAAGGCTTACAAGCCGAAAATTTAGCGATACATAAAGAAAAGCATGAAACCGCTTTAACCTTTGAACAGGCAATAGTACAGGCTTCTGATCGTCTCAAAGCGCTATTAGAAGTACAAAGCACTTTTATCACTATGTCTGAAAGGGGCGTTTACATAGATACTACATTCCAAGAACAGGAGGACAAACATATTATCCCTGCGCATATCCGGCAAATCTCGGATGTTTCCGGGGCAGGTGATACTGTCATCAGTATTGCCGCTCTTTGTCTCGCCTTGAACCTGGCTCCGCGATTACTGGCCGAACTTGCTAATCTGGGGGGAGGAATTGTATGTGAATATACAGGTGTAGTCTCCATTCAGCGGGACCGCCTTCTGGAAGAAGCCCTGAAAGTGCTTGGTCCAAATGCTTCTTCCTCATGAAGCTGAATAAAGATATCATCATAAAAAGGGTTAACAACCTTCTATACGACAGTCGCCCTAAAGTATTACGCATTGCCAGCATTATCAACCTGATCAGTTCTATACTGGGACTGGCCGTGTTGCTTTACAATTACGGATTCAATCTTACGCTTAAGGAGACAGCCAATGTATATCTGAGTATACATATTATTTTATGGATTTTTTTGCTCTCCTTCCTGCTCAGGTGGCTCTATGCCTTCCGGCGTATTGACTTCATTAGGAGGTCTCCGGTAGAGTCTTCAGTGATGGCCCTGCTGCTGATCAGGCAAGTCGTGAGGCTCTGGAGTGGGCCTGACTACCTGATGCATCAGTGGATTGATAGTATGAATGGTGGAGGCTTTTTTCATTACTTCACCACCGCTCTGCTTTTTCTCCTGCTCATACTGGAAGCTTCCAAGGCAAGTGTGCATTTAAGCAATATCAGGATTCGCCCCAATGCCGCATTTGTCCTTAGCTTTTTGCTCCTTATCCTGCTGGGAACAGGACTGCTGATGCTTCCTGCTATGACTACCCAGCCGGGTGGTATGAGCTTTATAGACGCGCTTTTTACTTCAGTAAGTGCGAGTTGTGTAACCGGGCTCATCGTAGTGGATACAGCCACTTTTTTTACTATGCGTGGCCAGACGGTGATCATGATACTTATCCAGCTGGGTGGTCTGGGCATGCTATCTTTTGCCACCTTCTTTGCTTCTTTTTTGAGCGGAGGTCTGGGTTTTCGTCAGAAAACGTTGATTCCGGATTATCTGGATACTGAAGCCCTTTCTTCTTCCGGCAAATTATTGCGCGAAATTGTCTTTATTACCTTTTTCATAGAGCTGGGGACCTGCGTACTTCTCTTTTTTACCTGGACCATTCCTTTTGACAGCCTGAGTGAGAAAATTTTCTTCTCCGCTTTTCATGCTATTTCTGCTTTCTGTAATGCAGGGTTCAGCATCTTTACCAATGGACTATATGAAGAGGTCGTCCGCAACAACTACATTCTGCATATGATCATTGCCGTTTCTCTCATTTTGGGCTCCATTGGCTTTACTCCTATCAAAGATATATTCTCTCCCGATCGCCTGCGTGACCGCCTGCAACACCCCTGGAAAGACTGGCTCCTGAGTACCAAGATTGCGGTCAATGTAGCCATCATATTATTACTTGCAGGCACTGTACTATTCTACTGGTTAGAAGAAGATAATGTACTGGCGGATATGAATCTTACTGAAGCTGTTCTAAGCAGTTTTTTCCAGTCGGCCACTACCCGAACCGCTGGCTTCAATACGGTAGACTTTTCTCAGTTATCCAATCCCTCACTTGTATTGTGTATGTTGCTTATGTTTATCGGAGGATCGTCTGCTTCTACTGCCGGAGGTATCAAGACCTCTACTTTTTATCTAATCCTTATGTCGGTCATCGCCATCAGCAGGGGGCAGTCACGTATTTATATCAGTAATCGCTATGTGCCTGCTGATATCCTGTACAAGGCTCTATCTATCTTTTTTTACGGCATCGCGATCAACGCCATTATGGTTTTTTTACTAAGCATGACAGAGGAAGGTATGGATATGATGGCCTTACTCTTTGAACAGGTTTCGGCTTTTGGCACTGTTGGACTAAGTACGGGTATCACAGCAGATCTGTCTACTGCCGGCAAATCTCTGATTATTGTCTCTATGTTTCTGGGCAGGATAGGAATCCTCACCTTTGCCGTTGCGCTCAGTACCCGGGTTACTACTGAAAACTTCAAATATCCTGCGGCTAACTTGATGGTGGGGTAGGACGTCAACAGGCAAAATCTTTAACAGACTTACAATAATTTTGAGCTATGTACATGGTAATCCTTTTAACCGGACTTATTTCACTTAAATGAATAGGGGGAATTTATGCAGTGTACTGGCTTGGTGGCTATGTGCATTGTCGCGTATAAATATTGATTCCCATGAATGATATATGGAGATTACTATTGCGCATTAAGGGCTGAGAATAAAAGTGGCCTTTTAAGAAATATTAATTATTGTTTAAGAACTCTTCCTCACAGAGTTTATTATTTACTGCGGCGCCGGCAGTAGTGCCGGTGGACACAGCGACCGAAACAGCACGCATGCTGGAATTATCGCCGCAGGCATAGACGCCTTCTACGCTGGTTTTTTGGAGGTTATCTACTTTAAGCAGCCCCAGCTCATTAAGTTGACAACCCAGTTTTTCCGGAATATCAGAGCTTTGGATAAAAGCCGGCCGGGCATACATCGTCTCTAGCGGAATTTGAGAACCATCATGAAAAGTCACTCCCTGAATTTGTTTATCCTGATGTTCTATACTTATCAGTGCTTTGTCTATGATCTCAATATTATTCTTTCGGATGATTTGTGTTTGCTCCGCATTCAGGGTAGGTTTTCCGTTGGTAAAAAGCATGAGGTTTTTTGTCCAGTTGGAGATTAATTGCACAAAATGAAATCCCATGTCTCCATTCGCCAGGATTCCGGTTTTCTTATGTCTTACCTCGTAGCCGTGACAGTACGGACAATGCAAAATAGAAACGCCCCAACACTCAGCAAATCCGGAAATATCTGGTATGATATCTTTTAGGCCGGTAGCAAATATTAATTTCTTTGCAGTAAAGCTTTCTCCAGAATGTGTCCTAATCTCAAAACCCTCATCAGTCTTCTGGGCACTGACCGCCTGCCCTTCATAAAAGTTGACAGTATCATACGCTTGTACCTGCACCCTGGCTACTCTTGCTATTTCTGTAGGTGTTTTTCCATCCTGAGTAATGAAATTATGCGAATGAGGCGTTTGCCGGTTGCAAGGCATATCACTGTCAATTATTAATACTTTTCTTAAGGCACGTCCCAGGCTCATTCCTGCTGAAAGCCCTGAATAGCTACCTCCTATGATGATGACTTCAAAATCCTTATTTTCCTTCATTTTCTGTTTTGGTTTTGATAAATGTAGGTATAATAGAATATTAAATGCAACAATGTTGCATAAATATATTTTAAACCGCAAAAGAATGAAGTATTGTCTGGCTGATAGCTAACAAAAAAGGGTATAGGTGGTATATAAAAAAAGGAATGAATACATTCCAATCCTAATAGACAGCTAACACAAAAGAACAGCAGGCATGGATGAGGCTATGAAAGCGATAGTGCAGGACAGTGCTTTCCTTCGTATTGTGTAGGTTGTGAAAAATTAGTTTTGATCTTTAGCGAATGCGAACTTTTAAACTCGTGAACCCTTAAACCCTAAACTCTTCTATGCATATTGGCCTGTTTGTTCCTTGTTATGTAGATCAGTTTTATCCCCAGGTAGCCATCGCTACGCTGGAGCTTCTTGAAAAGTTGGGTTATCAGGTGAGTGTGCCACCTGACCAGACTTGCTGCGGGGCAGCCTATGGCTAATTCGGGCTACGAAAGATACAGTACAAAGACGATGGAACTCTTCGTTAATAATTTTTCAGAATATGATTATGTAGTAGCGCCTTCCGGCAGTTGCGTATATCATATCCGTAAGCACTATGATATTTTAAAGCAGACACCTGAGGTACAGAAGATCAGAGAAAAAACATTAGATATTTGTGAGTTTCTGGTAAACCATGCTACAACTGATGCTCTCAAGAGCAGCTTTCCTTATAAAGTAGGCTTGCATCAAAGTTGTCATGGACAGCGCGGGTTGCGTTTTGCCAAATCTTCGGAAGTAGTAGGAGAGCCTTTTTCTATTGTGAGTCAACTTCTGGAAAAGGTAGAGGGGATAGAACTAATTGACCTGCAAAGGGCTGATGAGTGTTGTGGCTTTGGAGGTACTTTCGCCGTAGCCGAGGAAGCGGTATCTGTTAAGATGGGCAAAGACCGTATTCAGGATCATATCCTGAATGGCGCGCAAGTCATCACAGGCACAGATATGTCTTGCCTGATGCACATGGAAGGGATCATCAGAAGAAGGAAACTGCCTTTGCGAATTATGCACATAAGCGAAATTTTAAATCATACCGAGCAACATGAGCCATCCGTCTGAAGCAAAGAAGTTTGTAAAAAACGAAAACCGGGTCAACTGGCATGACCAGTCGCTCTGGCATGTGAGAGAAAAGCGGGACAAGGCAGTAAACCTCTTTCCGGAGTGGGAGCAACTGCGAGAAAAAGCTTCCCAGATCAAGTCTCACTCGCTTTCCAACCTGGATTATTACCTGGAAGAGTTTGAGAAAAACGCGACTGCCAATGGTATTAAGGTGCACTGGGCGAGTGATGCGATAGAGCACAATGAGATTGTGTTCAATATTTTCAGAGAACATGGCGTCAGGCGCATCGTCAAGAGTAAATCTATGCTAACCGAAGAGTGTCATCTCAACCCTTTTCTGGAAAAACATGGCGTAGAAGTGATTGACTCTGATCTGGGAGAAAGAATCGTGCAACTGGCTAAGGAAACACCTTCGCACATCGTAATGCCTGCCATCCATAAAAAAAAGATAGAAATAGATGAGCTTTTTCAGAAGCATTTGCATACCCGGCCAAGCAACGGAGACGAAAATTACCTGACTGCTGCTGCCCGTGAGCACCTGCGACAAAAATTTATGAAAGCTGATGCGGCACTTACCGGCGTCAATTTTGGCATCGCTGAAACAGGAGAGTTCGTAGTCTGCACCAACGAAGGAAATGCTGATATGGGTGTGCATCTGACTCCACTGCACATTGCCAGCATGGGTATAGAAAAGATAATCCCTCGCTATGAAGATTTAGGCGTTTTTATCCGGCTGCTGGCACGTAGTGCTACCGGGCAACACGTGACCACATATACTTCCCAGTTTCGTAAGCCGCGCGAGGGGGCGGAGCTCCATATCATTCTGGTAGATAATGGCAGGACCGTACAATTGGGAAGAGAAAAGTACCGGAGGTCATTACACTGTATCCGATGTGGCGCCTGCATGAACACCTGCCCGGTCTATCGCCGTAGCGGTGGACATTCTTATCAGTCAGTAGTTCCTGGCCCGATTGGTTCAATTCTCTCTCCCGGCATTGATATGAAAAAACATGCGTCTCTGCCTTTTGCATCATCCCTTTGCGGCTCCTGCTCAGATGTATGCCCGGTGAAGATTGATATCCATAAGCAGCTTTATTCCTGGCGGCAGGATATCACCAGAGAAGCCAATGAAGAGCCTGCCAAGAAATTTTCCATGAGATTTGCCGGATGGCTGTTCACCCATCCCAATCTTTATAAGAAGGCAGGAAAGTTTGGAAGAAAGGCACTGAAAATACTACCCCGTTGGATGATATATAACTCGCTCAATGCCTGGGGCAAGCAGCGCGAAATTCCAGAACCGCCAAAGCAAAGTTTTCAGGAATGGTATCAGCAAAACAGACAAAAAAATGGGTAAAGCAGAGATTCTTAAAGCCATAAAAAAGAATAAACCTGAAAAACTCCCCATACCGTCTCTGGACTTTCCGTCATCTAACGGACAAGACTTAAAAACCCTTTATGAGGAAAGACTAACTGCCGGAGGCGGTGAAGTAATCTCCGCAAAGGATAAAGCAGAGGCAGAAGCGATCGTCAAAGAACGTATGGGGGATTACAAGTTTGTGGCCGGTGCATTTGAAGCTCTCAATACGATTGATTTATCGGCCATCCGTGATCCGCATGAACTGGAACTGCTAGACCTGGCTGTTTTTGAGGGAGTATTGGGCGTAGCTGAGAATGGTGCCATCTGGGTCAATGAAGAAGTTTTAGTTCATAGAGCGGCACCCTTTATTACACAGCATCTTGTGCTGTTCATCCGAGAAGACCAGCTGGTAGATAAGATGCACGAAGCTTACAAAAGGCTACGCGCACATGATTACGGGCATGGTGTGTTTATTGCCGGACCTTCCAAAACAGCTGATATTGAACAATCACTTGTCATTGGTGCCCACGGCCCCAAAAGCCTACTGGTCATTATGCTACCACCCGCATAAAAAAAGCCTACCATTATCAGGCAGGCCTTTTTGCGCACTTATGAGAATTCGTAATGTCAGTTATGAAGTAGTCCCATTCTTATCAAGCCTAATAACATGGGCGGGAGAATCATCAGAAAGCTGAAACGTATGGCGATTATTCGCTGCTCCCTCCTTTTTTTTATGATAAATGTCCGCGATAACCGCTTTGACACTAAAAGCCTGAGGACTGCCGATATCGGTTCGGAGTATCCAAGGGGCATAGCGCTCCATCAGCTCATGCCAGTGAGCATCGATATCTTCAGTGTACTCCTCTATAGCTTCAGTAGGCATGTCCGTTCCCTTTGCCCGGCTCGGAACAGCATATAAATCCCAGTGAATGAATATGTCCAGCTTTGCATCCTGATACCATGCCGGTAAAGGGTGTTGAGAGGTAGAGGTTTCAGTTGGTGGGAATGAAATGCTTGTAGATACAAAAGATTCTTCCTCCTTATTTTGTTGTGGAGTAGAGCTGGTATGGCTTAGACAGCTAACTACAAAAGGTAAAATTAATCCAGGCATGGCAGGGTTTAGCTTAGAATGCTTGAGTACACTCAAAGGCTTAATTAAAGCCATAATAACCAATAAAAAACAAATCTATACTATTGGGTGAAAATTTGTAAAGAAATAATCAAAATAGTATAAATATCGTTTATTAATAAAAAAAGAGTCTGCTTTAGTTATAATATTAAAAATTTTAAAAAATAAAGCCAAAGAAAGTGCGTAATCATAAACTACCAGAAATGTTGTTTTTTTAATAACATTGGTACTGCCAGCCTTGAGCGAATAAGGCTGTATTTTGGATAAGTATTTACTTTTTAAACTTTCAACATAAACCTAAGGAGTATATGCATACGGAATCCTCTTTATCTGAAAAAATTACTGCCGAAAAAGATATTTTACCCATACAAGGGACTTACTATGTGGAGTTTTATGTGGGTAATGCCCGGCAGGCTGCTTATTACTATCATTATGTGTTTGGTTTTAACATTACTGCTTACCGTGGTCCGGAAACCGGGCACAAAGAGTCGGCCAGCTATCTTTTGGCTCAGAACAAACTTCGTTTTATCCTGACTTCTCCCCTTACTCCGGACAGTCCGACCGCCGATCATATTCACCGACATGGAGACGGGATTAGAGACATTGCCCTCTGGGTAGAAGATGCTCGCAAATCTTTTCGAGAAACAGTAAGCCGTGGAGCCCAGGCGGTACATGAACCTTATACGCTCAAAGATGATGATGGAGAAGTGGTGATGGCTTCTATCGCTACTTATGGAGACACTATTCACACATTTGTAGAAAACCGTAAGTATAAGGGTTTATTTCTCCCGGGCTTCCGCCCCTGGAAAAATGAAAACCTGACAAATCGCTCAGTAGGACTAAAGTATGTGGATCATATGGTCGGTAATGTAAATCTGGGCGAAATGAACAAGTATGTGCAGTTCTATGCCGATGTGATGGGCTTCAAGCAGCTGGTCTCTTTTGACGACAAAGATATTTCTACCAAGTATACCGCCCTGATGTCTAAGGTGATGTCTAATGGCAATGAGCGCATCAAATTCCCGATCAACGAACCGGCGCCCGGCCTGAAAAAGAGCCAGATTGATGAGTACCTGGAATTTTACAGAGGCCCGGGCGTGCAGCATATCGCTATTGCTACCGACAACATTATTCAGACAGTCAGCCAGCTAAGAAATAACGGGCTGGAGTTTCTCAGAGTACCTGATAATTATTACGACACATTAAAGGAAAGAGTAGGCGACATTGAAGAGCCGATAGAAGAACTCCGAAAGCTGGGCGTGCTGGTAGACCGGGATGATGAAGGCTATCTGCTGCAAATTTTCACCAAACCAGTGCAGGACCGACCCACCCTATTCTATGAAATCATCGAACGTAAAGGTGCTCGCTCATTCGGCAAAGGTAACTTCAAAGCCCTGTTTGAGGCGATTGAAAGAGAGCAGGAACTTCGTGGCAACTTATAACAATGAACAATTAGCAATGTGCAATTGACTTTTGACAGCAATGAGAGAAAAAATCCTGTGCAGGAGAAGTCATTTGCTTTTGCTATGCGCATTGTTCGTGTATATCAACATTTAGTTAAAGAACAAAAGGAACTTGTGCCCTCCAAGCAGTTGATAAGCTGTGGAACAAGTGTGGGAGCTAAGGTAGAAGAAGGAATCGGAGGAATATCTAAAAAGATTTCCGGGCTAAGTAATCCATTGCCTATAAAGAAGCACGGAAGGCCAAGTACTGGTTAAAGGTATTAAAAGCTACTGATTACATTGATGAAAAAGCCTATGAGTCTTTAATGAAAGACTGTGAAGAATTGCTCAAACTACTATTTGTCATTATCAAAAACTCAAAAGAGTAAGAACAAAAGACTTTAACTATCTCCCGGAAATTGTTAATCGTTCACTGCACATTGAAAATTGAAAAGAAATGGCTTACTACATACAGCGCGGAAAGGTTCCGCCCAAACGACATACCCAATTCAGAAAAGAAGACGATTCGCTCTATTATGAGGAGGTGATCGGAGCGGAAGGCTTTAGCGGCATTTCTTCTATTGCCTACCACATTCATCCCCCGACCTCTATTGAAAAAGTAGGTGAGACAAAGGAATATGCGATACAATTTGCCGACAGCAAAAATATGCAGCACCGTCACCTGAAAGGTGCCAGCCTTTCTTCAGGAGGTGATTGGCTGAGCGGACGTAAGTACATCATGGGCAATGAGGATGTAAAACTGGCCATCTGTCAGCCTACGGAAAATATGAATTACTACCTCCGCAATGCTTCCGCCGACGAACTGGTGTATGTACATGATGGAGAAGGTGAATTGTGGAGCCCCCTGGGAAAAGTAAAATTTACGGCTGGCGACTATGTGCATGTTCCCCGGACCATTACCCACCAGTGGAAAATTAATCTGGACAAGCCCAGCCGCTTTCTGGTGATAGAGAGTAATTCTGAAGTACGTTTTCCCAAAAAGTACCGCAATCAGTTTGGACAGCTTTTGGAGCATAGTCCTTACTGCGAGCGGGATATTAAAGCACCACAGGCCATTGAGCCTATAGATGAAAAGGGTGAGTTTGAGGTCAAAATCCTGAAGCATGGACAATTGCATAGCTTCCTCTACTCCTACCATCCTTTTGATGTGGTGGGTTGGGATGGTTATATGTATCCTTATGCCATCTCCATTCATGACTTTGAGCCTATCACCGGGCGTATCCATCAGCCGCCTCCGGTACACCAGATGTTTGAAGCGCGTAACTTTGTGGTCTGCTCCTTTGTCCCTCGTCTGTTTGACTACCACCCTAAGTCTATTCCTGCGCCATACAGCCATTCCAACATAGATTCCGATGAGGTGCTGTTTTATGCGGAAGGAGATTTTATGAGTCGCAAAGGGGTAGAGCGGGCTTCTTTTACCCTGCATCCCGGCGGCATGCCGCATGGACCACATCCGGGAACGGCAGAAGCCTCTATCGGCAAGAAAGGAACCGAAGAACTGGCGGTGATGGTAGATACTTTTCGACCGCTAAAGCTCACGCAACAGGCATTAGAGATAGAAGATCAGGCATACATTTATTCATGGAAAATTTAACTAGTCAATCGTCCCTGGTCATTTGCGTTGATTTTTAGAGAAAAGGCATGACAAATTACCGGAGACTACTGACTACAGACAAAAAATATGAAGAAGCTATTAAAAGAGTTTGAAGAGCGGAAACCTGAGATCGTATTTGAATGGAATGATCCTGAGACAGAAGCCGAAGGTTGGGTAGTCATTAACTCATTAAGAGGAGGGGCTGCCGGTGGAGGTACGCGCATGCGCAAAGGTCTGAACCGCCATGAAGTAGAATCGCTGGCCAAAACCATGGAAATCAAATTCACCATCTCCGGCCCTGCAATTGGAGGTGCTAAATCAGGCATCAACTTTGACCCGGATGATCCCCGCAAAGATGGGGTGCTGCGCCGCTGGTACCGTGCTGTGACTCCGCTGCTGAAAAATTATTACGGGACCGGAGGTGATCTGAACGTAAATGAAGTAGAGGAAGTCATTCCCATCACCGAAAGCTACGGGCTGTGGCATCCGCAGGAGGGCATCGTCACCGGACACTATCTGTCTTCCGATCCGCAAAAGATCAAACAACTGGGACAACTCCGACAGGGTGTTTCCAAAAAGCTGGAAGACTCACATTTTACACCTTGCCTGGCTCATAAATATACAGTCGCGGATATGGCTACCGGCTATGGTGTGGCACAGTCCGTCATCCATTACTATGATTTGTGGGAAGAAAAAATAAGCGGCAAAAGAGCCATTATACAGGGTTGGGGAAATGTAGGGGGGGCTGCTGCCTATCATCTGGCAAAATATGGCATACAGATCGTAGGTATCATTGACCGCAATGGCGGACTGATCAAAACTGAAGGCTTTCACTTTGAGGAGATACGGGACTTGCTGCTGAACAGAGTGCAGAATACTCTGACCGCAAAGAGCCTGTTATCTTTTGAAGAGGTCAATGAAAAAATCTGGCAGGTAGGTGCGGAAGTGTTTATCCCTGCCGCTTCCTCCCGTCTGGTGACGCAGGAACAGCTCAACAGTATGATTGAGTGTGGGCTGGAAGTTATTGCGCCAGGCGCTAACGTCCCTTTTAAAGATCAGGAAATCTTCTTTGGTCCTATCGCAGAATATGCCGATCAGCACATTGCCCTTATTCCTGATTTTGTTGCCAACTGTGGGATGGCAAGAGTATTTGCCTACCTGATGGAAAGCGAAATTGAAATCACCGATGAGGCTATCTTCAGGGATGTGTCACAAACCATCCGCGAAGCGCTGGAAAAAATTCACCAGCAGAATCCCCAGTCTGTGAATATCGCCAAAACCGCTTTTGAAATCGCCCTGAAAGAGCTGCTGCAGAAAGATCAACATGACGAAAAAGAAATATTGATGAGGTAAGTGCCGGGATATTTTGAAAAGCTAGAGTTGTCAATAAGTATTTGCATTTCAGTGCGTTGGCCGGAATATCCGGCGGGCGAGTGGTAGCATGTACGTTGAAGCGTTCGGAGATTTCCAGCCTGGAGGGCTAGACTTTTTTGACGGTCCGCCGCTGCGGTTACTTTTTGTGGCAATGACAAAAAGTAACAAAGCGATTAACTTAAGGGTAAAATAAAAGTTCGTAAGTAGCAATTATCAAAACCATACCCTTAATAATGCTCTAGTAAAAAACATTATTAGCAATATAATTAGGAATATGACTTTATATGAAGAGTATGTTTCTGGCTGGAAAGAGTTTGAGGCGAGACTATATACCTTTAATGAAAATACAAGGAAAAAGGTTGTAAATAGACTTAGAAAAGAAACGGATAGAATGAACTTTCTATCCCTAATTACCGAAGTTAATTTCAGTTTATTATGTACTCAAAATGCCGTGTCTATTGAATATGAAAAAAATATAAAACAGGGAATAAAGAACAGGCGCCAGACTGGACGTTTGATTTAAATGGGTAAATAATCATTAGTGAAGTTTTAAGGCTTAATCCTTCACAAAAAGATCAAGATAGAAATGACTTTGAAAAACAACTTATTGATCAAATTAAACAGATAGAGGGTAATTACTATTTGGCGATAGATTATAAAAATGAATATTTCCAACCAACTGATTATGATCTGGAGCAGATAATTAAAGAATTGATGTTATGGTTTTCAGAAAAAAAGAGTTTGTTAGATCATATTACCTTGCTTGATAATTTTACTTTCACAGTTGTAAAGGTTAATACCAGTCATAAAAAAATTCTTGCAGTAGGTAATTTTAACTCGATAAACATTGATAATCGAAGAATAGAATCCAGTAATAGCGAGTTTTATAAAAAAATTGATAAATATGCTGAATTGATTGAATATACGAGAATGCCATCTATCATCAGCCAAAATTTAGATCCTGATAATGGAATGGATACAGATAATGTTTACTCATTCTTATATGGGAAAAGTGTATATAATAATATAATTAACTCTGAGTATACTGATCACATATCTGGGCTATTTTATGACAATATAAACGCTAAGAAGTATCTTAGTGGAGTGATGTTAAAACACCATAAAGCTTATACATTCTTTTATAACTACTCTAAAGAAAACAAACTAAATATTGCCAATCGATACTTTTTTGAAAAATTTAAGTACAAATAGTTCTAGTAACATTCAGCAAATATCTCTGTTAGAAAGCCACTACATTGCTTGCCTTTGTTGTAAAAGCCGCAGAAGAATCTTTTTAGCCTTTTAAAAAATCATTTTTATGCCTCAATCCCCCTGGCTCAACATTACTGACAACAGTGATTTCAGCATTTACAATTTGCCCTACGGCGTGTTTTCCACAGCTACTCGTCGGCCCAGAGTGGGCGTAGCCATTGGAGAGTATATTATAGACATGGCGGCAGTGGCGGGCAGAGGTAAATTTCATGACCTTAAGGTTCCTCTGGAAGTGTTTGAAGCATCCAGCCTCAACGCTTTTATGCACCTGGGTAGAGCAAGGTGGAAGGCAGTACGGCAGCGATTAATTCAGTGGGTGAGTCAGGAAAATTCTCCTCTGGAACAGCTTAAAGGTGAATGCCTAATACGGCAGTCTGAGGCCCGTATGCATCTGCCTGTACAGATCGGTGATTATACCGATTTTTATGCCAGCGAGGAGCATGCTACCAATGTAGGCACAATGTTCAGGGGCAAAGAGAATGCCCTGGTGTCCAACTGGAAACATATGCCTATCGCCTATCATGGCAGGGCTTCATCCATTGTAATTTCCGCTACGGATATTCATCGGCCCAAAGGGCAGATTATGCCTAAAGATGCGGAAACTCCTGCCTTTGCGGCGAGTCAAAAGCTGGACTTTGAGCTGGAAATGGCCGCCGTGATTGGCAAAGACTCTGAGCTAGGACATCCTGTCTTAACCGAAGAAGCTGAAGATCATATTTTTGGTTTTGTCCTCTTCAACGACTGGTCGGCACGAGATATTCAGCGATGGGAGTATGTGCCCCTAGGGCCTTTTTTGGGTAAAAATTTTGCCTCTTCCATCTCCCCCTGGATTGTGCCGCTGGAAGCCTTACAAGCCTTTCAGACAGATGGCCCGGAACAGCATCCGGTGCCCCTGCCTTATCTGCAAAAAAATAACCCGCGAAACTTTGACATCCAACTGGAAGTAAGCCTTCAGCCCGAGCAGGGCGAGAAGCAAATCATCAGCCGAACTAATTTTAAGCACATGTATTGGAGTATCCATCAGCAGATCGCACACCATACCGTTAATGGATGTAACCTCAGAGTAGGCGACCTGCTGGCTTCAGGCACCATCAGTGGCAAGGCTACCGGTAGCCAGGGAAGCATGCTGGAACTGAGCTGGAACGGTGAACAGCCTCTTCAAATGAACAGTGGTATCCACAGATCGTTTGTAGAAGATGGAGACACCATTTGTATGACAGGCTTCGCCCGGAAAGAAAACATACACATAGGTTTCGGTGAAGTCAAAACCAAAATATTGCCTGCCTTATGAAATCCATTCGTCCTGCTGACGTAAGCGCCCGTGATTTTTACAGCTACATGGTGGGGGCAGTTGTCCCACGCCCGATTGCCTTCGTCAGTTCTATCAGTGCGGAAGGAAGGGTAAACCTTAGTCCTTATAGTTTTTTCAATGCAGTAAGCGCAAAACCACCCATCCTCATTTTTGCTCCGGTGAATAGCATGCGGGACGGTAGCACTAAAAACACGCTGGATTATGTGCTAGAGCATGACGAGGTAGTCATCAATATCGTGAATCATACCATGCTGGAACAGATGTCTCTGGCCAGTACAGCTTATCCCAAAGGGGTGAATGAGTTTGCCAAATCCGGATTAACGGAAGCTGCTTCTCAATTGGTCAAACCCCCACGTGTCGCTGAATCTCCGGTGGCCTTTGAGTGTAAAGTAAAGCAGGTAATTCCACTGGGAGATGAGGGAGGAGCAGGTAACCTGGTGATTTGTGAGGTGCTGCTGGTGCATATCCATGAAGAAGTGCTGGATGAGAAAGGGAATATCCATCCGCAAAAGCTAAATGCTATCGGCCGTATGGGCGGAAGCTTTTACTGCCGCGCCAGTGGTGATGCTGTTTTTGAAGTGATACGCCCGATCAAAGAGCATGGGATAGGTGTAGATCAGTTGCCGGAAGCTATTCGGAAGAGTAGCATTCTGACAGGCAGCAATCTGGCCAAATTAGCCACTGTTGCAGCTATTCCTGATCTTGATCATGTTCAGCGCTATGCCGAAGATTCCGAAATACAACGAACATTAAAACAGTACTCAACCGATTCCAGGCAGTTGACAGAAGCTATACACAGGCTTGCTCAGCAGTATCTGGATAAAGGAGATACCGATAAAGCCTGGGGAGCGTTAATCCTTGCCTTAGAGCATACCAAATAATTTTATGAGATAACAAGAAGTAATAGCTACTGATTTTTTTGGTAGTTGACCAGTCCGTTTATCAAAATCAGCACAGCTTGAATATTAAAAGTTCAAAAAAAATAAATGTTATAAAACAGTAAAAATTACTAAATTATTAAGGTTTAGTCAAAATAGTATTGATTTATGTAAAATGAAGAGTAGCTAGATGGCGGGTAGAAAGGGTACATTTAATAGTATAGCACCAGCATCAGTTTTTTTAACGACAACTCTCGCTATTTATGAGCTACTACTACAACTGCTTTTCAAAATTACTACTGGGCATACTGATACTGTTATTTATTGGTACACAAGCTCAGGCCCAGGAGCATACCGTCAGCGGAACAGTGAATTCTGAAGAAGAAGGGGTCCTTCCCGGAGTAAACGTACTGGTAAAAGGCACTACGATAGGAACCGTTACGGACATCAATGGAAACTATAGTATTTCTGTACCTGGAGATGAAAGCGTCCTGGTCTTTTCTTCTATTGGCTATACTACCGAAGAGGTGAATGTCTCCGGTCGTACTACGATAAATGTCACATTAGTACCGGACATCCAATCATTGAGCGAAGTGGTAGTGGTGGGATATGGTACACAGAAGAGGGCTGATGTGACGGGAGCAGTATCTTCTATCAAAGCTGAAGACATCAACAATATCGTGACTGGAAACCCTACCCAGGTATTGCAGGGACGTACCTCGGGCGTAAGGGTAGAAGTAAATGGAGGTTCACCCGGTGCCAGCGCGAATGTCATTATCCGCGGAACAGGTACACTTTCCAGTGTAGATCCGCTTTACGTAATTGATGGAGTGTTTTCAGAAAGTATGGATTTTTTGAACCCGGCAGATATTGAGTCTATAGAAGTGTTGAAAGATGCTTCGGCGGCGGCCATCTATGGTGCACGTGCCGGGCAGGGCGTAGTGATTATTTCTACCAAAAGAGGTGAAAAAAATCAGGCGGTAAATATAGACCTCAACGCTAGCTACGGATGGCAAAACGTATACCGCCAGATACCTTATACAAATGCCCGTCAATATGCAGACTTCAGAAATATCGCCAATGATAATGATGGGGTGCCCCGGGCGCCCGCTAACGATGCCCAGTTTGACCCCAGCATTGATTCAGATGTGCAGGACTTATCACTAAATACTGCTCCTGTACAGAATTATGGGATAAGAATATCGGGAGGAGGAGAGAACACAACCTATAGTGTTTCTGCCAATCGTCTGGATCAGGAAGGTATTGTGGTGGCTTCCCGCTTTCAGCGAAATTCACTCAGCGTCAATACAGGGATAGAAAAAGGCAGGTTTAAGTTAAGTGAGTCGCTTTTCTTATCCAACACCATTAACAACCCCAATACTGATTTCGGAAGTGAATTTGGACATATTCCTACGGCTCCTATTTTTGATGATACCAGAGATGGAGGTTATGCGGCGGGTAATACGATATTTCATGGTATCTCCCGCTCTACTAACTATTATGGAATCGCCCGCCTCAAGGATGCAGTCAATACCCGGGATAATGTTTTAGGAAGCCTGAATGCTGAATATGAATTTCTGGAAGGGCTTACCTATAATCTACGCCTTTCGGTAGACTATGAAAATGGGCGCAACTATCTCTTTACGCCTACCTATAATATCAGTAATTCTGATGTAGGCCAAAACCCGGTAGCTGACCTGACTGACTCTCGCTACCGGGATGTATCTACCATCATAGAGAATATTCTGACCTATGAAAGAATTTTTGGAGGGCATAGCATCAATTTGCTGGCGGCTTACTCCCAGCAGAAAGATAACTATGAGTCGCTAACAGTGACCGGACAGGGATTTCCTAACAACAACCTGAGAGTGATTTCTGCCGCCAATGATATAGCCGGTAGAAGCGGGGTAAGCTTGCCCCGAAGAATACAGTCTATTTTTGGTAGAGTCAATTACTCTTACAAAAGTAAGTATCTGCTTTCCGCTACTGTTCGTAGGGATGGCTCTTCTAACTTTGGCCCTGAGAACCGCTACGGTGTATTTCCCTCCGTATCACTAGGTTGGAACCTTGCCCAGGAAGAATTCTTTGATGTAAGCTGGATTGACAACCTTAAGCTCAGAGGTAGCTATGGCGTATTAGGATCAGATAACCTTCAGCCTTTTCAGTTTTCTCCGGTACTCAACATCAATAGCTCCTACACCTTTGGCCTAAGCCAGACCAGGGTAACAGGAGTATCCCAGACTGCTTTTGCTAACCCTGATGTAAAGTGGGAAAAGACAAAAACCACAGACATAGGGATGGATGTTGATCTGTTTGAAGGCAAAGTTAGTTTAACAGTGGACTACTTTAAAAAGACCTCAGAAGATATTTTGGTCGCCCTGGATATTAACCCGACCTCCGGTACCAACCAGTCTGTCATCAGAAACGCGGCTACGATAGACAACACCGGATTTGAATTCCTGGGTACTTACCGTAAGTCTTTTGGTGACTTTAAGTATTCCATCAGTGGAAACTTTACTGTGCTCAATAATGAAGTGGTAGATTTGGGTGAAGGAGTTAATCCTATACGTTCGGGTTTCTTCACGGATGAAACATTTGCCGCCACGCGTACCGAAGCAGGACGCCCGGTAGCCAGCTTTTATGGGTTTTTGGTAGATGGCATTTACCAGACCCAGGAAGAGATAGATGCCGAAGGGTTGGAAGGGCGAGACATCAATCCGGGAGATCTTAAATTTATAGATCGGGATGGTGACGGAGAGCTGACTACCAACGACCAGACCTTTATCGGAAGCCCAATACCTGATTTTGAATATGGCTTGAATATGAATGGTTCTTACAAAGGTTTTGACCTGACACTTTTCTTTCAGGGTGTTTCCGGTAATGAAATATGGAACGGCAGAAAGTTTGAAGGCGTATTTGCCCAGAATGGTAACAAACTGTCTATCGTCAACAATGCCTGGACACCAAACAATACTGACACCAACATTCCCCGCCCGACCAGCGTAGACCCCGGAGTGAACAGAAGAGAGTCAGAATTTTACGTAGAAGATGGCTCTTATTTCCGCCTTCGTAATGCGTCGCTGGGCTATACCTTACCTACCTTGCTTATAGAAAACATAGGGTTGAGCAAAGCCAGGGTATATATGAATGTAGAAAATGCATTTGTCATAGATAATTATTCCGGATATTTTCCTGAGATAGGCAGAAATACCAGTCGGGGTAATAATCTTTTTAACCGCGGGGTAGACGAAAATACCTATCCTATTCCTCGTACCCTTATCCTGGGTGTGCAGGTAAGTTTCTAGTATCCGCTACGACCTGATGAACAATCAAAAAACGAATTCCATGAAAATACATAGCCTGATTTCAAAGATATTTTTCACCATACTGGTGCTGGCCCTGACCACCAGTAGCTGCGACGATTCCTTTCTGGAGCCGGTTAATGAGAACCAGCTTTCACCCGATACCTTCTGGCAGTCGGCTGACGATGCCCGCAAAGCAATTATTGGGGCTTACAGTCCGCTTTCTACCGTATTTGGATGGGGCAGAATGATGATTTTGCATACCGTATACCGTTCAGATGTGGTAGACCCTTTTGCCTTTCAGGGTGTGACTACTGATGCGAGTAACTTTTCTGTAAACCCAAACTTCGGACGCTTAAACGAGATCTGGGGAGAGTTTTGGAAAACCATTTTCAGAACGAACCTGATCTTTGAAAACCTGGACAATATAGAAGACCCTAACTTCAGCCAAGAGGAACAGAGTACTATCCGGGGAGAGGCCCACTTCTTGAGGGCGTTTCAGTATTTCTATCTCATCACCATGTTCAGAAATGTACCACTGCTTACTACGCCACCCGCCGGGCTGGAAGAGGTAGCTGCCGAGCCTGCAGACCCTGCTCAGGTCTGGGAGCAGATTATTTCCGATTTGCAGCAAGCTCAGCAATTATTACCTCCTAGCTGGGAGGCCGACAATGTGGGGCGCGCTACTTCCTGGGCGGCTACTGCCCTACTGGGTAAAACCTATCTTTATCGTGCCGGTATTGAAGGCTCAGCGGGAGATTATGCACTGGCAGCGGCTGAACTAAAAAAAGTAATAGACTCCGGACTTTTTGACCTGGTAGATGACTATGCTGATAACTTTAATGCTGCCGGTGAAAACAATGTAGAGTCCGTGTTTGAAATCCAATTTGATAACAACGGACTAGCCTGGGGCGCTGATAATCCTGAGACGCTAAGGGCTGCGGCCTGGGAGCCTGATATGGCCCCCCCGCCTTTCACTAGTCAGAATGGTTTTGAAATTAACGATTGGGCTTTTGAGCGTTTTCTGGATACGCCGGACAATGATGGTAATATTGACATAAGAACCTATTCTACCTTCATCTGGAATTATCCTGATGCCCAAATCTACCAGGAAGCATTTGCTGATGCTTACGCGACCAACCTGGATTTTGTAGGCGGGCGTAAGTATTTGGATTTTGAAACACCCGACAAGCCACAATCAGATTTCGGCTTTGCCGGTTTTCCTTCGGTAATCAACTGGAGAGTGATTCGTTTCGCCGATGTCTTATTGATGTATGCCGAAGCAGAAAATGAGGCTAATGGGGCCTCTGCTGCGGTGCTGGATGCCCTGAACAGGGTACGTCAGCGTGCCAATATGCCGGAGTTTACACTGCAGGACCAGGCGACAATGCGGCAAATTACCAGGGACGAAAGGGTGCTGGAACTTTCTCTGGAAGGTAGCCGCTACTATGACCTGCTGCGTTGGGGACTGATTCCTGAAAGATTTGTTGATAATCCGGAGTTTCGTGAGAATACTGGAGGGGTCTTTTACCAGCCGGGGCGAGAGTATTTGCCCATACCTCAGAGTGAAATTGCTACCAACCCACTCTACCCTCAAAATCCCGGATACATATAGCAAGCATAAAAAAGTCAGCAGGTTCTTGATCTGCTGACTTCATTTTTTGATAAGATGACTTTTAGCTGAAAATGCTTTAGGTTTATACCTGCGCTTTGGTTCAGAGGAATTCATCATTTTTTCTGTGTTGTATGGCTGTTCCAAAGAGTATTGCGGGAATTTAAAGATATGTATTTTGATGAGAACCTGCCTATATGTTTCACTTTCGTTTATCTGCCTGGTATTCCTGTTCAGCAATTGTAAACAAGATTCGCTTGGTGAAGCATCCCCCCAGCCTGGGTTCAAAATACTTTCTCCCGAAGAGACCAACATCACCTTTAATAATCAGATAGAGGACTCAGACACCTTTAACCTGATGACCTACTACTATCTGTATAATGGTGGTGGTGTAGCTGCCGGTGACCTTAACCGGGATGGTCTGGATGACCTGGTCTTTGCGGGAAACATGGTGCCTTCAAAGCTATATCTCAATCAGGGTAACATGCGGTTTGAGGATATTACAGTATCCTCAGAATTTGACGTAAGCGCATGGGTGATGGGAGTGAGTTTGGCAGATATCAATGCTGATGGCTGGCTGGATATTTATCTTTCTGTAGGCGGGCCTGACTGCCCGCAGGCTTGCCGTAACCAGCTCTATATTAATCAGGGAATTTGTGAAGATGGGCAGCTTTGCTTTGAAGAAGCTGCTGAAGCTTACGGTCTGGCAGACCCTTCGTACAGCGTGCAGGCTTCTTTTTTAGATTATGATCTGGATGGTGACCTGGATATGTTTCTGCTGACCAATATTGTTAACGAGGTCAATAAGTCTATAGTCATAGACAAAAGCATTAAAGTTAACAAGGGTAAAAATATTGATAAGCTGTACGAAAATCGCTTTGATACAGAAAAGGGGCATCCGGTTTTTGCCGATGTATCAGCGCAGGCAGGCATCATTCATGAAGGCTATGGCCTCGGACTGGCAGTAGATGACATCAACCGGGATGGATGGCCGGATATCTATGTTGCTAATGATTTTATGGACAACGATTATCTCTACATCAATCAGCAGAATGGCCCGGACGGATACCTTACTTTTGAAGATGAGGCTGCTAAATATTTACGTCACCAGAGTTATAACAGCATGGGCGTGGATATCGCTGACATCAACAACGACCTGTTGCCGGATATTGCTACGCTGGACATGTTGCCCCCTGATAATTATCGTCAGAAAATGATGCTGACGGCCATCAATGAAGATAATGAAATGAAACGTCTGCAAAGCGGCTACGCAAAACAATATATCAGGAACTCCTTACAGCTTCATCAGGGAGGAAACGGCTTTAGCGAGATTGGACAACTGGCCGATATAGATGCTACCGACTGGAGCTGGGCGGTACTGATGGCAGATTTCAACCAGGATGGTCATAAAGATATGTTTGTGTCCAATGGCATCGTCAAAGATATGACCGACCTGGACTTTGTGACTTATCGCAGTGGACAAAGCTTCTTTGGCAGCAATGAAAGTAAAGAAGAAAAGATCCGTCAGCTGGCCAAGCAGATGAAAGGAGCCAAAACCTCAAATTATCTTTTTCTAAATAATAAAAACCTGACTTTTGACGACCTTACTAAAGCATGGGGCATCAAAACACCTTCCTTTTCCAATGGCGCGGCTTACAGTGACCTGGACAATGATGGTGATCTGGATCTGATAGTCAATAACATCAATGACCCGGCATTTGTATTGAGGAACAACACTACTGAGCAAACCAGAGCGCCTTATCTTAAGCTTAACCTTAAAGGAAAAACTGACAATCCTCAGGCGATTGGCAGCCGCGTTTACCTTTATCAGGGTGCATCAAGCCAATATGCCTATCAGTCACCTCAGAAGGGCTATCTTTCTTCCGTCACTCCTACCCTTCATTTTGGTCTGGCAGATAGCAGTCGGATAGATTCACTGCTGATCGTATGGCCTGATCAAAAAGTGCAACTGCTGAAAAATATAAAACCGTATCAAACTTTGGATATTACCTATAATCCAAATTACGGGGTAACTCCCTTTCCAGCAGAGCCAGATTTACCTATGCGGGATGCCACTGAGCAGTACAGCCTGGCTTATCAGCAGCAGGAAAACCGCTATAATGATTTTAAAAGCTCTCCGCTACTGCTCCGCAAGTACTCCTCACTGGGGCCGGGCATAGCAGTAGGTGATGTGAATACTGATGGGCGGGAAGACTTTTTTATGGGTGGTGCTTTCGGGCAAGCCGCTTCCCTCTTTATTCAGCAAGCGGATCAGACATTCAGCCGAAAAGCCTTTTCCTTTGACTCCCTCTACGAAGACACTGGCTGTCTGCTGTTTGATATGGAGGGAGATGGGGACCTGGATTTATATGTAGTCAGTGGTGGTGTAGAGTGGGGGCATCAGCAGGAGATGTACCAGGACCGGCTCTACCAGAATGATGGAAAAGGAAACTTTATCAAGCTGGAATATGCACTACCGGAGATACGAAGCAGTGGCTCCTGTGTTGTCGCTGCTGACTATGACCAGGATGGCGATCTGGACTTATTTGTAGGAGGCCGAGTGGATCCTGCACGCTATCCGAATGCTCCTAAGAGCTATCTGCTACGCAATGAAGGTGGTAGGTTTAAAGATGTAACAGAGGAAGCGCTGCAAGCTTCAGATGAATTGGGCATGGTAAGCGCGGCCCTGTGGACAGACCATAATCAGGACGGTAGAGCAGATTTGCTGATCGCATCTGAATGGCAGCCGCTTCAGCTTTACCTGAATGAAGGGCAACGTTTTAATAAAATATCTGAAGAAGCATTTTCCACAGCCTCCGGTTGGTGGAGCAGCCTCTACGGCAGTGATCTGGATCAGGATGGTGATATTGACTATGTATTAGGTAATCATGGGCTTAATAGCCGATACAAAGCCAGCGAGGCAGCGCCGATGAAGCTGTATGCCAAAGATTTTGACCGGAATAATGAAATAGACCCAATCGTCACTTATACAGAAGATGGGACAGAATATCCTTATCCACCACGAGATGCATTGTTCAGTCAGATTGTAGCCATGCGCAAACGCTTTGGTAGCTATGAGTCTTATGCCCAAGCCCCCTTCAGTCAGGTGTTTACCCCCCAGGAACTGGATGATGCCGGGGTATGGGAGGTGAATGAGTTACGCAACGCGCTGCTTATCAATCAGGGAGAGGAGAATATGGAACTTCGGGCACTTCCCAATGCCCTGCAGCTTTCACCCATTGCAGGCATACAGCAGCTTCCTTCAGCACAGGGTACCAGCTTGATGGTGACGGGGAATTTCTATGGAGCGGAAACTGCGCTTGGCCCGTACGATGCTTTTAACGGAGCAGTAATTGAGTTTGAAGAAAAAGGTGGAGAACTCAGAGTACAGACCGAAAGCCTGAGCATACTAGGCGATAATAGAGCATTGGCGGCTGTCAGGATAGGTAATCAAAAGGAAGGTTACCTTGTGGTCAGAAACCAGGCTACGTTAATGTTATGCGAAGTTACCAAAGAGGAAAAAGGAACTTTCTTTCCATTACAGGCAGATGATTTTTATGCAGAGGTCAGATTGATTAATGGAAAAAGATATCGCCAGGAATTTTATTATGGTGCAGGCTACCTTTCCCAGTCTTCGCGTAGCTTTTGGGTACCAGAACAGGCAGAAGAAGTAATCATTCATAATTTTCAGAGAAAAAGTCGGAAGTTGAATACCGAGTTATTGTTTCTTTCCAAGCATGCGAAATGATTAATCTGAAAAGAAAAGAGCAGTCATGCTGTCTCCATGATCTGCTCTTTATCAAACCTATTCACCTACTATTTCCCTACATCTTCATAGTTTACTTTGTAAATGGCTCCATTGCCATCATCTGAAATAAAAAGTGAACCATCTTCAGCCAGCGCCAAACCACATACTCGTCCGATATACTCCTGGTCTCCATTGACCAGAAAACCGGTGATAAAATCTTCATATCCGGTTGGGTCTCCATTTTCATCAAAGTTGATCATTACTACTTTGTAGCCGCTAGGTTCGGCACGGTTCCAGGAACCATGCAGGGTAGCAATCGCCTGTCCATGGTAGTTTTCCGGAAACTGCTCCTTATCATAAAAAATAAGGTCCATAGGTGCCGAGTGTGCAGCTAAGGTCAAAACCGGAAAAGCAGTCTGCTCAGCATAAGCCTGGTAACTCATACCGTTGGGTGGCTGGTCGGCAGGATTAGGCTTGCCATCTTCGTACACATAGGGCCAGCCGTAATCATTCCCTTCTTCCAGGCGGTTCAGTTCTTCCTTCTGTGTGGTATCGCCCAGCCAGTCTATACCATGATCCAGCCCATACAATGCATTGGTTTCGGGATGCCAGTCAAAACCGATGGTATTACGCAAGCCTTTGGCATAAATTTCACGTCCACTTCCGTCAGCATTTGCTATAATCATCGTAGCATTTTCCTTGCTGGTTTCACCGCAGGCGTTGCAGGTGCTGCCTACTGAAATGTACATCTTTCCATCAGGGCCAAACTCTAGGGTACGGTTAGGGTGCTGTCCCCCTTCCGGCAGGTTTTCCATCAGCAGCTGAGGCTTGCCCAACTTTCCGTCTTCCTGAATTTGAGCTTTGTATACTTCAGTGACAGTGATCATGTATAGCTGGTCATCCTTTAGAGCAAGGCCATGCACCTGATCCAGCGTAAGTACGGTTTCATTGATGTCGGCCTGTCCGTCATCATTGGTATCCTTCAGCATACGCACATCTCCCTGCCGCCGAGTGACATAGACAGTGCCATCTTCAGTGACAACCATCATGCGGGGTTTTTCCAAACCTTCGGCAAATTTCTGGATAGTAAAACCATTGGGCGTTTGCAGGGCGGATACATCAGCGGGTTTTGCCAGCTTAGGCTTAAATATATGTCCATCTACACTTGCTGTGATAGTAGTATCTCTTTCCTGCGCCAATACGTCTTTTTCGTCAAATACTATGAAGACAATAATGAGTAAAAAAATGAGTCTCTTCATGGTTTAAAAAATTTAGAATATAATATTGTGTCAACTCAGTTTTGGGAGAATAGTTATCAACAATTGGTAGGTAAAAAATTATAATAATTATGCGAGCTTATTCTCAGCATTATTTGATACATGAAAAATTTGGTGAAATGAAAGGCATAATGACAAGTATGTAACTTATAGGTTATGATAAAAAATCTCATTTTTGGAGCCTGAGTTGCAGGTGTAAAATGCTTTATTGAAGTCAATTTGTTATCTTACTACAAGTGATGACATATGTCAGGCATTGATACCTTTGAGAACGAATGGTTCAAATGAGAAGAATTCTTTTACTTATTTTTTCTGTATCTGTTTTTTCTTCCTGTACACAGCATGAGATACAGGACATGTATGGTACCTGGCAGATAGACAAGCTACTGCTGGATGCTATGGACAGAACGGGAGAGTATAGAGAAGAATTACCCTGGGGAACAGGCATAGAACTCAAACCGGACGGAAGCTTCAAAACTAATTTTGTGCGCCAGGATGAGGCAGAAGGCCGCTGGAAGATAAGCCCTGATGCGGACCGACTGTTTCTACGTTTTCCCTCAAAAAAGATAGACTTCAAGGTTACAATGAGCCAGCGACATCTCGTTCTCAAGTCTGTCCGTTGGCAGGTCTTTTTGTCAAGAACGGATGTCCTGCCTCAACCTGTTGAAAGAGAAGTAAAGTTGGCGAACGTGCTTCCCGGCACATGGTATTTTTACAAAATGACTACCCGGGATAGTGTGATTCGTTACCCCTCTACCCGAAAGCAGGCACACTGGCTAAAGATCGGTTGGGGTGGCAATTTTCTCAGTGGAGAAGGCAAGCATGAGTCTTTTAAGGGGAAATGGCTGCTCCAAAAAGACACTCTTATGCTTAGTGAGAGAGACCGTGAATGGCATGAACAATGGCAGGTGCGCATAGAAGACAATATACTTTATTTTGAACCCATAAACCCTGCTGAGAATGACTGGTATGAGGTGAGCCTGGTGCACGAGGCTCATCTTAATCATTATGAATAACATTTTTTTGAAAAGTGTTGATAGCTTTGCTGGGCATAAGCAGAATTGTCTATGAAATTCAAAATACAACATATTATTGCTATGGTAGTAGCTGTGATGGCAGCTTGGTTCGTATGGGAAGCCTCTACCCAGCCAGGTGTAAGCGATCTGGCAGGAGAACCAGTGGAGATCGCTTTTGTCCGCAATGAAAACAATACCGGGCCTGTCAAAAGAGTATATGTGGTAGCGATAGAGGATACGCTCTGGCAGGAGATGCAAAGGTATGGAAGCTATATGCCCCATAACAAATATGGCAACACGCAGGTATATTTTTTCCTCAAAGCTCAGCCTGCTCCTACAGCGCTAACATTGGAAAGCCCCATAGAAACTCAGTTTCAGCAGTATTGTATGGGCCGCTATGAAAAGGATGCCATGGGTAATGAAAGCTTTACAAAATATCCTTTTTCAGCGAACTAACGTTCCATTTCATCGATATGCGGTAAGCCGGGCTTCGGAAAAACACTGCGGGTTTTTTGATCAATGATCTCCCGCGCATCCTGTCTTTCTGCCTCTACCAGATTGTATAAGTTTTCGTAGTAGCTGTCTGGCTCGTAGCTCAGCCTGACGTAGAGGGGAAAATGGTCGGAATGAATGTGTCTCTCCCTGCGCATTTCTACCAGACGGAAATGCCCGGTAAAATTGATAAAGTCTAATGGATAGCGGAAAAGCGGAAATTTAGCATTGAAAGTATTATAGAACCCTCTGCCCCTCCTGGGGTCCAGCATATTACTCAGGTTACGAAAGAGGATCAGTGCTTTTGACCAGGGCACATCATTCAGGTCCCCTGCCATGATTGAGGGAGCGTCATTTTCGCCTATCAGTTTACCCACATACACAATTTCTGTATCCCGATCATGCGTATGTGAGCCAATTTCAGGCGGCTTGGGATGGATGGCGTGCAGGTTTACGTTTTCACCATTCCGCAGTTGAAGTTGGATGTGTATGGAAGGAACCCCCTCATCACATAAGTTCGCCACTTCTTTTTCCTCAATCCTGAGACGAGCGTACAAGAGCATGCCATAGGTGTTTTCCTGCGGCACTAAAATATGATAAGGATAGTCGGCTTTTAGATAGGCCATCTGTTCATTCCAACGGTGGTTGGTCTCATGCATGATGATGATGTCTGGCTGTATTTCTTCAATGAGTGACTGGAGCCGCTCTGGCTTACGGTTTTTTTGCCTGACATTCGCGTTCAGGATACTTAGCTCGCGTTTGGGATCATTTTTCAGAGGCGGTAAAGTGGATTTTGCTACAAAAGGAAAGTAACGATATAGCTTAAAGGCAGCAGCAATCAATGCGATCATAGCTCCGATGATCATTGCCAGTCGCCAGCCCTGAAAGGCATTTTCTGCCAAAAAAATATAGCTAGCGCTCAGGAGTAAGAGCAAAATGCTATTGCTCAGTAAAGGGAAGTCAAACACCCGTACAAACCAGTAAGGCTTGTTGATGTAAGATAAAAAAGCGCCGGCAGAAAAAAAGATGATCAAGCCCGTAAGGACTGTGCTGACGATCTCCATTGCTAAATA
Organism: Catalinimonas alkaloidigena; assembly: GCF_029504655.1. Taxonomy (NCBI): domain Bacteria; kingdom Pseudomonadati; phylum Bacteroidota; class Cytophagia; order Cytophagales; family Catalimonadaceae; genus Catalinimonas; species Catalinimonas alkaloidigena. Next base: position 7,320,034 of record NZ_JAQFIL010000001.1, read on the forward strand.
ATTATAGTTAAAAAATCTGAAGCTTTTCTTAAAAACCAAAAGTGCCTGTATTGGATTAATTTCTAAAAACGCCTCTTGTTTTTCCTGCCCTGAAAAAATTTTACCTTTAGCCCCTCTAAAATAATCACTATGAGAAAGTTGCAAGATTTTATTTGCTTGAGCAGTGTCTTATGGATAATGGCTTGCTCAGGCACTGAAAATAAAGAAAATATGAATCTACATTACCCTCCTACACAGAAAGTAGAACAGACCGATACCTACTTCGGTACCGAAGTTGCCGACCCTTATCGCTGGCTGGAAGATGATCGCTCCGAGGAAACAGCTCAGTGGGTAGAAGCCCAGAATGAGGTGACATTTAATTACCTGGAAAATATTCCTTTTCGCAAAGACATTGAAGACCGCCTGACCGAACTCTGGAATTATGAAAAGTATTCGGCCCCTTCCAAAAAAGGAGGTAAATATTATTTCTTTAAAAATGATGGTCTGCAAAACCAGAGTGTAATGTACGTGCAGGAAAGCCTGGAGGCTGAACCTGAAGTTTTTATGGACCCTAATAAATTTTCTGAAGATGGCACAGTAGCCCTGAGCGGCACCAGCTTCACCGAAGATGGTTCTCTGCTAGCCTATTCAATTTCCGAATCCGGCTCCGACTGGCGTAAAGTTATGGTGATGGATGTGGAAAGTCGTGAACTGGTGGGCGACACGCTGAAAGACGTTAAGTTCAGCGGTGTCTCCTGGAAAGGGAAGGAAGGCTTTTACTACAGCAGTTATGACAAACCGGAGGAAGGCAGCGCGCTCTCCGGGGTAAATATGAACCACAAGCTGTATTACCATCAGTTAGGCACCCCACAGAGCGAGGACACATTAATTTTTGGTGGTGAACAGACTCCCCGCCGCTATGTAGGGGGTAGTGTATCCGAGGATGATCGTTTTCTGGCGATTACGGCAGCCAATGGCACCAGTGGCAATGAGCTTTATGTCAAAGATTTGAGCAAAGATGGTGAGATCATCCAAATCGTAGATGACTTTGAGCATGACAACTACATCGTGCATAACGAAGGCGATCAGCTTTATATTCTGACCAATCTGGGCGCGCCTAACAAACGCATTGTGAGGGTGGGTGCTGATAACCCACAGCCGGAAAACTGGACCGCCCTGATCCCTGAAAAGGAAGAAGTGCTGGAAAGTGTCTCCTTTGCCGGAGGCAAAATGTTTGTCAACTACCTGAAAGATGCCTCTACGCACATTGAGCAATATGATTTACAGGGCAATTTTGAGAAAGAGGTAGCACTGCCTGCCATTGGCACTGCCGGTGGATTTGATGGTAAAAAAGAAGACGAAACCGTATTTTACTACTTCACTTCCTTTACTTATCCGACGACTATTTACTCCTACCACATTCCTAGTGGTGAGTCAAAAATATTTCGCCAACCCGAAGTAGATTTTGATCCTGACGCTTACGAAACCAGGCAGGTGTTTTACAAGAGTAAGGATGGTACGGCAGTCCCTATGTTTATCGTGCATCGCAAAGGCTTGGAGATGAATGGGCAGAATCCTACTTACCTTTATGGCTATGGTGGGTTTAATGTCAGCCTGACGCCCGGATTTAGTGTAGCCCGTTTGTACTGGCTGGAAAACGGGGGCGTATTTGCCATGCCCAATCTGCGTGGTGGCGGAGAATATGGAAAAGCCTGGCACGAGGCGGGCACGCAGATGAACAAACAAAATGTTTTTGATGACTTCATTGCCGCCGGAGAATATCTCAAGCAGGAAGGTTATACCTCTACTGAGAAACTGGCCATCGCCGGAGGATCTAACGGAGGTCTGTTGGTTGGGGCTACCATGACCCAGCGCCCTGATTTGTGTAAAGTCGCTTTGCCTGCTGTAGGTGTGCTGGATATGCTGCGTTACCATAAGTTTACCGCCGGAGCAGGCTGGGCTCCCGATTACGGCATCGCCGACAGCAGCCAGGCCATGTTTGAGTATCTGTATGCTTATTCTCCCCTGCATAATATTGAGCAAGGCGTGGAATACCCTGCCACGCTGGTAACTACCGCCGATCATGATGACCGGGTAGTACCGGCTCATTCATTTAAGTTCGCTGCCACCCTACAGGAAAAGCATGAAGGAGAGAATCAGGAGAGGCAACTCCCTGTGCTGATTCGCATAGAGACCAAAGCCGGACATGGAGCAGGCAAACCCACTTCCAAACAGATAGAAGAGTGGGCGGATAAATATGCTTTTACCTTCTACAACATGAACGAAATTCCTGAAAACTTAAGATAGACTTATCCAGATCTGGTAAAGCTCGGAGATTTGCCATATCTGCTGAATTCCAATTTCCAAAATCCAATCATTCAACATCTAAATATTATGAGCATCATCATCCGTCAAGGCGTCAAAGCAGACCTGCCGCAGGTCATGGAATTAATACAGGAACTGGCTGAATACGAAAAAGAACCGCATGAAGTGGAAAACAGTGTTGCCCAACTGGAAGAGGATGGCTTTGGGGAGCAGCCGGTCTTTGAGTTTTTTGTGGCCGAAGAGGACGAAACAAAAAATATTATAGGATTAGCGCTTTACTTCTACAGCTACTCCACCTGGAAGGGCAAATGTCTTTATCTGGAAGATCTGGTGGTTACCCAATCCGAAAGAGGGAAGGGTATTGGCAAGAAACTGCTGGATCGCATCATCGTTAAGGCCAAAGAAGCCAACTGCTATCGGGTCGTCTGGCAGGTGCTGGACTGGAACGAACCGGCTATTAAGTTTTATAAATCGCTGGGAGCGGATATTCCCAAAGAATGGCTCTCCTGCCGCCTCGTCAAAGAGCAGATAGATAACTACATGCCGATGGATGGGGAATGAGGAGGTATTGCAAATGTAAATACTGGATAATCGCTTGTCAAAAACTTATATTCTATTACACACGTATAACGTTATTAAGCACACCTAATTTTGTTATTTGGATTTGAGGGGGTAAGGATGCGGAGAATTAACAAAAGTTTTCTTAAAAATGGCATCAATGAATAGACGTAGTTGGAGGAGGAAGAGGTATGTCCGAAGAGCACTGGTTAACAGAAAGACTACAAAAAAACAGTAAATTCAACTCAAAAAAATGGCAACAGCAATATTATTGGTTTGGTAAACTTGTGTATGAATATCATTAGGGCTGTTAATGATTTTATACTAGAGGATTTTAATTTATTTGATGATTGGAACTTGTAATGTAGTGCTTTTAGAAGCTTAATATATTATAAACTTTTAAATTCCACCTTAGAAATGAAGATGTGGAAAATAGTTGGAACAAATAAGGGGAAATGAAAGTCGAGATTAAAGCCACTCCAACTTTTCAGAAAGAACTAAAAAAGCTTGCCAAAAAGTATCCTTCCATGAAAGAAGATTACAGAGGACTGCTTTCTTTCTTGACCAAAAATCCTACACCTAAAGAATATAGCATTGGAGCAGGACTGTATAAAATAAGGCTAAAAATTAGCAGTCTCGGTAAAGGGAAATCCGGTGGGGATAGGGTAATTACAGCGGTTGAAACTGAAGTAAGTGAAGAGAGCGTAAAAATATATCTCGCACGTATCTACGAAAAATCAGAAAAGGAAGATTTGACACCAAAAGAGTATGCTGTGATCAAAAAAATGTATCTGAAGGGAAAAGATTAAAGCTCATCCAGTAAGTCATAGGCATTTTTTTCTCTGAGTTTCCCCTCTTTCATATCTTTAATTTCCTTGAAGGCCTGAGCGGTTTTTTCCATATGCTCGAGTTTGGATAGCCTCTTCTGAATTTCATGGAAGGTTTTTTCCTTCATGACAACTATCCGTTCTCCTTTGTCGTCTGTGCTATATTTTACTTTTGTTGTCATAGTATCTCTCTCGTTTTTGTAGCTGAAACCGCATTTATACCAATAAATAACGTCAAATTCTGGCTGCAGTTCAACTCTTTGTAATTTCTCACAAAGATTTTATCACTTACACCTCCTTCATCATGGTGCGGAAGCTAACAGCTTTGCCACCGTAGCGGCTTTCATGCCCCTGATCCAAAGCAGGCTCGTATTTGAGTTGATAAATATCCAGGTGCTCTTTAGTTTCAGCATGCAGTTGTAGTGCGTAAGTAGCGGTGCCTTCCGATTCTTCCACATCCAGCAGACGGAAGATACGAGCATTAATAAACATACCGGTGGCCAGTATGTCAGGAACCTGCTCCTCTTTCATCCACTGTAGCCAATCGGCTTCTATGCTACTCTCTATATTAATGGTCTGATTGTATTGTATCATTGTATAAAATTAAAAAAAAGACACGTAGTAATCGGCTACGTGTCTTTTAAATTAACCAAAACCAAACATTTAGCTATTACAGCCTCTGTCTGCTTATAGAACTGCTAAGCTCGTCTGAGGTTTTTTTATTAGGTATTTTTTCTTCTGAAATCTTAGTGTTGGCATCATTTTTTAATACCAAATCTTCTAAACATGCAATCCAGGTGGAGTGGTCGTTTAAGCTTTCCACCAGATCCCAGACTTCACCTCCGGCATCAAGAAAATCATGTTTATACTCTTCTCCTACTTCCAGCGTAGTCTCCAGACAATCTGCCACGAAGGCAGGGGAGAGTGCAAGTACTTTCTTCTTGCCTTCTTTAGCAAGTTCTTCTAAGACCTCATCAGTATAAGGCCTGATCCAGGGTACGGGCCCCAGGCGAGACTGAAAAGAAACCGTATATTTTTCTTCAGGTATACCCAGTTTCTTAGCGAGGACTCTGGAAGTCTGGAAACACTGAGCACGGTAGCAGTACTGATTCTTCTTACCGTACTTATTACAGCAGGAACCTACCTGGCAGTAATCTTCATACGAGGCTTTCTTGATCTGGCTTACCGGCACACCATGGTAACTGAACACATAATGATCATACTCCTGCTTATCCATAAGCTTACGAGCCTGCTGGGCATGAGCCTCAATGAAGAGAGGATGGTCAGGAAACTGGCTGATAAACTTGAGTTCGGGAATTACCTGCCAGTTGCGGGTAATCTCCATCACCTTGTCAATCACTGAACCACTGGTAGCCGATGCATACTGAGGAAAGAGGGGAATACAGATAATGCTGCTCACCATTTCTTTCTGTAGCTCTTCCAATACGCTTTTAATGCTGGGCTTCTGATAACGCATGGCAAGCTTAACCACATAACGGTCTCCCAGGCTGTCCTGCAGAAGCTGAGTGACATCTTCTCCATAAAACTTAAGTGGTGAACCCCGTTCCTGCCATAGCTTTTGGTATTCTTTGGCGGATTTAGGGGCTCTGAATGGAGCGATGATCAGATTCACCAGCATCCAGCGAGGTATCAGCGGATAATCTACCACCCGCCAGTCCATCAAAAACTCGCGCAGGTATCTTCTTACATCTCCGGTCTTAGGGCTATCGGGGGTTCCCAGGTTTACAAGTAGTACTCCAACTTTATCATGAGGTTTTTTCATAGTATGCTGCTATTCAAAATGGATAACAGTAGAACGTGAGCTAGGATTATATTGTTCTCTTAAATTAACTTCACGTAGCTGCCCAGCCACTTAACCTCAGATTTGTACTGTTTCACTACCCGCTGTACTTTCTCATCATGAAAATGGCCTTCAAAATCAATGAAAAACCAATATTTGAAGCTGCGCCCTTTTTTGGCCGGCCGGCTTTCAATCTTGGTCATGTTGATTTTCTCATTATCAAAAGCCTGTAAAAAATTAACCAGGCTGCCCGGTTCGTCAGAATGGGCGAGCTTGACAAAAATGGATGTTTTATCATTGCCGCTAGGCTGGTTGACAAAATCTTTGCTGAGAATAAAGAAACGGGTTTGGTTATCGCCGGAGTCTTCAATATTTTCAAATAATATGGGCACCTGATGATCCTGGGCAGCGATATGAGAACATATGGCAGCACTTTCCGGGTCAGTCGCTGCCATACGGGCTGCTTTGGAAGTGGACTCCACAGGAATCAGCTCTACATCAGGGTTACTCACCACATTATCTATAAAATTACGGCACTGCCGGAAGGCAATGTCTTTGGAATAAATCTTCTTAATATGGTGCAACTGATCGGTTTTGCTGGCAAAAGCAAAGTGGATAGCCATAGGCACTTCAGCCACAATGTGCAGATCATATTTGGCCAGGCAATCGGCGGTTTCAGGCACCATCCCTTCCTGATTGTTCTCGATGGGCACTACACCAAAGCGAGCCATACCGGTGTTGACAGTCTCGAAAATAGCTTTAATGCTACCGATAGCCATATACTCACTCATAGCACCAAAGCGGCTTTCGGCTGCCTGATGTGAAAAGCTGCCACTTGGCCCGAGGTATGCGATCCGTTCGGGAAGCTCAATATTACGACTGACTGCGAATACCTCTAAGAAAATTGCCTCTATGGCCTGGGCATTCAGCATTCCGTTGTTCAGCTTATTCAGGCGGTCCAATATTGCTTTTTCGCGTTCCGGACGGTAGATGATAGCATTGGTAGAGCGCTTGAGCTCTCCCACCTGCTTTACTACGTCCATACGTTCGTTGAGGAGTTCCAGCAAATGATTGTCAATGCTATCAATTTTTTTTCTCAGATCATCTAAAGTAATCTTGCTCATGGCGATAAATCGGTAAGAAGGCTGATAAAAGCCAAAACTACGCTTAATCCAAATCAAACCAAAAAGAAAGCAGCGCACATCTTCTTTGCTTTTCGTTAAAAGCTGTATTTTTGGTGTGCAGATACTTTCCGGAACTTATCCCGTACTATCTTCATTAAGCATTGTGATTGTCTGTCGCTTCATGTAATTTTGACGAATTAAGCCTCAATGCCCCAGGCCAAGGGCTTTTATAAAGGTTGTAAAAGCTGATGATTAGTTTTAATAGCTAAGAAATCTATATTACTTAAGCACTAAATTTTATGCAGAGAGACCAGGAAATCTTCGATTTAATTCAGCAAGAGAAAGAAAGACAACAGCGCGGCATAGAGCTGATTGCCTCAGAGAATTTTACCTCACCTCAGGTAATGGAAGCCATGGGCAGTGTACTCACCAATAAGTATGCTGAAGGATTACCCGGAAAGCGCTACTATGGAGGATGTGAAGTAGTAGATCAGGTGGAGCAGCTGGCTATTGACCGTGCAAAAGAGCTGTTTGGAGCAAGCTGGGCTAACGTACAGCCCCATTCCGGTGCCCAGGCTAATGCAGCGGTAATGCTGGCGATCCTTAAGCCCGGAGATAAAATTTTAGGCTTTGACCTGTCTCACGGAGGTCACCTGACGCATGGTTCTCCGGTGAACTTCTCCGGTAAACTATACCAGCCTTTTTTCTATGGCGTAGAAAAAGAGAGTGGTCTGATTGACTGGGACAAAGTAGAAGCTACTGCCCTACAGGAGAAACCAAAACTGATCATATGCGGTGCCTCCGCCTATAGCCGTGACTGGGACTATGAACGCCTCAGAGCTATTGCGGATAAAATTGATGCTTTCCTGCTGGCAGACATTTCGCATCCTGCGGCTTTGATTGCCCGAGGCATGCTGAATGACCCCCTACCCCATTGCCATTTTGTAACCACCACCACGCATAAAACACTGAGAGGCCCTCGCGGAGGATTAATTATGATGGGTGAAGACTTTGATAATCCTTTTGGCGTTACACTAAAAGGTAACATCCGGCCTATGTCGGCTTTGATGGACATGGCTGTTTTCCCCGGAACACAGGGAGGGCCCCTAGAGCATGTGATCGCAGCTAAGGCAATAGCTTTTAAAGAAGCGCTATCCGATGAGTTTATGGAATATGTGGTGCAGGTAGCCAAGAACGCCAAAGTGATGGCAAAGGAGTTTATGGATAAAGGTTATCATGTGATTTCCGGCGGTACGGATAATCATGAAATGCTGATAGACCTGCGCTCTAAAGATATTACCGGAAAGTTGGCAGAAAAAGTGCTTGGGCTGGCAGACATTACCGTCAACAAAAATATGGTTCCTTTTGATGATAAATCACCTTTTGTTACTTCCGGAATCCGCACAGGAACTGCTGCTGTAACTACCAGGGGGATGAAAGAATCAGAAATGGAATCCATCGTAGCGTTTATGGACGTAGTATTAAGTAAGCCTGATAATGAAAGCCAAATAGCGGAAGTGAAGCAGGCAGTAAATGACTTAATGAAGCGTTTTCCTTTGTACAGTAGTTTAGAAAAAGTAAGTGGATAATACAGAAGATCAAAATCCGGAAAATAATAAGCTGGATCAGCAACATCATGATAATGGCTTAGAAGAAAGAAGAGAAGATGCCGTAACTCCCTATGATCCTTATGAAAAAGACGCCTCACAGATGTCTTTTCTGGATCACCTGGAAGAATTGCGCTGGCACCTTATCCGTTCATTGGGGGCTATCCTGGTTTTTGGGATTTTAGCCTTTATTCTTAAAGAAATTGTGTGGAGCATACTCATACTGGGACCTACAAAACCTGACTTCTGGACCTTCCAGATGTTTTGTAGAGTAAGCTCAGCTATCGGCTCAGACGCTTTTTGCTTTGATGAAATGCCTTTTATCATCCAGAGCCGTAAAATGACCGGGCAGTTTTCTATGCACATTATTTCTTCTGCAGTAATAGGGCTGATCGTAGCTTTCCCCTATGCTTTCTGGGAAATTTGGCGGTTCGTGAGCCCGGGCTTATACGATAATGAGCGCAAGCTCAGCCGGGGCGCTGTCTTTTTTGTGAGCTTATTATTCATGACCGGAGTGTTATTTGGTTATTTTGTCGTCACGCCTATCTCGGTCAACTTTCTGGGAAACTATCAGGTAGATCCATCTATCCTGAATGAGTTTGATATTACTTCTTATGTCTCTATACTCGTAACCCTGGTGCTGGCTTGTGGGCTTTTGTTTCAGCTTCCTATAGTAGTATACTTCCTTTCCAAGGCAGGGATCATCACTCCGGGAGCTTTGGTAAAATATCGCAAGCATGCGATCGTAGTGATTTTGATCATCGCAGCGCTGGTCACCCCTCCTGATCCCATTACCCAGATGTTGGTTACTTTGCCGCTCTTACTCCTGTATCAGGCAAGTATCTACATATCTAAAATGGTAGTAAGAAAAGAGGCCAGAAAAGAAGCGGAAGACGCAGCACAGGAAAATACTAAAGACTAATACATATCATGACTGATTTAAATATAGCGCCGGAGACCGTTGCCAAGGGAATCATCGCCCTGGGAGCCGACCATGCGGGCTTTCATCATAAACAGACAATCAAAGCCCACCTGGAAAAACTGGGCTTCAAAGTAAAAGACTTCGGAACGGACTCCTCAGCCTCAGTAGACTATCCGGACTTTGCACACCCTCTTGCAGAAGCTGTAGGGAATGGAGATTGTAATTTAGGGATTCTAGTGTGTGGAAGCGGCAATGGCGTCGCCATTACTGCCAATAAGCACCCCCAGGTAAGGGCTGCTATTTGCTGGAATGTAGAACTGGCTGCCCTGGCACGTCAGCACAACAATGCCAACGTACTCTGCGTGCCTGAGCGTTTTGTAAGTGATGAGCTAGCGCTGGAAATGACAGATATCTTCCTGAGAACAGATTTTGAAGGAGGTAGGCATGAGCGTAGGGTGTCTAAAATATCCTGCTAATTTTCTTCTCCCTGCTTTAGTTGATAAAGCTGGCCATTACTGCCTGCCTGAACCTGATATGCATTTTCCAGAAGCGGTATCCGGCTTTGTAATTGAGGCATCACACTTTCCAGGTCTACAATCAGTTCAGGCATATCCTGACTGAAATTGTGGTATATTTCGCTAAGGTTTTCAAAATAATCCACTGAAGTTAAAGCCCTTTTAGAGATTTGCCAGTCAAGATAGGGGGTAGCCAGCTTTGCTTCGCGGTAGATACTTAGTTGATCACCAAGCACGAGAACTTTTTTCCCCCTTACCTCATCATCATAAAGTGTCTCCTGAACCATCAGGTCAGCAGTGTTAAAAATGCTGTACAAGGAAAAGAATCCATACAAGAAGGCATATCCATTCAGCACCAATAAGATGGTAAAGAGCGCAGTGGTAAGCTCTGCAAAGATAAACCTGCGAATGGATAGCAGAAAATGGGTAACAAAAAAGGCGACAGGGGGCACAAAAGGTAAGAGGTGATAAGGGGCAAGGTCATTTACAAAAAATAACGTAGCTGCGGTAGCTATAATATTGATAAACATGATTTGCTGCAGCTTGGACTGTTGATTAGTAAAGCGACGTATCTGACTGACTTTGTAGAGTGAGATGATCAAAAATATCAGCGGAACAATGCTAATATATAGCAGTGAGAGAGGTGGTATCAAAAACTGCCTGGCAAGTGTACGGAATGAAAGTAGGTACTGGCTTATGAAGGCATCTAGCCCGTCCACAAGGAAAAAGTAAGTGAGTGCAATAAGAAGGGGCAAAGCCGCGCCATATAGTAATAATAAGTATCGGCGGATAGATACATTAGCGAACAGCATATAAGCCATAATGGTGGATAGCAAAAACAAGATGCTGGGCAAATAACAAAGCGTCGCCAGGCCTATGTACAGTCCTGTGCCCAGGATACGATTATCCTGCGAGCGGCTTTCAATGCGATAAAAGACATTACGAAGTGCCAATAATATCCAGGTGAGTGAAAGCAGTACAGGAGAGAGTATATAGAAGTCAAAAGAAAAGCTGCTTAAAATGACATAAACAAAAGCCGGGACGTAGGTGTTTTCGTTAAACGCTTTCTTGTTGAGTAAAAAACTATTAAAAACCAGGCTCTGGTGAGTAGTGAGCAGGATAGCAAGTAGAATATATGCTGTTTGACTACGGTTGAAAATAAGCTCAATCAGACTGTAGATCAGTGCGGCTAATGGACCTATATCGTCCCAAACACCGATGTACAGGTGGTCCCCTTCGGTAAGTTTTTCGCCTACCAACATCCAGCTGAGCTCGGGTATGCTAAGTGAAGTACCCGAGATAAGAAAAGGTAGCCTGATAAGAATTAACAATACGAAGACCCCCAGCATACGGTAAGGATCATTCACTCTGAAGTAACTTAGCAAAAGGTTTAGAATTTAAGCTTATGAAGGAACTTAAGTGCTTTTCGCAAAAAAAGTAATACGCTTTGGTATTAGCAATGATCTGTACTATTTTATGAAATTAGTGATAATTTGTCATATTTAGACGTAATTTGGCAGCGATATGAAAGAGAGTAAAAGGCAAAAACAGTTTTCAAGTCTTATACAGAAAGATTTGAGCGAAATATTTCAGAGAAATGCAGCTTCTTTGGTAGGATCTCATACCTTCATTACTGTCACAAGGGTAAGTATGAGTGCCGACCTGAGTGTAGCTAAAATATACTTAAGTTTTATGTTGAGTGATCGTCAGCAGGAGTTGTTGGACACTGTAAACATGAAAAAAGGAGAAGTACGCCGACAGTTGGGTAATCGCATTGGTAAACAGGTAAGAGTAGTTCCTGAACTGATCTTCTATCTGGATGATAGTGCAGATCATGCCGCCCGTATTGATAAAATATTGTCTGATCTGGACATCCCGCCGGAAGAAGAGAGCAACTCTGACAATAAAGAGGATTAATGTTTAACCAAGAGTTACAAAAGTATTGAACCTGTCATTACTGATTGCGAGACGGTATTTTCGTTCTAAGAAGAAGAAGAACTTCATACAGGTTATCTCTAATATTTCTATGGTAGGAGTTGCCATTGGCACGATGGCGCTGGTGGTGGTACTCTCAGTATTCAATGGCCTGGAAGATCTCATCCGTGAATCTTATAATACTTTTGACCCCGAGATCAAAATTGTTCCCAAGCGAGGAAAAACTTTTGATGTCAACGACTCACTGCTTAATGTAATACAGCAAGTAGAAGGGGTCTCTATCGTGACAGAAGTGATTGAGGATAAAGCACTGCTAGGTTATCAGGATGCAACAATGACTGCAATACTGAAAGGAGTGAGCGATAACTTCATAGAGCAGAACCGTCTGAATAAGGCCATGGTACATGGTGAACTGGCCCTCAAGAAAGACGGTAAAAGCTTTGCCATACTGGGCAGAGGGGTACAATATACCCTTTCTGTATCTCCTTCCAATGAATTCTACGCATTGCAGGTATTCAGCCCCAAGCGGGAAACTGAGGCAGGTTTTAACCCGGACCCTATGACACGTTATTTTAAAAGACGAAACATAATGCCCGGAGGAGTATTTGCGATAGAAAAACAGTTTGATGCTAATTATGTCCTTGTTCCCCTAGACTTTGCTGCTAACCTTTTTGACTATGCAGGCAAAAGAACTGCGCTGGAAATCAAAACCATGGAAGACATAAAAATCAGCCAGGTACAGGAAAGTTTACAGGAAATACTGGGAAATCATCTGGAAGTACTCAATAGCGACCAGCAACACGAAAGCCTCCTGAAAGCAATCAAAATAGAAAAGCTCTTTGTGTATCTTACATTTTCATTTATCCTGGCAGTAGCTTCTTTCAATATTTTCTTTTCACTGTCTATGCTGGCGATTGACAAGAAAAAAGATGTTGCTATGCTCATTGCAATGGGAGCCAGAAAAAAAGTAGTGCGTTCTGTATTCCTTTATGAGGGAGCCATAATTGCATTTATAGGCACAGTAAGTGGTCTGGCAGTAGGCTTACTGGTCTGTTGGGCACAGCAAACTTTCGGTTTGGTTTCTATGGGCATGCAGACTGCTATTGTAGATGCCTATCCGGTAAAAATGCAGTTTACCGATTTTTTTTATACAGCAGTGAGCATCACAATTATTACTTTTTTAGCATCATATCGCCCGGCTAGTATCGCTGCACGTACAGAAGTCAAAGATTTTTTGTAGATTTATAAATTAAGTAAAAGTGCATGCGTACTTTTACTATTAGTTTGCTATCAACCTTGGCCACTTTTTTTATATGAAAGTTTCCACTGAACGACCCTTTAGAATCATATATTCACTTTTTCTCCACGAGTACCTGGGCTATCTTTTTGAATCCTTTGCGGTGCAACTTGACGATCAGGGAGCGTTTACTTTTGAGCATCAGAATATCTCATCCAAAAACGCACATGAGTTTGCCTCTGAGCTCTCGGAAGAAGACTATGAGCTTATCCGGCTTATGGATGTCATGCAACAGGATGCTGTGATCAACAAGTTTCATAAGAAGAAGATCAAGACGCATGAGTTTTTCTACAAGATTTATGAAGGCAGCACCGAAAAAAGCCAGCAGATCCGTCAGGAAATAGATGAGTACCTGGAGAAAATTCGTACGCAGCTTCTTCCTCTACTCAAAGGCAAGCGCCTTTTTGAAATGAGTAACGACGGTGAACCGGTAGGCAAGGAAGTGGAAGTACTTAAGGAGAAAGCTACTGTACTTTTTCACTTTCGTCGTAATGAGGATAATACTCATTACTTCCCTACCATTAAGCATAATGGAGAAAAGGTAGACTTTCAGTACAAAAATGCCTACATCATATGTAAGCAACCGGCCTGGATGGTATTGGAAAATAAGCTGTATAGCTTTGAGAAAGATGTAGATGGTAATAAGCTTCAGCCTTTCCTCAACAAGAAGTTCATCATGATCCCCCGAAAGGTAGAAGACTCCTACTATCGCAAGTTTGTAGCTCCCCTTGTGGCTTCTTTTGATGTATATGCCAAGGGGTTTGAGATACAGACAGAGCGCTTTCAGCCGGTTCCTCAGCTTAATTTTTATGAGCTTTATCATAGCCAGCCGGAACTGGTAGAAGCTGACAGGAACTCTTCACAGACTGACCTTTCGGACTCGGATAAAATATGCTTTGAACTCTCTTTTTTATACGGTAATAACACCTTCAAAACTTCGCAGGATGATGGCGTAAGTGTGGTAGTAGAGAAGCAAAAGAATGACTATATCTTTCACCGCATCGTGAGAAATTGCAGGCGCGAGCAGGAGGTATTACAGTTTTTCCAAAACAGGGCGATAGAATTTAGTAAGTCAAAAGCAGTGCTGGATAAGAGCAAGGCTTTTGAGTGGATCAATGAATACAAACAGACATTAGAAGAAGAAGGGATTGTCCTCAATCAGCAGAATGGTACCGATAAGACTTACTTCATCGGTGAGTCTACCATTGATATTGAAGTTAGAGAAAACATAGACTGGTTCGATATTTATGCCAAGGTAAAATTTGGCCCTTACGAAATCCCTTTTCAGCAGATACGCGAACTGATTTTGGGTAAGCAGCGGGAGCTAAAGCTGCCCAATGGTGAGATTGCTGTAATTCCTGAAGTGTGGTTTACAGAATATTCGGAGTTGTTCGCCTTCAGTGAAGAAAAGAGTACAGATGAGGGAGATACCCTGCAGCTGAAGAAATACCACCTGGCATTGGTACAGGACTTACACAGTGGAAGCCTAGCCAAGGTAACCATGGACCGTAAGCTGGATCGTCTTCGTGAGTTTAGTAAGATTGAAGACCAAACGCTGCCGGAGGACTTTAGTGGAACCCTTCGCCCTTATCAGAAGGCTGGTTACAACTGGATGAACTTTCTCAATGCTTACAATTTTGGGGGCTGCCTGGCCGATGATATGGGCTTGGGAAAAACTGTACAAACCCTGGCGCTACTGCAAAAACTGAAAGAGCAGCAAGTGCAGAACGATAGTGTTGGGGCGCAAACCTCTTTATTGGTAATGCCCACCTCCCTGATCTACAATTGGGAAATGGAAGCGGCAAAGTTTACGCCTGGACTCAAAGTGTTTATCTATACCGGAACCAATCGGGATAAGAATGTGGAGCAGTTTCAGGATTATGATCTGGTACTTACCTCCTATGGCATTGTGCGTCTGGACGTAGACATCCTGAAACACTACTATTTCAATTATGTGATCCTGGATGAGTCTCAGGCGATCAAAAACCCCGATTCTAATATTGCTCAGGCCGTTCAGGAGCTTAATTCAAAATTTCGCCTTATCCTTACCGGTACGCCGCTGGAAAATAGTACGCTGGACCTCTGGTCGCAGATGTCATTTATCAATCCGGGCTTACTAGGCTCGCAGTCGTTTTTCAAGAATGAATTTGTACAGCCGATTGAGAAAAAAGGAGACCTGGGTAAAACTGCCAAGCTATACTCTATCATCAAACCCTTTATCCTGCGCAGACAGAAATGGCAGGTGGCCAAAGAGCTTCCCGAGAAGGTTGAGAACGTACAATACTGTACCATGACAGAGGAGCAGGAAGCCTGCTATGAGGAAGCCAAGTCATTTTATCGTAATGAGATTTTGAACCTTATAGAAAGCAAAGGAATCAATAAATCTCAGATGCTTTTGTTGCAGGGGCTTACCAAGCTAAGGCAAATCGCTAACCATCCCAGAATGGTAGATGAGCAATACAATGAGAGCTCCGGAAAGCTGGAAGATACCATGCATATGATGCTCAATGCTATAAGCGAAGGGCATAAAATACTGGTTTTCAGTCAGTTCGTGAAGCACCTTGCGTTGCTACGTGAAGAATTAGATAAAAAAAATATCTCTTTTGCCTACCTTGACGGCAGTACCAAAAACCGCAAAGAGCAAGTGGAGCGCTTTCAGAATGATGACTCACTGCGGCTTTTCCTGATCTCTCTCAGAGCAGGAGGAGTTGGCCTTAACCTGACCAAAGCAGATTATGTGTTTATCATGGACCCCTGGTGGAACCCTGCCATAGAGCAGCAGGCCATTGACCGGGCGCACCGCATCGGGCAGGAGAATAAGGTGTTTACGTACAAATTCATTAGCCGGAATACGGTAGAAGAGAAAATTCTGAAGCTGCAGCAGAATAAACTCAGGCTGGCCACCGAACTGATCTCTACGGAAGAAAGCTTTGTCAAAAAACTGACCAAAGAAGACATCAGCGCGATACTGGAGTAACTGTCTTATGTTAAAAGCATCTTTTACAGAAGACTTGATAGAAGCCGGTTGCGATGAAGTGGGGCGTGGATGCCTGGCAGGTCCGGTAGTGGCCGCGGCAGTTGTTCTACCGAAGGACTTTTCACACCCTTTGCTGACAGACTCAAAACTGCTTAGGCTGGAAGATAGAATAGCCATCAAAGAAGAAATTAAGGAGCAGGCTTTAGCCTATGCCATTGCGGAGGTCGACAACCAGACGATAGACGAAGTGAATATCCTGAACGCCTCTTTCCTGGCGATGCACCGGGCAGTAGAGCAGTTGGACACGCAGCCAGAACTATTGCTTATTGATGGCAATCGTTTTAACCCCTACCCTTTCATTCCCCATCAGTGTATTATCAAGGGAGACAGTGAATTTTATTCCATTGCGGCAGCATCTGTTTTGGCTAAAACCTATAGAGATGAGCTGATGCAGCGATTGGCAGATGACTATCCTCAGTACGGCTGGCAAACCAATGTGGGCTATCCTACCCAAAAGCACCGTGCAGCTATAGCGGAGTATGGCGCTACACCCTGGCACCGCAGGTCTTTCCGCCTGTCATAAAACATTCATTGACAAGCCTCAGTCAGGCTTGAGCAAAAGTTTATTTTTCTCGTAACTTGCAGGTCAATTTAGCAACCACAAATTTTTTAAGATATGAAAAGGACTGCCTTATATGAAAAACATGTGGCACTAGGTGCGAAAATGGTGCCTTTCGCCGGATACGAAATGCCCCTGCGCTACACCTCAGATATTGAAGAACACATGACGGTGAGAGAAGGTGTGGGCGTATTTGATGTCTCGCATATGGGTGAGTTCTTTTTGCGTGGCCCGAAGGCTTTTGATCTGGTACAACGCGTGACTAGCAATGACGCTTCCAAGTTATATGATGGTAAGGCCATGTACGGTTATCTGCCCAACGAAACTGGTGGTATTGTAGATGATTTGATCGTCTACCGCATCAGTGATGAAGAATACATGCTGGTGGTCAATGCGGCTAATATTGAAAAAGACTGGAACTGGGTAAGTAAGTACAATACCGAAGGTGTTGCCATGGAAAATGCTTCCGATAATATGTCACTCTTTGCGGTGCAGGGGCCCAAAGCTATGACCGTGATCAAAAAGCTGAGTGATGCAGATGTGGACAACATGAAGTTTTATACTTTCCAGAAAGGTACAGTAGGAAACGTAAAAGATGTAATTATTTCCGCTACAGGCTATACTGGTGCCGGAGGAGTGGAACTGTATGTAGATAACGAAAATGCTGAAGCCCTCTGGGATGCGCTATTTGAAGCAGGTGCCGAAGAAGGTATAAAAGCTATCGGTCTGGCAGCCCGTGACACCCTTCGTCTGGAGATGGGCTACTGTCTTTATGGCAACGACATTGATGATACAACCTGTCCTATCGAAGCCGGCTTGGGTTGGGTTACCAAGTTTAACAAAGTATTTACCAATTCTGAACACTTACAGAAGCAGAAAGAAAGTGGAGGAAAGCAAAAGCTGGTAGGGCTGTTGATGGTAGATAAAGGTATTCCCCGTAAAGATTATGAGGTTTTTAATGCAAATGATGAAGTGATAGGAAGGGTTACCTCCGGAACTCAGTCACCCGTATTAAAACGTGGTATCGGGATGGGCTATGTGAATAAAGAGTTTTCCAAAACTGATACTGAAGTATTCATCGGAGTAAGAAACCGCCGATTGAAAGCCCAGCTTGTCAAGCCACCATTTATTTAGTAGTTCTAGGTGTTATGTTTTGAAGTGTAATAATTGTAAATGTATTATAGTTCTGTTACTATTTTCAAAACCATTGATCACCCTAACACCCAGAACCCTCAAAACCAAGAATTAACTTTCCATGAAGCGTATAGATGTCTGTCTCAGCCCTGATCTGATGCACCTGTATGATGTACAAGAGAAAGCAGTAGTCGTAGTAGATATATTGAGAGCTACATCCTGTATGACCACTGCCATGGCGCATGGCGTAAGTAGTATCATGCCAGTAGCAGAAGTAGCAGCATGTGAAGCACTGCGGGCAAAAGGCTATCTGACCGCAGCGGAGCGGGGCGGTGAAAAAGTAGAAGGCTTTGACTTCGGCAACTCTCCTTTTGAGTACATGAGTGATGAGATCAAAGGTAAGAAGATAGGAGTAACTACCACCAATGGAACCCGGGCTATTAGCCTTTCCAAAGGGGCAAAAACTTTGTTAATAGGTGCTTTTCTTAATCTATCAAGTGTAGCGAAATTTTTAAACCAGCAGGAGCATGACATACTTATCGTCTGTGCCGGCTGGAAAGGTCATGTGAATCTGGAAGATACGCTATTTGCCGGAGCGCTGGCAGAACAGCTTACCGCCAAGTTTAGTCGTGCCTGTGATAGCACTTTGGTTGCAATTACACTCTATCATGCAGCTAAACATGATATGCTGGGGTTCTTACAAAACTCTTCGCATGTGCAAAGGCTGAAGAACCTTAACATTGAAAAAGACATTGCTTTTTCTCTGCAAATAGATCAATATGATGCAGTAGCAGTGCTGGAAGGTGAGGAATTGGTAGGGCTGAAAAGATAAATTTAGTCCTTAAAATAACTCCAGATCAGATCAGGCTCATAGCCTTTACCCATCAGATAGCGGACAGTCTTGTTTTTTCGGGTGTAGTCATCTTCACCATCCAGAGAAGCCCATTTTTTATTTAGTAGTTCTCGAAGTTGCTGTCGGTAATCTTCTTCTGCAATTTCTTTCAGCCCACTTTGTATACAATAATTAGAGAGCCCTTTCTGGCGAAGCATCATCTCAATCTTGACGCGCCCCCACTTGTTCTGACCAAACTTTCCTCTACTGAAAGCCTGTGCATAGCGCTCCTCATTGATGAAGCCATCAGTAATTAATTCAGCCAGTACCTCCTCCACAGCATCACTATACAAACCGTACTGATAAAGCTTGTCTCTCACTTGCTGCTGGGTACGCTCCTGATAAGCACAATACTTGGCTGCCTTTGCTTTTGCCTGTTGTCTTAAATTTGTTATTTCCATAGTTACCTTCCTCATAATTTTTCCGTACAAAGTTTAAACTCCAGCCTCTCCCCTCAGGTTTATACGGTAATTTATGACTCATTCTGTACTTAAAAAAACCATCAACAACAAACGTGCTCTGGCCATATTATTTACCGCCAATGGAGTTTCAGGCTTTGCCCAGGGCATTACATTACTATCCATTCCCTGGTATTTTGCCCAACGGGATATTTCCTCTCAGTTTAACCTGATCTACAGCCTGGTTACCTTTGCCACAGTTTTTTGGGGTTTATGGGCGGGAACAGTAGTTGATCGCTTCAACAGAAAACATGTTTTTCTTCTCAATAATGCGGTAGAGGGTAGTATCGTTTTAATGATTGCATGTTACGGAATTTATCTGGGTGATTTGTCGATACCGCTGATCGTTTCAGTCTTTGCGGTCACTATGTTTGGCTTCTACTTGCATTATCCCAATCTGTATGCTTTTGCTCAGGAGATCACGCCAGTAGAAGACTATACCAAAGTGACTTCTTACATAGAAATTGTCGGCCAGTCTACCAATGTGATGGCCGGGGCAATGGCAGCGCTGCTATTGGAGGGCTTAGATTGGCAGGCCCAATGGATGCTCTTTGAGCAGCCTGTGGAGATTAACCTTCAGATAGAAGCCTGGGCCTTGCAGGAGATATTTTTACTGGATGGGTTAACTTATTTGATTGCTATTGTTCTCATTGCTTTGATCCGCTACGCTCCGCTTGAGCAAAGAGTGATAGAAACCGGCCAGCTGATGAAAAGGCTTAAGACAGGCTTTGCCTACCTTAAGGAACATCCGATGATTATGCTTTTTGGAATATGCTCTCACAGTATTTTTGTAGTGATGCTGGTCAAACTACACGCCCTTATGCCGATGTACATTACCAACCATCTACACGAAGGAGGAGGTGTCTTTGGAGCTATGGAGGTTTTGTATGCCATTGGAGCATTAGGAGCCGGTCTCTTTGTGGGCAACTTGTTTAGGACTTATAGTAAAATTAAAGCGGTAGTTTTTCTGTTAGGGTTAGCTACGCTTTCTTTAGCTTTAAGTGCGGTAACGCATTCAGTACTTATCTTTCTTCTGGTCGGGTTTATGATTGGTTTTGCCAATGCAGGAGCGCGAGTATTGCGTTTAAGCTATTTGTTTAAGTATGTGCCTAATACAGTAATTGGAAGGGTCAACAGTATATTTAGTATCATCAATGTGATGATGAGAGTTTTCTTCTTAGCTATTTTTTCAATTCAATACTTCGGACAGGAAGCCAATATCATATATGCTTATGCTATTATGGCTTTATTTACCGCCGCCTCGGCACTTATACTGATTATCAACTATAAGAGGCTTGCCTACGTATATTAATATGCATAAGATTTGCTAAAAGATCCTTTACAAATTCTGAAAATAATCTTATCTTATAAGATAAGGTTTAATTGTGAGGAGCAATTTTTCAATTGCTTATAAGCTAAATAGGGTGAAAATCACATTTTTTCAAACTAATAAGCATTTTAGGTGTTTTTTTTATACATTTAATTTACAAACTTCACTGAGAAGAGGAGAGTAGTATGATTGACATGGTACTAATGGGAGCAGCTTACGTGATCATGGTTTATTTCATGGTTGTACTCATGAAGAAACGTAACTTCCGTTTCAGAGACGACGATGATGATGACGATGACGGAGGAGTTTCTATTTCCCCTACTCCTGATCTTGACCTTCCTCCCGGCGTTACCTTACCTGATGATAATGGTCCCCGCCATCGCAGAAAAGTAGAAGAGCCAGAAGAAGTATTTGCCTGATCAAGAAGATAAGACATCCATTCTTCTCTACATCACATCTTTGTTATTTTTGTCGCATAGATAAGCTAAAGTGCTTTTATAGCAACTTTATTTAGCATTAGTTCGTTTTTTGAAGGTCAGAGAAGGATAAATTCATTTTGCGATTTGCCATCTCTTACAGACTTGAATAAAGAATTACATTTGACATATGCGACTATTTAAACTTTTTTTCTTCTCCTTTTTTGCATTAGTATCTATAGCTTCAGCCACCCATGCACAGGTGTTGAAGCCAGCTACATGGTCGGTAAAGCTTTCTCAGCCACAGGTAGCGGTAGGTGAAGAAGTAGACGTTATTTTTTCAGTAGATATTCAGGAGGATTGGTATCTCTATTCTAATGATTTTGATCCTGATCTCGGACCTATGGTTACCGAAATT
The DNA here is from genome assembly GCF_029504655.1 of Catalinimonas alkaloidigena. NCBI lineage: Bacteria > Pseudomonadati > Bacteroidota > Cytophagia > Cytophagales > Catalimonadaceae > Catalinimonas > Catalinimonas alkaloidigena. Next base: position 7,341,168 of record NZ_JAQFIL010000001.1, read on the forward strand.
AATTTTGAGCCTAGGGAGGCTTACGAATTGGTAGGTAAAACCAGACCTATTGGTGCCAAGGAAAAATACGATGAAATTTTTGAAGGAGATTATACTTATTTCACTAAGAAAGCAGAGTTTCGTCAAACCATAAAAGTTACCGGCTCAGGTTTAGCGCAAATTAATGGAGACTATGCCTACCAGGTATGTAGCGATGTTACGGGGCAGTGTATTCCTTTTGATGATGAATTTGGTGTAGCAATCCAAGTAAAAAGTGAAGCAGAAGCTTCTAGTACTCCTTCTTCAAAGGGTGCCAAGGCAGAAACTTCCTCTGATGTAAAGGCGGAGCCTTCAGAGAAAATGGATGAAGAGGAAAACTCAGCGGCTGTAACAGAAAGTGAAAAAAAGGATAGTGCAAAAGCAGAAAACTCCGGTCAGCTAAGTCAGGAAGATCAACCTGAGCGCCTAGAAGATGCAGAAGCCGATCAGGAAATAGCACAGCCTGTACCCACTGCAGATTCAAATACAAGAGAGTCAAACACGCCCTATACTTTACTTACTTTTTTCTTTGTTGCTTTTTTAGCTGGCTTAGCGGCTCTGCTAACTCCCTGTGTGTTCCCTATGATTCCAATGACAGTCTCATTTTTTACAGGTGGAGGCAATAAAGGAAAAGCGATCAGCAAAGCGGTCATTTATGGCTTGTCTATCATTATTATTTATACCCTGATAGGTACTATCGTATCTGTTGCCTTTGGACCTACTTTTGCCAACTGGCTGAGCACACATTGGCTCCCTAACCTGTTTTTCTTTGCGGTGTTTGTCATCTTTGCGCTGTCATTTTTCGGCCTGTTTGAGATTACTCTACCCAGTTCGTTTGTCAACAATGTAGACCGCCAGGCAGATAAAGGAGGCTACTATGGTATCTTCTTTATGGCTTTTACTTTAGTGTTGGTCTCTTTCTCCTGTACCGGCCCTATAGTAGGAAGTATACTGGTAGAATCCGCCGGAGGCGAGTTTGTAAAACCGGTATTGGGTATGCTGGGCTTTTCACTGGCCTTTGCTATTCCATTTGCGCTTTTTGCCGCCTTTCCTCAATGGCTCAGCAGCTTACCCAAATCAGGAGGTTGGTTAAACTCTGTTAAAGTGGTGCTTGGATTTTTAGAATTAGCATTAGCGCTTAAATTCCTGAGTATCGCCGATCAGGTATACCATTGGAATATACTGGACCGGGAAATCTATTTGGCACTGTGGATTGTGATCTTTACGCTGATGGGATTTTATCTGCTGGGTAAGCTCAGGCTTCCGCATGACAGCCCGCTGGAATTTATCAGTGTTTCACGCTTGATGTTGGCTATTGCTACTTTTTCTTTTGTTGTGTATCTGATCCCCGGTATGTTTGGTGCACCATTGAAAGCTTTAGCGGGTTATCTGCCTCCTATGCATACGCATGATTTTAACATGCCTTACCTGACTGGTCAGCAGCTTGAAACTTCATCAGGAGCAGTATTGGCGGAGAATACTAATGAGCAATGTGAAGCCCCGAAATATGCAGATATGCTGCATTTTCCTCACGGTATCAAAGGCTATTTTGATTATGAGCAGGCACTGGCTTGTGCTGAAGCTCAAAACAAGCCCTTGTTCATTGATTTTACGGGGCATGGCTGTGTTAATTGCCGGGAAATGGAAGCTCGTGTCTGGTCTGACCCCGAAGTCCTCAGAAGGCTAAAAGAAGATTATGTAGTGGTGGCGCTTTATGTGGACGAAAAAACTGAGCTTCCTGAGTCAGAATGGTATACCTCGGAATATGATGATAAGGTGAAAAAAACAATTGGAAAACAGAATGCTGATTTTCAGATTACCCGTTTTAATAATAATGCTCAACCCTATTATGTACTGCTGAACAATGACGGAGAGCTGCTCAAAGAGCCCAAAGCTTACGATCTGAGCATACAGAACTTTATAGAGTTTTTGGACGAGGGCAAAGAGCGCTTTGCAGCAGGCAAAACGGTAGATGACTCCACTTTGGCAAAAAACTAATTTATTCAAGATAGGCTTTAGCTTCTTTTTCCACAGGGTAATACTGTGCAGAGGCTAAAGCCTTTTTATAAAAGGAGCGGGCAGCTTCGTATTTTTTTTCTTCATGGGCAATGCGTGCAAGTCCGGCATAGGCGTAGCTTCTGTAATTCTCCGCTTCATCGCTATCCAAATCCTGTGCATACTCAAGACTTTGTATGTAACTTTTTTCTGCGGCACCCCATCGCTGGTCACGCTTTTCTAACAGCATAGCGTCAAAGAGCTTGCCGGTCATTTTGTAGAAGTCACGATCACTGGCCAGTAACTGCTGTACGTGGAGGTTAAGATTACTAAATTGCTCGGAAGCAAGGGCTGCATCCAGAAAGTTGGTTACAAAAAACAAATTATCCGGGTACTTCCTGACTAGAATACGAGCATAGCGCAGTGCCTGTTCAGGCTTCTGCTCATATCTTAAGTAAATATGTGTAAGGTACTCAGCCGACTCCGGACTCATGAAAACAGATTCACGATAAGCTTTTTTCAATTGCTCTAAGCCAAGTTCTTTGTCCCCATCCCGAAAGAAAAGCATAAAGGGCTTGTAGATAGGGTGCATTTCTGGGTATTTGATCCGGTAGTAATTATAAAGTCCACTGGAAAAATAAAATTCCGGATACTCTTTCTTAAGCTCAAAGCCATTCTTGAGGTAAGTGTAAGCATCCTGAGCCATGCCTACCGCTTTCAAATGGTTACCCTGATCATTCTCATACATAGCCAATAATCCAATAGATGCCATAGCAAAAAAATTAGCCTCAGGATGCATTTCATCTTCTTCCAGAATTTCTTCAGAAAGCGAAAGAACTTTTTCCAACTGGCCTTTCATTTCCTGAAATTCAGGACTGTTAAGGTTAACAGGAATATTGGCCGCCCTGATGGTCAGTGCCTTAAGCATAAAATAGGCAGGGTGGTTGGGTAGCTCCCGGCCTATCTCTTCATTTAACTGAGTTGCTGCTTCTACTTCAGTATTGTATATGTAATCCAGGCTATTTTTGATAGAAGCCAGGATCTCTTTATTTTCTGTGATGCTTGTCTGAGCCACAGCTTGGCTGCCTACGAACGACAATATCAACAGTATTCTAAAAAAAATATTCATACCTCTGCTATCATTACGAAATGTTCACTATGTAACGAAATAACTTCCGGCAGGTTAAAGTTTAATTTGGTATTTATATTTTTGAGAAGGTATGGAAAATCTTCGGTTCGTTTCCAAAAAAAATTCAGATCAATATCCTTTACAGGCAGAGAACTATCTTTATAATAGTAGCGCTTATCTTCAATTAAAAGCAAGTCGCTTTGCTTTTCTTTTTACGTTCTATGCCCTAAAAAAAAATATAGCAATAGCCAGAATCCATTTTTTTATAAAAGAAAGCAGGAGCGGAGAGAAAGAAGCTATTAGCTTACCCGAAAGTCCTTTTGGTTCATTGGAGTATCGTGGTGAATTGCGCAAAGAGAATTTGACTGAATTTATACACTATATTAAAGCAGAGTTATCAGCTGCAAAAGTTAAGCAAGTCTCAATCAAAGATTGTATAAATGCATACAGAGCTGGTTCCAACCTTGATTTGCAGGAGATATTGATACAAAATAATTTTAAGGAAGAGTCGTCTCTAACGAATCACCATATAGCAGTGGACCCGCTTGCTTTGGAGCAGAAAATGCACAAAATGGAAAGAAAACGACTGAGGAAAGCCCGTAAAGCAGGATTTAGATTTAAGGAAGAACCACTTTCATCCCTCTCTTATTACTATCGTTTTTTGCAGGAATGCAGACAAGAGAAAGGGTGGCACCTCTCTATGTCATATGCTGATGCTTTGAAAAGCGTGCAGCAGTTGCCTGAAGCTTACCGTATCTTTGCCGTTTATCATGGAGATGAATGTATCGCTGCCTCCTTATCAGTAGTAGTAAATGAAAGAATATTGTACGATTTCTATCACGATGCTAAGGCAGCGTTTAAATCCTGGAGCCCGGTGGTATTCTTAGTAGAAGGCATTTATCAATATTGTCAGCAAAATGGACTCCGTCTGTTAGATTTGGGAACTTCGCAAAGCACTAGCCTACAGCTATTCAAGCAGCACTTGGGAGGAATAGCTTCATACAAAAATACTTATCAACTTCAGTTATGAGCCAGCCTATTGTCTCCATCATATGCCTGTGCTATAACCATCAGGATTATGTGACGGCAACCTTAGCTTCTGTCTGGCAGCAGGACTATAAAAATATAGAGGTGCTTATTGTAGACGATGGGAGCACCGACAAAAGTGTAGGAAGAATTCGGAGTTTCCTGGCTGCAAACCCTTGCCCCTATCCCTGCAAGACGCTTTTTATAGAAAGAAATATTGGCAATTGTGCCGCCTTTAATCGTGCCTGGCGTATGGCTAAAGGGAAATATGTAGTTGATCTGGCCACGGACGATATCATCTTACCAAAACGTATAAGCTCTCAGGTCAACTATTTTGAACAGCTCCCAGAAGCCTATGGTGTGGTGTTTACAGAGTCACAGTATATTGATGCGGAAGGTAATCTTTTAAAGTGCCATTTTGGTGAGAGATACAAGCACATTCGGCCTGTGCCTACTGGTGATATTTATAAAGAAGTAATAGCTCGCTATTTCATATCCTCACCTACGATGATGTACAAAAATGAGGTGTTGCATTATCTGAATGGCTATGATGAAGCGCTCGCCTATGAAGATTTTGACTTTTGGGTGCGGTCAGCCAGAAAATACAAATATGATTACCTGGACGAATGTACCACGCTGGTCCGAAAGATCAACAAATCTATGTCAACTGGCTGGTACAAAATAGGAGACCGGCAACTGTATTCTACTTTTCAGGTGTGTCAAAAAGCAAAAAACTTGAATAGAACGCCTGATGACAGAGAAGCATTGGCAAAACGAGTAAAATTTGAAATCAGGCAGGCTGTATTTTCAGACAATCGTAAGGAAGCGACTTTGTTCTTTGGACTGTTAAACGAAATATATGGCATCAGAGGAGGCTACAAACTTCTTAAGTTACTGAACAGTTTGAACATAAGACTTCGGTGGCTCCGAAAACTATATATGTTTATACGATATTAGGGTTTTTACGCCAAAAGCGCATTTCTAGTGAAATACGAGTTTTATTTACATTGAGGTTAGTAGCTCCTCCGTGCAGCAGATAAGGAGAAAAAATAAGTACCTGATTCAAGCCGGGGTTTGGTCTTATTATATTCAGAGGAATTTTGCTATCCGTTACAGCAGGCACATTGAACTGAATGCCGTTTACTTTAGCTCCTCCTATGGTTTTCTCTACCATCGCTTCGCTCCAGTAATGGCTTCCCGGCACCAGGCTGAGTGAGGAAAAATGGTTGCTTCCACAGATAGGAACATAAATGTTAATACAATCCTTATATTCTTCAAGCCATACATCTCGGTGTAAGGGGTTATTATCCTTGCTTTGTGGGCGGATAATCCTGAAATGAAATACCTTATCTCCATTGTATGGGTTAAGTGCCTGCACGGGGATGCCACAAAGTTCGGATATACGTTCTTCTAATCGCTGAATACTGACAGGGAACTCCTCTATCTGAAGCAGTTTGGCCTGATCAACCACCGCTAAATGTAAATCGTACTTGTTCTTAATGTAAAGGTGATAATCAGATAAAGGAGCTTTATCATGAATTTGAATTCCAATATTTCTTAAAAATTTTTGAAATAGACTATGGACTCCTTCATAAAAAGAAGCATATCTTTCTCTAGAAAAAAAAGCATCTATATGATATCCCTCATGCTTCCAGTGAGTGTTAGCGGTAAGGTCATCACCTTGCTGCAACAGGGTGATAGCCTCGCCAAAAGATTTTTTGCCTTCTATTAAAGAATTCATTTGCTTACGAACAAAAATGCTGAAGTAACACTAAGGATATTATATGAGTTTGTAAGTTAAAATCAATCTTCAGTATATCCCGCAGACAAATTTATTTTTACTTAACGAATTTCTCCATGGATACACAAGGAATCTGGTACTTTGAGGATAAAAATTTCTCCAATTTTTTTTGTATGCCTAAAGTGAGGAAGATGGAGTATGAACTTGCTCAGAAAGAAAAGGGATTTAATAAGGGAGATTTTGTCTATTTCATTGATGACCCATCCGATAATGTGTATCTGATCAAGCAAGGCAGAGTAAAGATCAGCACTTATGCCGATGACGGTAAAGAAATTGTCAAGACTATACTTAGTGCCGGAGAGGTCTTTGGAGAACTGGCGCTTACTGAAGAAATTAAAAGAAATGATTTTGCGCAGGTACTTGATCCCAATACCATTATTTGTCCACTCACCATCAAGGATATGAAAAACCTGATGGCAGATGATCAGGAGCTTAGTTTTACTATATTCAAGATCATTGGGTTGAGAATGAGAAAGTTGGAGAGACGTATAGAGCTATTAATTTCTAAAGATGCTCGCACCCGAATTATTGAGTTTTTAAAAGATCTGGCAAGGGAAAAAGGTAAAAAAGTAGGCTTTGAGACTATGATCAAAAGCCATCTTAAACATCAGGATATTGCCAGCCTGACCGGTACTTCAAGACAGACCGTGACTACTATATTAAACGAACTCAAAGAAAAAAATCTTATCAATTTTGACCGTAGAAAAATATTGATTAGAGATATTGATAAATTAGTATAAACGAAATCTTCAGCTTTGTGCTCAGTATTATTTTTGAGAGCTAAGAAAACTACACTGAAGAACAAACATTTTTTTAATACTTACTTTCTACAGGTATGGAATTTTTTCAGGACGTAACTCGACAATTATGGATACTTTTGGATGTATTTATTGCATGTCTGCTGGCTGGAGCTATCGGTTACGAAAGAGAAGTACGTAACAAGCCTGCTGGCTTCAGAACACACATGATAGTGGGAGGAGCGTCATCTTTGCTGGTAGGTCAGGTCTTGCCGGGGTCTCTATTGTTCAGTATAGACCGGAATTTAACGAGGTGCTGGATGTTGACCCTATCCGCATTATTCAGGCCATTATTATTGGAATCAGTTTTATCGGAGCGGGTACGATCTTGAAAAGCCGTGATGAGAAGGATGTATCTTTTCTGACCACATCAGCTACCATACTATTTTCATCAGGCATAGGTATTTGTGTGGCACTGCATCAGTACGTACTGGCTTTGGGGGTTACCTTATTGGTCGTGTTGATCAATAATGTGTTTCGTATTTTGAAACCCAGAGGGTAAGGGGCCAAAAAAAGCCCGACAAAATACATTTGCCGGGCACCCTATAGCTACTCAGATTTTAGAATCAAGAAAGCTCTATTTGCTCTCCTGCTTTGTTATGAAAATGATAGTCTACCAGCCCTAATGAAGAATCTACCTCAAGCCGGACCCATCGTTTGTATTTAAAAAACCATTTTACCCTGCGGGAAATGATACCTCTGGTAAAGTAGGCATGCAGGAAAGGGTGAAGAGCAATCGTTAACTGTGGTTCATTTTGCTTAACCAAGATATACTCCAGGTTTTTTTCAATTTGGTCGGATACCAGAAGCGTAGGCGCTACTTTTCCTGTACCCCCACAAGTTGGACAGATTTCTTTGGTAATGATATTGAGTTCAGGTCTTACCCTTTGTCGGGTAATCTGCATCAGTCCAAATTTTGTCAACGGCAGCACGGTGTTCTTGGCACGGTCTACCTTCATCTCTTCTTTCATCTTATCGAACACTGCCTTCTTATTTTCCTGCTTGCGCATGTCAATAAAGTCAATGACGATAATACCACCCATATCACGTAGCCTAAGCTGCCTGGCTATCTCCGAAACAGCTTGTAAATTGACATTGAGCGCAGTGGTTTCCTGGTCTTTTTCAGAATTAGATTTATTGCCACTATTGACATCAATTACATGAAGTGCTTCGGTATGTTCAATGATCAGGTAGCCTCCACCAGGAATACTGACTGACTGACCAAACAATGACTTAAGCTGCTTCTCAATACCAAAATTTTCAAAAAGCTTGGTTTTGCCATTGTAGTGTTTAACAATCTTTTCCTTAGCAGGAGCAATTGTTTTGATATACGTCTTTACCTCCTCATAAATTTCCTGATCATCAGTGACAATGCTGTCAAAGGATTCATTAAGCATGTCTCTGAGCAAAGAAGAGGCGCGACTCATCTCACCGATGATCTTGTCACGAGGCTTAGCCTTTTTTAACTTTTTAACGCCTTCTGCCCAAACATTGACCAAATTGCGGAGGTCTCTGTCTAGCTCGGCTACTTCTTTACCTTCAGCTACAGTTCTGATAATGATGCCAAAGCCTTCAGGTTTGATAGAAGATATCAGTCGCATGAGCCTTTTTCTTTCATTTTTATTGGTGATCTTTTTTGAGATATTGACCACACTAGAAAATGGCACGAGGATAAGATATCTTCCGGCGATAGACAACTCGCAGGATAGTCGCGGGCCCTTGGTTGAGATAGGTTCTTTTACAATTTGTACAAGCACTGCCTGATTCTTGTTAAGAACCTGATTGATTTTACCTAGTTTGTTAATGTCAGGCTCATTCTTGATTTTGCCTAACAGATGCGTATTATATTTATTGTTAAATGTGTTCTTGGTGAACTTATTTAATGTCTTTATCTGGGGTCCTAAATCAAGGTAATGCAGGAATGCGTCCTTCTCGTAACCTACATCAATGAAAGCTGCATTCAAACCGGGCACTACTTTTCTTACCGACCCAAGGTATATGTCACCAACAGTAAACTTATTAGCATCAACCTCGTGGTGAAATTCCACCAGGCTTCTCTCTTTTAAAAGGGCTATACGACATCCATCCTGAGTTGAATTGATGATTAATTCATTACTCAACGGATTCTCGTTTAATTGTTATAAAATAAATACAAAAAGCTACCAAGCAATAGGTAGCAAATTTGATGAAACATAAAAGCTAATGATAAGTACAAACAGCCTATCCGTGAAAAAATATTATTAAACATGGATAGGCTGATTAGTAGCATTTTATTACTTCTTCTTATGTCTGTTTTTTCTCAGACGCTTTTTCCGTTTGTGAGTAGCGATCTTATGTCTTTTTCTTTTTTTACCGCAAGGCATAATAATAATATTTTAAATGAAACAAATATTTTAAAGTGTGCATGTGTATAATGACACATGCTTTATAAGATTATATTATAATTGGTTTAAATATTCATCAACACTTGCCTGTACTGAAGGATCATCGTCCATCTCTTTTACACGTAAGAATTGTGTTTTCGCTTTTTCCTCCTGATTTGCTTCAAAATAACTTACGCCCAGTAAAAACTGTGCTTGAAGATTAGCCGGATCAAGAGTTGTAAGCTTCTTAAACCTGTCTATTGCTTTATCATACTGTTGAGATTGCATAGACAACAGTCCCAGATTATATATGGCCAGTTCATTATTCTCATCCTCATCCAGTACTTCACGAAGCATCTGTATTCCCTGCATCGGGCTGGAAGATGAAACATAAGTCATCGCCATTTTGGCCTTTGCGTCAAGATCTGAAGGATCCTGCGCCCTTACCTTTTCATAAAAGTACCGGGCTTTTTCACCCATGCGTGCTGTCTTTTCAGCATCCATGGCGTAGGTGAAAGCCTCATAATATAAATCTGCTGCTTTGCGAAGATAAGCCAGAGTGGTTTCCACACTTGCCAGCTCTTCCGCATAAGAAGCCGCGCTATCATACTGATTAGCGGCAACGAAGCCGTCTATCAATGAATTCGCAAAATTAGTAAAATTTTCTGAATTTTTACTATCCTTATAAGCTTCTCTTAGCCTGGTGAGTTCAGTTTTCACTTCCTCAGGAACGGCATCAACATGCTCGGAACCTACTTCACCATCTTTTGCTTCCGTGTCTGCGGAAGCATTATTCATGTTCTCACTTTCATTATCAACCACCACCTTAGGTAGCAGAAATAAAAGTAATACTGCGGCAATAGCCACGATACTCAGTATTACCTGCTTTTTTAACATGTCCTTAAATCAAATCGGAAATTACGCTTGGAGAACGATAAGAAAAGAGTGAAAGTTTAATTTGCTTCTATTTCTTTAAGCTTTTTGCTGTTTTTTACCTTTTCCTGGAAAACTTTAGAAGGCTTAAAACTAGGAACGTAGTGTTCATCAATGATAATAGCAGTATTTTTGGATATATTTCTACCAACTTTACGGGCTCTTTTTTTATTGACAAAACTTCCAAACCCTCTGATGTAGATATTTTCACCACCGGACATAGAGTTTTTGACCACGCTAAAAAAAGCTTCAACGGTAGTGTAAACATCTGCCTTATCGATACCTGTTTTGTCAGCAATTTGCTGAACTACTTCTGCCTTTGTCACGTTCCTTAAAGATTTAAATGGATGAATGGAATTACAAACAAAATTTTTTCAAGCCGTAAAGTTAATGCTTCTACCTAAATTAGAAAATAAAAGAAATAAAATCTGATTACATGCCTGTAAATCTGTCACTTATGAGTTGTAAAAGAACATTTTGTTAAGCTTGGAAGTACATAATTTTTCTGAACAAATCATCCGATGGTACCGGCAGCACAAACGAGATCTACCTTGGCGAGATACTCAAGACCCTTACACCATATGGCTATCTGAAATTATTTTGCAACAAACCCGGGTCAAACAAGGGCTGCCTTATTTCTATCGTTTCATAGAGGCTTTTCCTACCGTTCTGGATCTGGCCAAAGCAGAGGAACAGGAAGTCTTGCGCTTATGGCAAGGGCTGGGGTATTACTCCAGAGCAAGAAATCTTCATAGCTGTGCTCAGACTATTGTAAGCGATTATCAGGCTAAATTCCCTCAGACTTATAATGAACTGATAAAACTTAAAGGAGTGGGCGCATATACAGCGGCTGCTATCGCTTCTTTTGCCTACAATGAGACCGTAGCAGTAGTTGATGGCAATGTGTATAGAGTACTGTCAAGGGTATTTGGAGTAAAAGAAGATATTTTATCAAGCAAAGGGCAGAAAAAATTTCAGCAACTTGCCAATACGCTGGTACCGGAAGGGCTAGCAGGTGAGTATAATCAGGCTATCATGGAGTTCGGGGCTTTACAGTGCACACCCAAGAGCCCGGCCTGTTTACTTTGTCCGGTAAATCAGCTTTGTTATGCCTACCAGCACAACAGGCAGCATGAACTGCCGGTGAAGATAAAAAAGGTAAAAGTGAAAAAACGTTACTTTTCTTACATAGTTTTGCGACGGGGTAATTTTTTGTACATGAAAAAACGCAGCGGGAAAGACATATGGCATGGACTATATGATTTTTACTTGGTAGAAAATAAGCATGTAATTGATGGTTTAGAAAATATAGACGATTTTTTGGTGACAGAAGTAATGACAAATACCAATCCTACTGTAGAAATGTCTGCATTGTACAAGCACCAACTGACACATCAGCAGTTAGAAGTACGGTTTTTTACCTTAAATATGGAGAAAGGTAGCTTGGCAGATTCTTTGTTAACTGAGAAAGGACTTAGTGTATACAGTATTGAAGAGGTAAAGGGCTTGCCTAAGCCTATTTTAATTGATAAGTATTTGAGTGAAGTAATATTTTAGTTAAATTGTAGTAAACATACTTTTTAAAATAACTGACTGAATGGCTGGAGTAAATAAAGTAATCCTATTAGGTAATCTGGGGGCAGACCCTGAAGTGAGACATCTGGAAAGTGGTTCTGTTGTAGCCAATATTAGTATTGCTACCTCAGAAGTATATACGAAGAACGGACAACGGATGGAGCAAACAGAATGGCATAAAGTAGAACTTTGGGATAGGCTTGCTGAACTTTGCGAAAAATATCTTTCAAAGGGGAATACAGTTTATATAGAAGGAAAGATCAGAACAAATACCTATCAGGATAAAGAAGGCGTAACCCGTTACGATAAGCGAATCAGAGCTACCAATATGACCTTTGTGGGCGGTAGAAATGAAGATACTGATACTGCTGACAGTAATAGCTATTCGCAAGGAGGAATGCCTTCGCAGCCTTCTGCCCCAACGCAGAAGAGAGAGGAAGCAATGCCTCAGCATAATGAGCAAGATACTGATGATCTGCCTTTTTAGTGTTTAATCAAAAAATATCACTTTGGAAGTATCTTTAGACGATCCGTACCCGGAACATTTCTTATTCATTCTGACGGACGTATTTTCTTCTTTTGGTTTGTTCTATACCGTTGTAGCTATCATTATCATTTTGTTGTTGTTTTGCTCAGCGATGATATCCGGGTCTGAGGTAGCTTTTTTTTCACTTACAGCGGATGAAGTAAGTGAGTGTAGAAATAGCAATAAAGGGGGTGATCAGCATATTGTAAGCTTACTGGATAAGCCAAAGCATCTCCTGGCTACTATTCTGATACTCAATAATCTGGTCAACGTAGCTATTGTAACGCTTTCTACCTACGCTACCTGGCAGTATTTTGGTAAAACTACTGAAGGGCTGGTGGTAGTAGCTTTAACAGCAATTATCACGGTAGCTATCCTCTTTTTTGGAGAAATTCTTCCAAAACAATATGCCATACATCATTCTTTGGTCTTTGCAAAGAGAACTGCTGCGGTACTTGATTTTGCCAGCACTCTTTTCAGGCCGTTTGCTACGCTGCTTATGTCATTGAGCAGTATAGTAGAAAAGCGACTTGAGAAGAAAGGGTATAATGTATCGGTAGATGAGCTGAACCACGCATTAGAGATAACGACTAGCAACGAAATGACCACAGCAGAGGAAAAAGGCATACTAAAAGGTATTGTCAATTTCGGGACCCTCTCCGTGAAGCAGGTCATGCGTTCTCGCCTGGATATCACAGCCATAGATATTGAGATGGATTTTCACGATCTTATGGATAAGATCAATAAATGCGGTTATTCCCGCATCCCTATTTACCGGGAAACTATTGATAATATTGAAGGTGTGCTTTACGTCAAAGACCTCCTCCCCTACCTGGATCACGAAGAAAGTTTTGAGTGGCAAAAGCTGTTACACAAAGGCTTTTTTGTTCCCGAAAGCAAGAAAATTGACATGCTCCTCAAAGAGTTTCAGGATAAGCGGGTGCATATGGCAATTGTAGTGGATGAGTACGGGGGGACTTCCGGTCTGATTACGCTCGAGGATATTATTGAGGAGATCGTTGGAGAAATTAATGATGAGTTTGACGATAATGATGTACATTATAACAAACTGGATGACAATACCTATGTCTTTGAGGGGCGCACTTCGCTGAACGATTTCTGCAAGATAGTAGATGAAGATAGCGTGCTGTTTGATAGCGTGAAAGGTGAAAGTGAGTCTTTGGGAGGCTTGATATTAGAAATCCATTCTAAGCTACCCCGGGCAGGAGAAAAAATTTATTATGATAATTATGTATTTACAGTAGTAGCTGTAGATAATAAGCGAATTAAGAGGATCAGGGTTTTTAAAAAGCTGACCTCCGCACAACAAAAAAATAGTGTGGATACCTCTGTCAACCGACAATGATATGTTAAGCTGATAGGTATCTTCCTTATTTAGGTATGTACAGTACAGATTTAATTTTTTTACAGCTATGGAATTGAATTACCGGAGCATGGGCGAAGGACAGCCCCTGATCATTTTGCACGGGATTTTTGGCACTTCAGATAACCTTCAAACTTTTGGAAAGCAACTTGCAGAGCAATATCAGGTTTTTTTGATAGATCAAAGAAACCATGGAGCCTCTCCTCATAGCGATGAGTTTAATTATGAAGTAATGGCAGAAGATCTATATGCATTCATAAAAAAACATAAGCTTGAAGAAGTAATAGTGCTGGGACACTCTATGGGAGGGAAAGTGGCCATGTTTTTTGCTGCTCAGTATCCAGAATTATTTGAAAAGCTGGTCGTAGTAGATATTGCTCCCCGGGCTTATCCTGTACATCATCAGCAAATACTGGAAGCATTGAGCGCGGTAAAAATAGATGAAATAAGCAGTAGAAAAGAAGCTGAAGAGCAAATGAAGCCTTATATCGCTGACTTTGGAGTGCGCCAGTTTCTACTCAAGAATCTTAAAAGAAGCGATGATAATAAAGGGTTTGCCTGGAAACTCAACCTGCCGGTCATTAAGCATAATATTGAGCGAATAGGCGAAGGCTTGGATGAAAGTAAATATAAAGTTGAGAAGCCTACTCTATTTGTCAGGGGAGCTAAAAGTAACTACATCACACAAGAGGATGAAAAACTGATTAAAGATATTTTTCCTTCTTCCAAAGTAGTTACTGTTGAGAATGCCGGTCACTGGGTGCACGCTGAGCAAACTGAAAAGCTTTTTCAGGAAGTAAGTAAATTTTTAGACTCTTAGCCAAACTTTTTAATCAGATAGAAGATCAGGGATATAATTACACTCAGTATAATACTCGTAGCCAAAGGAAAGTAAAAAGTAAAGTTGTCTCGTTTGATAACAATATCTCCCGGAAGTTTTCCGATAGATGGAAAACGATCAGAAAAATAAACTACAACGCCTATCACTACGATAATTAGGCCGAAGATGATCAAAAGCTTTCCCATTTGCTTAAAATTAGCTTGCATATATAATGGATAACAATAATATGACGGCATCTCACCAAAAGGTGGGAAAGGTTTATTTACTCCCTACTGTCATTGCTGATGACACAATTGAGCAGACATTACCACCTTCAGTAAAAGCCACTGCCAATAAACTAAAATATTTCTTAGTAGAAAACGTGCGGACAGCTCGCAGGTTTTTGAGCGCTTTGGACATCGCAAAGCCTATACAGGACCTTCATTTCGAGGTATTGAATAAAAGAACACCTGAAGAGGGGCTAAGCAAATTATTTTTGCCTGTTATGCAAGGAAATGACATAGGTATTATGTCTGAGTCAGGTTGTCCGGGAGTAGCTGACCCGGGAGCAATAGCTGTTAATTATGCCCATGAACAGAATATTGAAGTGGTACCTCTGGTTGGCCCTTCCTCATTCCTGCTGGCACTCATGGCTTCAGGCTTTAATGGTCAGTCATTTGTATTTCATGGATATCTGCCAATAGATAGAGGGGAGCGGGCAAAAGTACTTAAACAACTTGAAAAACAAGCACAGGAGCGACATCAGACACAAATGTTTATGGAAACGCCCTACCGTAATAATCAACTGCTGGAAGCTATCCTCAAAAATTGTAAAAACTCCACCAAACTTTGCATAGCAAAAGGGGTTACTAGTGCTAGTGAATATATAAAAACGATGAATATTCAGGCATGGAAAAGAAATAAGCCTGATTTACATAAAGTCCCTGCTGTCTTTTTAATGCATGCATAAACCATATTAGTAGGCTATAAAGTTTTAGATTAAAGGGAAATGAATAAATTTGCAAAAGTTGTACATTAATAAATAAAATTTTTTTTATGTCTTATCTATTTACTTCAGAATCAGTTTCTGAAGGTCACCCGGATAAAGTTGCGGACCAAATATCAGATGCTATTCTAGATGCTATGTTATCCCAGGATCCTAACTCCCGGGTAGCTTGTGAAACTTTCGTAACTACAGGTTTGGTAGTAGTAGGGGGAGAAGTCACTACAAACGCATATGTAGAGATTCCCGATGTGGTAAGGGAGACTATTCGTAAGATTGGTTACAACAAAGATAATTATATGTTTGAGTCAAACTCCTGTGGTGTGATGGTGACTTTACACAGTCAGTCGCCTGACATCGCGCAGGGTGTTGACGAAGGAGACGATAAAGAACAAGGTGCAGGTGATCAGGGAATGATGTTTGGCTATGCTTCTAGAGAAACTCCCGAATATATGCCAATGGCTTTGGCATATTCTCACCGTCTAGTGCATGAACTGGCACGTATCAGAAAGGAAGAGCCTGAACTCATCCCTTACCTCAGGCCAGATGCTAAAGCACAGGTGACCATTGAATATTCAGATGAAAAAACGCCTATCAGAGTACATACTGTAGTAGTCTCTACCCAACATGATGAGTTTGTCCTCCCTGAAAATGACAGTAAGCAGGCCAAGGCAGCCGCTCAGGATAAAATGCTCGCTCGCATCCGCGAAGATGTTATCAAGCATGTTGTAAAGAAAGTGATCCCTGCTGAAATGCTACAGGACACTATTTTCCATATCAACCCTACTGGTAATTTCGTGATTGGCGGTCCACATGGTGATGCAGGCCTTACCGGAAGAAAAATTATTGTAGATACTTATGGCGGCAGAGGTGCACACGGTGGAGGCGCTTTCTCAGGAAAGGACTCCAGTAAAGTAGACCGCAGTGCAGCTTATGCGGCCCGTCACATAGCCAAGAACCTGGTAGCTGCGGGTGTAGCTGAAGAAGTCTTGGTACAGGTAGCCTACGCTATAGGGGTAGCAGAGCCCGTATCGCTTACTGTAGATACCTATGGAAAAGCTAAGGTAAATATGAGCGACGCGGAGATTGCTAAGATTACCCGAACTTTATTTGATATGCGCCCCAAAGCTATAGTAGAACGCCTGGGACTTAAGAACCCTATCTTTTCAAGTACCGCAGCCTACGGACATATGGGAAGAGAGTCATTCAAGGACTTTGTAGATGTAGAGTACATGGAGGTTAAAGAAGATGGAGATGTAAAAGAAACCTACATCAAAAAAGAGAAGAAAGAGGTAGATTTCTTTGGATGGGAAAAGCTTGATTATGTAGATAAAGTTAAGAGCGCGTTTGGCCTAGCTTAGTAATTAAAAATCTAGATTGCTTAAAAAAAGGATTCAGTACGCTGAATCCTTTTTTTTAACCTATATCAGTTTTTTTAATGAGAAGAAAGCTTGTCTTTATGCTTTAGCAGCTGCTTTTTTAGTGCTCCCACTGCTTTATCAGTAGCAGCTTCAAAGGAACTTTCCTGCTCTTTAACAAAAAGTTGATTTCCAGGAATATTCAACTTTATTTCCACGATTTTATTATCAGTCGCTTCTCCATTCTCTAACTTAAGAAAGACTTCTCCATCAATGATCCTGTCATAAAAAGTCTCCAGCTTATTGGCTTTTTTCTGGATGAAATCAATGAGTTTCTGGTCTGCGTCGAAGTGGACGGAATGCGTTTGTAATTTCATAGGTTTCAAAATTTAAAAAAAAACTAACTATGCTTTTGGATGAGCCTGGTCAAATACTGACTTCAGCTTTTCCATAGAATTGTGTGTATAAACCTGGGTAGCTGCCAAAGAGGCATGTCCCAGCAAATCTTTAATGGCATTCAAATCTGCGCCATTATCTAATAAATGAGTTGCAAAAGTATGCCTCATCACATGAGGGCTCCGCTTATCGGAATGAGCATACTGATCCAGATACTTTCTTACAGTACGGTATACCATCATTGGATAACAAGGATCTCCACTATTTGTCACTAATAAATAGTGATCAAAGGCCTCACTCTCTTTAAAAAAAGTTTTCTTGGCTTGTAGATAGTCCGTTATCAGCTTTGTCAAACTTTTGTGACAAGGAATAATTCTCTCTTTTTGTCGCTTACCTTCTACTTTAATAGTCCCTTTTTCAAAAGAAATGTTAGAAGTCTGTAGATTTATCATTTCAGATAGGCGGATACCCGTACCATAAAGTAGCTCCAGCATCAAACGGTCTCGGAAAGCAGGGAAATCATGTGTGAAACCGTGATCATCTAAGAGCGTAAAAATCTCCTTGACCTGCACGAAATGTGGTAGGGGATAATTTGCTTTCAAGGCTTTTACCTTATGTGTCGGGTTGAGCTTGATATGACGACGATGTTGAAGGAATTTATAAAAAGACCTGAGCGTACTCACCTTACGGTTGATAGAACGAGCTTTATTTTTTTTGTTGGATAAGTCTACAATCCACGCTCTTATATCAAGATGGCTAGCGTGAACTATCGATATCCCAGGAGAATGATGCTTCAGGAAATTGTTAAACTGAATCAGATCATTACTGTAGGCATTGATAGTATGTGAACTCATTCGTTTCTCGTAAGTGAGAAACTTAATGAAGGATTCAATCATAAAAAATAAGTATAGCGATCAATGTGTTGTCACTATAATAAAGAAAAGATTAAAAAATTAGGCAATGAAAGCCTATATATTTTCTTGAGATCTCATTTTTTGTCTGTAAGCAGCTTTAAGTCTCTCATTTCTCTTTTGTACAGAAGGTTTCTCATAATGAGTTCTGGAGCGAACTTCTTTCAGCGTACCGGTTTTTTCAAATTTTTTCTTGAATCGCTTAAGTGCTTTTTCTATAGATTCGTTTTCTTTAACATTTACTGTAATCATAAGGCAATATTTTTATTATTTCCGAATAAAGACCGCAAAAATACGGATTGATTTCTTTCCATCAAATGAAAGTGATAAAATTATATCTACTTTGGGCTTAATGGCGACATTTTTGTAACGACTCAGAGACTGTTGTAGTTCTATTTCGTTTTCATTTTTCTAAACAGTATTTTGCAGAAATCAAAATAAAACAAAAGTAATATTACTTTTATGGTATTATTTCTTAATAAAATTTATTTTTGAACAATAAATTAATCCACTTAAAATTCTCATAATATGAAGATAGCAGTAGTTGGAACTGGCTATGTCGGCCTGGTGACAGGAACTTGTTTCGCTGAAACAGGAAATACTGTAAGCTGTGTTGATATAGATGAAAAAAAAGTAGCCAAACTAAAAAATGGCGAAGTCCCTATCTACGAGCCTGGTTTGGAAACTCTCTTTGAGAGAAATGTTCATCAGGGGAGGTTGCACTTCACTACTGATCTTAAAGAAGGGATAGAAGGGGCTAAAATAATATTTTTGGCTTTGCCTACTCCTCCCGGTGAAGATGGCTCTGCGGACCTGAAATATGTACTAAAGGTCGCTGAAGACCTGGGATCTATCCTGGAAGAATACGCAGTAATTGTGGATAAAAGTACGGTGCCGGTAGGAACTGCCGAAAAAGTACGCGCCAAGATTGCTGAAAATGCTAAAGTGGAATTTGATGTAGTATCTAACCCTGAATTTCTAAGAGAAGGCGTGGCGGTAGACGACTTTATGAAGCCTGACCGTGTAGTAATTGGTACTAAATCTCCAAAGGCCCAAGAGATTATGGGTAAATTATACGCCCCTTTGGTAAGACAAGGTAACCCGGTGATTTTTATGGATGAAGCCTCTGCGGAGCTTACAAAATATGCGGCAAATTCATTTTTGGCTACTAAGATTACCTTTATGAATGAGATTGCTAATCTTTGTGAGAAACTGGGCGCTGATGTGGATATGGTAAGAAAAGGTATCGGTACCGATACCAGAATAGGAAGGCGTTTTCTGTTTGCAGGCATAGGCTATGGGGGGAGTTGCTTTCCTAAAGATGTACAGGCGCTTGCCAAATCATCAAGTGAGGCTTCTTATGACTTTAAGATTTTGAACGCGGTGATGGATATTAACCATGGGCAGAAAACACGTCTGATAGAAAAGGCAAACAAACATTTTAAGGGGGATTTGAAGGGAAAAACATTTGCTATGTGGGGGCTTTCATTTAAACCCTATACGGATGATATCAGAGAGGCTCCGGCATTGTATAACATAGATGCTTTGTTAGCTGCAGGAGCTAAGGTAAAAGCTTATGATCCTGAGGGGATGAAAAATGTTAGGGCAATTGTAGGAGATAAGATTGAGTATTGTGTAGATGAATACCACGCGGCAGAGGATGTAGACGCTATTTTTGTAATGACAGAGTGGCCGATTTTCAGAACACCTGATTTTGAAAAATTAGCATCTATCACAAAAAGCAAAGTGATTTTTGATGGAAGAAATCTCTATGAGCCCGAAGCAATGGCTGAATTAGGATATTCATATTATAGTATAGGTAGAAAAGATATAAATGGCTAAAAAAAGAATACTCATTACAGGCGGAGCCGGTTTTCTCGGCTCCCACCTTTGCGACCGTTTCCTTAAAGAAGGTTATTATGTGATCGCAATGGATAACTTAATAACTGGTAACCTTAAGAACATTGAGCACCTGATGCATCGGGAAGACTTTGAGTTTTTCCATTGTGATATATCTAACTATGTACATGTTCCCGGCGAGCTGGATTATATTTTGCATTTTGCTTCTCCCGCAAGCCCAATAGACTACCTGAAAATGCCTATTCAGACTTTGAAGGTCGGCTCATTAGGGACACATAATTGTTTAGGTTTAGCGAGAGCAAAAAAAGCTAGAATCCTTGTAGCATCTACTTCAGAAGTATATGGTGACCCCACAGTACATCCTCAGAAAGAAGAGTATTGGGGAAATGTAAATCCTATTGGTCCTCGTGGGGTATATGATGAAGCCAAACGTTTTCAAGAGGCGATAACCATGGCTTATCATACTTACCATAAGCTGGAGACCAGAATTATCAGAATTTTTAATACTTACGGACCCAGAATGCGATTAAATGATGGGCGAGCATTACCTGCTTTTCTAGGTCAGGCGCTACGAGGAGAGGACCTGACAGTATTTGGAGATGGTTCTCAAACACGTTCTTTTTGCTATGTAGATGATTTGGTGGAAGGCATTTATCGCTTGTTGCTGAGTGACTATCCATACCCGGTAAATATTGGTAATCCCGATGAGATTTCTATCAAAGACTTCGCGGAAGAAATTATCAAGCTGACCGGTACGCAGCAAAAAATTGTTTATAAGCCCCTTCCCCAAGATGATCCTATGCAGCGTCAGCCCGACATTACTAAAGCAAAAGAAATTTTGGGCTGGGAACCAAAAGTATCTCGCTCTGAAGGGCTGAAGATTACTTTTGATTTCTATGCAAATAAAACTGATCTGTAATGCCTGGAACTGCCACTAAGGTCATAGTTACGGGGGGAGCTGGTTATATCGGCTCTCATACAGTAGTAGAGCTTTTCCACGCTGGCTATGAACCAATTATAGTAGATAACTTTGTCAATGCGGAGAAGTCTTCTATCAAGGGTATAGAGACAATCCTGGGTGCCAAAGTAAAACTTTATGAGGGCGATAGTGGAAATAAGGAGTTTATGGAGAGGGTCATTGCTCAGGAAAGAGGGATTTCAGGAATTATTCATTTTGCTGCATATAAAGCGGTAGGAGAATCAGTAAACCAACCCTTGAAATATTATCGGAATAACCTGGATAGTTTGCTTACTTTAATGGAATTAATGAAGGAGCATCACATTCCTCATATTGTTTTTTCCTCATCATGCACTGTTTATGGTCAGCCGGATACATTACCAGTAACTGAGAAAAGCCCTAAAAAGCCTGCTGAATCTCCCTATGGAAATACCAAGCAAATTTGCGAAGAGATTTTAGAAGATACCGTAAATAGTGGAGTGCCGATTAAAGTAATTGCTTTGAGGTATTTTAATCCTATTGGAGCGCATCCTTCTGCTGAAATAGGGGAACTCCCTTTGGGTGTTCCTAATAACCTGGTCCCTTTTGTAACCCAGACAGCTGCTGGAATCCGCGAAAAGCTTACTGTTTTTGGTGATGATTACGATACACATGATGGCACGTGTCTTAGAGACTATATCCATGTAGTGGATTTGGCAAAAGCTCATGTGAGTGCGCTACAATATCTGGGAAGCAAGTCAGAAGAAAACTCCTATGATGTGTTTAACATAGGTACTGGTCAGGGCAGCACAGTGCTTGATGTAATTAATACCTTTGAAGAGGTAAATAACATAAAGCTTAATTATTCCATCGGAGCCAGAAGAGCTGGTGATGTGGAAAAAGTTTATGCCGATGTAAGCCATGCTAATGTTGAACTCAGATGGAAAACTGAATTATCCTTAGCGGATGCGCTTAAAGATGCCTGGAAATGGCAATTGAGCTTAAAAAAAAATTAGACCAGTTGTTTTAGATAGAGTTGGATGGTGTTTTCCAATCCATAATAAAGTGCATCGCAAATCAGGGCATGACCAATAGATACCTCATCTAAATAGGGGATCCTCTCTTTTAGATATTTGAGATTGTCTAAATCCAGGTCATGCCCTGCATTAATTTCTAACCCAAGTGAGCGGGCTTTGTCCGCTGCAGCTACATAAAGAGTAACAGCCTCTTCTTTATCTTTGTGATATTTACGCGCATAGCTTTCTGTATATAATTCTACCCGGTCACATCCAATAATTGCGGCCCCTTCAACCATCTTGGGGTCAGGATCAACAAAAATTGAAGTACGTACCCCAAAGCTTTTAAGCTCGCGGATCACTTCTACCAAGAAGTCTTTTTCCTTATAAGTGTCCCATCCTGCATTTGAAGTAAGCACTTCAGGAGGGTCAGGTACAAGGGTAGCCTGAGCTGGACGGGCTTCCGCAATGATATTCATATAGCGTTCATCAGGGTAGCCTTCAATATTAAATTCCGTACTTATTGCTTTCTTGAGTGCAAAGACATCACTTCTGCGAATGTGCCGCTCATCGGGACGGGGATGCACAGTAATGCCCTGAGCACCAAAACGCTCTGCATCCAGTGCTACCTGAACAACATCCGGGTTATTCCCTCCTCGGGAATTTCTAAGCGTGGCTATCTTGTTGATATTAACACTAAGCTTCGTCATTGTAGCTGATTTATGTAAATTGCCCTCAATTTAAAAAAATATTGTCAATACAAATTGATTATACATGAGTTTGAAGTCAAGAATTGATCAAGATATAAAGGAGGCGATGCGGGCTAAAGACCAGGATGCACTGCGCACCCTTAGAAGTATCAAATCTATGATACTACTGGCAGAGACGGAGAAAGGAGGCAGTAAAGAGCTTTCTGAAGCAGATGAGCTGAAGCTTCTGACTAAAGCCGCAAAGCAAAGGAAAGAATCGCTGGATACTTTTGCCGCCCAGAACAGAGAAGATCTGGCAAACAAGGAAAAAGTTGAACTGGAGGTTATTGAGCGCTACCTTCCACAACAAATGTCAGAGGAAGAGCTAAAGCTAGCATTGGAAAAAATCATTGCTGATGAGGGAGCTAGCGGAATGCAAGACATGGGCAAGGTAATGGGAAGAGCTACCCAGGAACTGGCAGGTCGTGCAGAGGGTAAACAAATATCACAACTGGTAAAACAGCTGTTAAATAAATAATCTATTGAGTATCTGGGATTTTGTAATACTGGTGATCCTGCTGGCGGGAGCCTATCGCGGGTTTCAAAAAGGCTTGCTTAGAGAAGTAGTAGGGATCTTCGCTCTTGTAGCAGGTGTTATTGGTGCTATCCAATGGTTGCCAGAGGGTATGGACTTTCTTTCCCGTACCTTGAATACTCAAACAGAGCTACTGCCTGTATTTGCTTTTTTTCTTATATTTATCACTATCGTGCTTGCTATTTCACTGGCCGGAAGGTTAGTGAAACTCATTATTGACCTCACTCCTATTGGCTTCGTTGATGGCATTGGAGGGGCGCTGCTGGGCATGTTAAAGTGGGCATTAGGCATTAGCATTATCTTGTGGGTCATGGACAATGCAAGGGTAGAATTGCCGATAGATGATGAAAGCATGCTTTATGTGAATGTAAAACAGGTGGCGCCTTATATATTTCAACATCTTGGGGAGTGGTCACCTATGGTAGCAGAGGTAATTGATTCTATACAACAGATATTCGCAGAAATTGAATGGTAATTCACACAATTATAAGGAAATGTTAACACTAGTGATCAGCTTATCGTTATTATTACATGGGTGAATATCTTTGTTACATTTAATGTTATAACTTAAAAATTCTGATTTACTTATAAGGTAAATTTATAAACTGTCAATTCATGGCATTTACAATACACAATAAGAACGGGTTCAAATATCTGGACGAAGGAGAAGGAGAAGTTATGTTATTGCTTCACGGTCTGTTTGGCGCTCTTAGTAACTGGGATGATGTAGTAAACAAGTTCTCAAAAAATTATCGGGTGATGATCCCATTGCTACCCGTGTACGAGAGATCTTCCAGAAAAGAAGGAGTAATAGGACTTACACATTTTCTGGAAAGGTTTATTGATGAAATGAACCTTCACAATATGACCATCATGGGCAATTCGCTGGGTGGACATATCGCCCTGATTTATACGATTAATAATCAGGAAAAAGTGGATAGGCTGGTCCTTACCGGAAGCTCAGGCTTGTTTGAAAATTCTATGGGAGGCTCGTTTCCCAAAAGAGGCAGCTATGCATATATCAAAGAGAGAGTAGAGTATACCTTTTATGACCCTTCCACCGTAACTAAAGAATACAT
This sequence comes from Catalinimonas alkaloidigena, assembly GCF_029504655.1. Lineage (NCBI taxonomy): Bacteria > Pseudomonadati > Bacteroidota > Cytophagia > Cytophagales > Catalimonadaceae > Catalinimonas > Catalinimonas alkaloidigena. The sequence goes on from NZ_JAQFIL010000001.1 coordinate 7,365,379, forward strand.
TGATGAAGTTTTTGAAACCACCACTAGCATTCCCAAGTGCATGGCAATAGTAGGTATTGCTAAGTCAGCTCAACGACATAATCTGGCAAATGATTTACATAAAATTACAGTGCCAACTCTTTTGGTTTGGGGGTTAAATGACACCATTACTCCTCCTTTGGTAGCCCATGACTTTAACCGGCTGATTCCTAATTCAAAGTTAAGGTTTATTGACAAGTGTTGCCATGCTCCTATGATGGAACAACCCGAAAAGTTCAATGCAATTTTAGAAGAGTTTTTAGAAGAAAAAACATTAGTATGATTGCTAAAGACCTGATAAACCCTATTATTCCGTCATTGAACGTTAGTGATGATATAGCACGTGCTTCATCATTAATGGACGATCTCCACGTAGCCATGCTTCCTGTCTTGGAAGAAGGCCATTTCCGTGGCTTTATACATGAAGACTCACTATATGATGACCTTTATGATAAGCCTACTTTGGGAGCGTATCCCTTGGTTAATAACAGCTGTACAATTTATCAGGAACAACATTTCTATGAAGTCGTGAAAGTTGCCAGTGAGTGTCAGAATGGACTGGTTGCGGTACTGGAAACTGAAGATATATTTTTGGGGGTAATTACAGCGGAAGATGTGGTACAGGGTTTTGCCAAGACTATCGCTGTTCAGTCACCAGGGAGTATCATAGAAATTTCCCTTAAGCAGATTGATTATTCCCTTGCAGAAATTACAAGATTAATAGAAGCTGAAAATACCAAAGTAGTAGGATGTTTTCTTTCTAATGACCCGGACGATAATAGTGTAGTAAGTGTGACATTTAAACTGGACAAGAAGAATGTATCACATATCATAGCTACGCTTAAGAGGTTTAACTATCAAATTGTAAGAGTAATACAGGAAGAAAGCATGGTGTCTTATGAAAAGGAAAGACTTGATGCATTAATGAAATACCTGAGCATCTAAAAAGCTAATTGTTATCTTTGGTTCTACACGAACAAACCTAATCTATGAGAATTGCCATTCATGGAAGAAAAGTGAGCCAAGATAGCCTTCCCTATATTCAACGTTTACTGAAAGCCCTAAGTAGCAAGCAGGTAGAAATTCATGTGTCGGACATTTTTTATGATCTTCTTAAGCATAGTGAAATTGACCTGTCCGCATGTAAGGTGTATGAAAGTCAGAGAGGAGTTCCTTCAAAAGTCAATTATACAATAAGCATAGGTGGGGATGGCACCCTCCTGGAAACTGTTACCCATGTAGGTAATAGTGAGGTCCCTATTTTAGGTGTAAATACCGGTAGATTAGGCTTTTTGGCCACGGTTGCTCAGGATAATATTGAAGAAGCCGTAGAACTACTATTTCGTCAGGAATATTATAATGACTATCGTGCCTTGATTAGCGTGGATTCTCAGGCATCTATTGCCGATGGGTTAAATTTTGCGCTCAACGAGTTTACAGTAATTAAGAAGGACACTTCGGCTATGATCATTGTGCATGCTTATGTAGATGATATGTTCTTAACTTCTTACTGGGCAGATGGATTAATTGTGTCTACTCCTACAGGTTCTACCGGCTATTCGCTAAGTTGTGGTGGACCAGTGGTTTCTCCTCATTCCAGTAACCTGATCATTACACCGGTAAGCCCCCATAACCTGACAGTACGCCCCTTAGTTGTATCGGATGATAGTATTATCAGATTAAAGGTAGAAAGTAGGAGTGAAAACTTTTTATTATCTTTAGATTCACGCTCATATACAATTAGTACCTCAACAGAGTTAGTACTGCAAAAAAGTGATTTTAAAGTAAAATTAGTTAAGTTCAGCGACAACAACTTTTTACATACATTACGGCAAAAGCTCAATTGGGGGCTTGATGTAAGGAATTGATTTTTATAGAATCTGCCTTCAGTTTTTTTTACTGTAAATAACAGTTTATTTTTGGATCAGGCCATAAAGCATATTCAAATGCATAAAATTTATAAACTAACCTGCATAGTATTTATTTTACTTTTTGCGCTAGCTCAGGAAGCAGATGCTCAAGACAGACGTAGAAAAAGACAATACCGTAACCAAAACAGTAGAGTATCTCAGTTTCGTGGAAGTAAGCTAGCTTTTGCAAATGCGAAGCAATATATCACCCTGGGGGCTTCTATCAACGCGCTAAACTATTTTGGTGACATCGCGCCAAAGTCAGGCATTCTAAGTACTGATATATCATATACCAGGCCAGGCATAGGTATTTCTTCCAGTGTAAGGCTCGGCTCTACTATTTCGTTAAGAGCAGGGTTTATGTATGGCCGACTGAGCAGCAATGATTATGAGGTGGCCGACCCTGGCGATGATCAGGCCATTTATCGTTACGCAAGAAATCTGCAATTCAGAAATGATATCAAGGAACTTTCTATAGTAGGAGTTTACGATATCTTTGCTAATCCCTATTCAGTGATAATGCGCCTGAACTTTACCCCTTATATTTTTGCCGGAGTATCTGCTTTCCACCATAATCCAAAAGGGCTGGTGCCCAGCGAGGCGGTTTTACATCCCGGAGAAACCCTGGTCCCGCCGCAGGCAGGAGAATGGGTATCTCTGAAAGACTTACGGACAGAAGGAAAGAGTTATAGCAACTTTAATTTCAGCATTCCAGTGGGAGCCGGGGTCAGGTTTAGAGTAAGCCAGGTACTTGATCTGGAAGCAGAAGTAGGCTATCGTTTCCTATTCACCGATTATCTGGATGATGTTAGCACAGACTATGTAGATAAGGGAACCTTAGGCAGTGATCTTGCCAAGATTATGTCTGACCGCTCTCTAGAACCTGTAGATGCTATATCAGGTGAAAATAGGTTTGATGCTTTAGTGGACAGCGAATTTATTAATACTAATAACCTTCCTGCCTATACAGGTGCTGATGGTCAAGAGTATGTCCATCTTCGGGGGTATGGGCAGCCGGGAGCCAAACGGGGTGATCCCAATGATAGCGACATTTTTATCACTACAACAATACGCGCCGTCTTTATGATAGGCCCCAGCCCATTTACAAGAAGCGGGTTTAGACCGAGATAAGAAAATTCAAAGCGCAAAGATAGGGTTACAGTGACAAGGCAGTAACCCTTTTTTATTACTTTTATATATTCGTGTATACCAAACCACTTGCTTCCTGAGTTATTAGGTTGAATAAGTATAAAAAAAGCAGATAAATTGTTTTACGCTGATCAGTATATAGTTCAGAAAGTCCAAAAAAGCAGAGTGATATTGCTGGTATGCATGTTTCTTCTGTGCGCATATTGTAGTTATGGACAAAAGAATGAGGTGGGTCTTGGATTAGGAGCCTTTAATTATACAGGTGATCTGGCAAGAAATATCAAGGTGAGAAATTTTCAGCCAGGAGCAACTCTCTTCTACAGAAGAAATATAAATGAAGCCATTAGCCTTAGAGCAGGTTTTACTGGTGGGTGGCTGTATGGTGATGATAACGTCCCATTTGATGCCTTAGCACAGGCAAGAGATACCAGCTTTAGTAAGGGAGTGGTAGAGCTATCCTCAGTAGTGGAATACCACTTTCTTAATTATAAAGAAAACCCTAAGATACTACGATGGACACCATACTTTTTTTTAGGAGCAGGCGTCGCTTTCTTTGGGCAGGGGGATGTAGAACAGACTGAAGAGTTTAGTAATGTCCAACTGGTTGTCCCCTTCGGTTTAGGCTTCAAATATATAATTGACCCCAAATGGCAACTGGGGATTGAAGGCGGTATTAGAAAAACGTTTTTTGATTATGTGGATAATATCTCAGGAGCAGATCTGAACGTGAAAAACTATGAATATGGTAACCATTACGATAAGGATTGGTACTATTTCCTGGGTATAAGCCTTAGTTATACCTTTTATACTATCCCCTGCCCATATATGTTCAATTAGGTGCATCATCCGTAGAAAAAAATGGCGTAATTTTGTAACTTGCGGCCTAATTTGCACAGAGATCGCATGAAAGATAAATTAGACCAAAACAATTTGCCAGAACATATTGCCGTTATTATGGACGGCAATGGTCGTTGGGCAAAAAAGAAAGGAGCAGCCAGGGTGTTTGGTCACCGAAATGCTATTGAGGCTGTCAGAGAGGTGACTGAAGGGTGTGCAGAGTTGGGTGTGCAGTACTTAACTTTATATGCATTTTCTACCGAAAACTGGGGACGGCCTAAGCTGGAGGTAGAGGCCCTGATGCAATTATTAGTATCTACTATCAACAGCGAAGTAAATACACTGATGAAAAATAATGTGCGTCTGACAGCAATTGGAGATATAGAAAGTTTGCCTGCGGGATGCAATGGTAAATTAAAAGAAGCAATCGAACTTACTAGCGGCAACACAGGTTTAACATTAATATTGGCGCTTAATTACAGTGGGCGTTGGGAAATAATGCAAGCTGCACAGCAAATCGCTCAAATGGTTGAGAATAATGAGCTTAAAGCTTCGGAAGTGAATATTACACTGTGGGAAAGCCTGCTCAGTACAAAGGATATTCCCGATCCCTCATTGTTGATTCGTACCAGTGGAGAGATGCGGGTTAGTAATTTTCTGCTTTGGCAAATAGCCTATACTGAGCTATATGTAACCCCGGTACTTTGGCCTGATTTCAGAAGAGAACATTTACACGAAGCAATATTTGCCTATCAGCAAAGAGAAAGAAGATTTGGAAAAATTAGTGAGCAAGTGAAATCTTAGCACTCAAATGAAAAAACTACCTTTATTAATACTCACTATATTATGCATTGCTATCAATACAGTAGCTGTGAATACAGTAAGTGCTCAGATTGGTGTAGGAAGAAGAACTCAGTCACAGCCTCAAGCACAAACTTCAGACGTTGATTACGCTGAACCTCAGGAATACGAAATTGCTGAAATTACAGTAGCTGGAGCCAAAGTACTGAATGAAAATGCTTTAATATCTTTGTCCGGCCTGGAAGTGGGTGACCGCATTATGGTGCCCGGTCCGGCTATCAGCGATGCTATCAAGAAGCTGTGGAAGCAGAAAATTCTCGGAGATATCAAAATTTCCTATAGCAAAATTGAGGGAGATAAAATCCATCTTGTGATTGAGTTAGCGGAGAAACCGCGCCTGAGTAAAATCAATTTGACAGGAATTAACAGCAGTCAGGAGACAGAAATTACCGAAGACCTGACCCTGATCCGCGGACAAATCGTAGATGATGCGCTAATCAATCGTGCCAAAAATACAGTAGCAGAGTTTTTTATTGATAAAGGATACTTGAATGTTGAAGTAGAAGTAGCACGCGACCTGGATACACTGCTTACCAACAATGTCGTCCTTAACATTGATGTAGATAAAAAGGAAAAAGTTAAAATCAAACGTATCAACATCAGAGGAGACGAGGTCTTTAGTGAAAAGAAGTTGGAAGGAAAGATGAAGAACACCAACGAAAAGGTGCGTTTCACACTGGTGGAAGATTTGGTAAGCAGATTAGTACACCTTACCCCTTCAAAAGCATTTAATTTTTTGACCAAACAACAGGACCCGATTGGCTTTCCTGATGCTAAAGAGTATCTGGATGAACATGTTAAGCTGAATTTCTTCAATGGTTCAAAATTTATAGAAGAAGATTATGAAGCCGATAAAAAAGCGCTGATTGACTTTTATAACTCAAAAGGATACCGCGATGCTGTAATCGTTTCAGACAGTATTTACAAATCGGGTGAAAATACCATCAATGTAGATATTACAGTAAATGAAGGGCAGCGTTACTATTTCCGTGATATCATCTGGACAGGTAATTATATATACGATAACCAGACCCTGGCCAGGGTCTTGGGAATTGAAAAAGGAGATGTATACGATCTGGAGAACCTGAACAAGAGACTGAACTTTAACCCTACAGGTGCTGATGTAAGCTCTCTTTATATGGACAATGGCTATCTTTTCTTTAATGTACAGCCAGTGGAAGTAAGCATTGAGGATGATTCTATTGATGTGGAAATGCGTATTTTTGAAGGAGAGCAAGCCACTATCAGTAAAATTATTATTAGTGGTAATGATCGTACCAATGATCATGTTATTCGCCGCGAGATTCGCACAGTTCCCGGACAAAAGTTTAGTCGTAGTGATTTGATTCGTACCCAGCGTGAACTTTCACAGTTAGGTTATTTTGATCCTGAGCAGATAGGCATCAACCCTATCCCTAACCCGGCGGATGGTACTGTAGATATAGAATATAAACTGGTAGAAAGACCCAGTGATCAGATTGAACTCTCCGGAGGTTGGGGAGGCTATTATGGCTTTGTAGGTACGCTCGGTCTGGTGTTTAATAACTTCTCAGTTAGAAATATACCTCATTTTGATCGCTGGAGACCTCTACCGGTAGGCGATGGGCAAAAGCTCTCACTTAGGATACAATCCAGCGGACGTGTGTTCCAGAGCTATTCAGCAACATTCTCTGAGCCTTGGTTGGGAGGAAGAAAACCTCATAACCTCACCATTGGACTTTCCAGAACAATCTCTAATCCAGGAGCTTCGGTTTTTTATGCTGGGGCGGTTGAGCAATCCATCAAGATTTCAAATGCTAGCATCGGTATTGGCAGAAGAGTAAAGTGGCCGGATGATTTCTTCACGATAAGCAACACTTTGCAGTTCCGTCAATACGATACCTATAACTATAATTTAGGGATAGGATTATCTTCAGGAACGTTCAATAATTTCTCCTTATCCAATGTCATCGCCAGAAATAGTATAGATAGCCCTATGTTCCCCAGACGTGGCTCATCTATCTCACTGGAAGCCAGCTTTACGCCTCCTTACTCCTGGTTTAAGGATCTGGACTATAGCACCATGGAACCCAATGAGCGGTATAAGTTTTTAGAATATCACCGCTGGATGTTTGATGCCAAGTACTACATGCCGCTGGCAGAGAATCTGGTGCTGAATATGAATATGCACTTCGGGCTGTTTGGGTCTTATGGAGCAGGTATTAACTCTCCCTTTGAAAGGTTCTCAATGGGAGGTGCAGGTATGGCTGGGCAAAACTTTATCGTAGCCCAGGAACTAATTGGCTTAAGAGGTTATCCCGATAACAGAATTGAGCCTGTTGACCCGGAAACTGGTGTAGAAGGAGGTATTGCTTACAATAAATATGCATTGGAGCTCCGTTACCTGATTTCGCCTAACCCATCTGCTACCATCTATGTATTAGGCTTTGTAGAAGGAGGTAATAATTTCTCCGATTACAATAAGTACAATCCTTTTGACTTATATAAATCTGCCGGTGTAGGTGCGCGTATATTTATGCCTGCTTTTGGATTATTAGGTATTGACTGGGGATATGGCTTTGATGAATTGACTTATCCCAGTGGAGAAATTCGCCCTCCCGGACCAGAATTCCACTTCCGTATTGGGCAACAAATCAGATAATTTGCATAATAAATTTGATCAGGCACAGCTTTTGATGTAAGATTATGGTGATTAAATGCAAAAAAACATTCAGCTTCCCATTACTTTTAGTAACTTTGTGCGCTGCTTTGCAGACCCATGAGGTATATGCTCAGAAGTTTGGGTACTACAACTCTGATTTTGTGCTGGAGAAAATGCCTGAGTATCAGGAGGCACAGACTCAGATAGATCAGCTAGCGGATGAGTGGCAGAAAGAAATTCAGGCTAAGCAGCAGGAGATAGATGAGATGTATAGTGAGCTTAAAGCTGAGGAGGTATTGCTGACGGAAGAGATGCGAACAGAGCGTCTGGAAACTATTCATCAAATGGAAAATAAGCTGAAAGAATATACCCAAAAGGTGTTTGGATTTGAAGGTTTATTGTATCTCAAGAAGCAGGAACTGATTAAGCCAGTGCTAGATGAAGTTTTTGAAGCAGTTGAAAAAGTAGCAAATCAACATAAACTCCAGATTGTATTTGACAAGTCAGGAGATATGGTGATGACTTATACAGATCCTATTCATGATTATACAGACTATGTTCTGGATGAATTAGGTTTGGGAGAAAAAGAAGATGTGATTCGCTAAAGTATTATCGGTTTAGTAATTAATTGTAAAAATATAAGTTAGAATGAAGCTTAAAACTCTATTTGTAAGTGCGATATTAACCCTGCTTGTAGTTGGAGCGCAGGCACAAGATAATTTGAAAATCGCGTATGTAGATACTGATTATATCTTAACACAAATGCCTGAAGCCAAGCAAATACAATCAGAATTACAGGCTTATCAGCGTCAATTACAGAATAAAATTAGTGCTACTATGCAGGGCTTTCAACAGCAATATCAGGAATACCAGCAGGGCGCAGCCACTATGACTGATCAGGCACGTCAGACAAAAGAACAGGAACTACAGGAACTACAACAGCAGATTCAGCAGGACCAGCAGGAAGCTCAGCTTTCATTGCAGCGTAAAGAAAATGAACTGCTTCAACCTGTATACGAAAAAATACAGACTAATATTGATAAAGTGGCTGAGCAAAATGGTTATACGCATATATTTAGCTCCGGAGTAGCAGGTAATCCTATACTGTTGTATGTGAAAAATCAGGAAGAAGCGGATATTTCCGATAAAGTGTTACAGGCGATGGGAATTACCCCTACCCCAGCCAATAGCGGAGGAAATAACTAATTATTTAATCTCTTTTTATTCTTATATAAAGCCGGGCTTTTTGTCCGGCTTTTTTTTTGCCCTTAGAGGTAGTGCGCTTTCAGTAAAAGTGAATTATTTGCCCCCTCTTTTTATTTCTTTTTATAAGCTTTATATTTATTTTCATTTTTTTGTAAAAAAAGAAGCATAATCATAATTCTATTTGCATAATTAACTATCATATAACGAGATTTTATAAAGTGAAGATTTTTTAAAAAACCAGGAATGCAGGTATATATAGAACAGCAACCGGAATTTGAGTGGATATAATTATGCTGCTGATTATTGAATACTGCATTTTATTTTATCAATAAATCTAAATGCTAGACACATTTTTTAAATTGTTTTACGAATTTTAATAAATTACTATTATATAAATAACCTAAAAACTACAAACTGATGAACGAGAACCTAGACAAAAAAGCCTTATTCTATGGGAGTTGCTTTGCGCTCATTACTACAGGCTTTACCTTTTCAATAAGAGCAGGAATATTACCAGAACTTGGTCAGCAATTTGACCTTAGTGGCGAACAGTTAGGATTTATCAATTCTATGTGGTTTTTAGGTTTTCCCATTTCAATGATTCTTGGAGGTCTATTCTACCACACTTTTGGCCCTAAGAATATAATGACAGTTGCTTTTGTAGCACATACCTTAGGAATTTTACTAACCATTTATGCAGGTGGTTATGTAGGGCTGTTGGTTTCTACATTATTTATTGGTTTTGGTAATGGATGTACAGAGGCAGCATGTAATCCCATGATTGCGGATATGTATTCCGGTGTTCAAATGAACAAAATGCTGAATCGTTTTCATATGTGGTTTCCCGGAGGTATAGTCGTAGGATCACTTATTTCTAAGTTTATGACTGATTTTGGCCTAGGATGGGAAGCTCAGATGTGGATCATTATGATACCTACAATCATATATGCCTTTTTATTCTTTGGAAAAGCATTTCCTAAGCCCAAAGTGGAAGGAGCTACTTCTCTTACAGAAAACTTTAAGGCGATGTTAAGCCCGGTTTACCTTTTCTTGATCGTCTGCATGTCGCTTACTGCGATCTCAGAGTTTGGGCCACAGCAGTGGGTGAGTATAGTGTTGAGTAGTAGTGGTGCTGAACCTATGTTATTGCTAGCACTTACCACGGGTATGATGGCATTCGGAAGATTTTTTGCCGGTCCAGTAGTAGGTAAATTCGGTCAGACAGGAGTTTTACTTGGAGGGTCAATATTGGCGGCCATAGGAATTTATCTATTTAGTATAGTTACAGGCCCTATGGCCTATGTGGCAGCGATCATTTATGCCTTTGGTATTTGCTATTTCTGGCCGGTGATGGTAGGAGCAGTAGCACAAAGAGTACCTTTGAGTAGTGCATTGGGTATGTCTATTATTGGTGGAGTTGGCATGTTTTCTTCCGTGATTTGGCAGCCTATTATCGGAAGCTGGATTGATAGCTCAAGAGCAGAATATGTGGGAGAAGGACTTACAGGAAATGCTTTAGAGCTAGCTACCGGTCAGGATGTTATGCAGAATATGATAGCGTTTCCAGGAATATTGATCGTCTTATTTACCATATTTTTCTTCTGGCAGAAAAACACAAAGAAAACAGATAAGACACCTACTGAGGTCACTTCTGCCGAAGCTGCGACATAAAAAATTCATTCTCCTATAGTTTATAAAAATAGTATGATCAAGAATTAGGTCAATACAAAATGTCACCGTTCTACATGCTCAAAACTTAAGGAGTGAAATGTATTAACATACACACAACGTTCAAGCAGCCGAAAAGGCTGCTTTTTTTTTGCATTGCCTAATGTAAGAAAGCCAATAGGTTTAAAAGTTTTCGTAAAACTGTTATTTCTAAAAATTTTCAGAATTACAAAAATGATTAAAATAGCTCTTATTTTTATTGTCATAATATAATTCTTTCATTAATATTACTGTTAGGATTAAAATTATGTAGAGGTATAGTAATGCTTATGTGGTTGGTTTATTTGTAATGAGAAACGGCTAATTTTAATTTTTTTTCATAAAAGTTGAATAAAAATATTTAAAGCTATAAGCAAATATCTCTTTCATTGAATATGGACTAATTAGTCAATTATAAAGTTTTATCAATCGTCAATAACTAAAACGCACTATGATGAGAATTTCTACTGGTTTTAGGTTGCTCCTGACCATGTTTTTGAGTGTCGCAGTAAGTACATTACTGTATGCGCAAGAGAAAACAGTATCAGGGACAGTAACCGACGGAGAAACAGGTGAAGCCCTGCCTGGAGTAAACGTATTAGTAAAAGGTACTACACAAGGTACTGTGACTGATATTGAAGGGCAATACAGACTTTCAGTACCAAGCGATGCAGCCGTCTTGGTTTTTAGCTCAATAGGCTACTCGAGCGAAGAGGTAAATATTGGAAACCAAAACACAATTGATTTGGCAATGCTACCTGATGTACAGGCGCTAAGCGAAATCGTAGTAACAGGTTATTCAACGGAAGAGCGTAAGGATGTAACAGGTGCAGTAACTACCGTAGAGGCCGAACAACTACAGGCTGTGCCTTCCGGAAACGTAGAGCAGCAGTTACAGGGTCGTGTATCTGGTGTAACCGTAATTACTAACGGACAGCCGGGCACAACCAGTATCGTACGTGTTCGTGGATTCGGATCATTTGGAGGTAACGAGCCACTCTATATTGTGGACGGGGTTCCAGTAGATAATACACAGTTTTTACAGCCTGACGATATTGAGTCAACTACAGTGCTTAAAGATGCTGCGGCTGCCTCCATATATGGAGCAAGAGCAGCAGGGGGTGTGATTGTATATACTACTAAGAAAGGTAAGAAAGATGGAAGCTTCAAAGTTACATATAATGGTGTTACTGGCGTTACACAACCAGGCAAAGTAGAAAATATTCTGAGCCCTCAGGAAGAAGCAGACTGGACCTGGCAGGCTTTCCGCAATACCGCCTGGCAATTAGACGAGAATCCTACTTTTGATCATCCTCAATATGGTACTGGTCCTAATCCTATCCTGCCTGATTATATCAATGTAGGTGGAGCAAGTGGTGTAATAGGAAGTGTTGATCTGGAAGCGGAAAGGGCTAATTATAATATTGATCCTGCTGCGGGTCCTATTTACCAGGTGGTAAGAGCAAATCAGCAAGGCACGAACTGGTGGGATGAAATTACCAGGCCTGCTATGTTGAACAGACATACTTTAGGGTTTTCAGGAGGAACAGAAAGAAGTGCATATTACATAAGCTTAGGTTTACAAGATCAGGAAGGTATTTTGTTGAACCAAAGACTGCGCCGTTATACATTCAGAGTAAACTCTGAACATAATTTGACAGATAGAATACGAATAGGTGAGAATATTCAGGCTACTTATTATTCAGTACTCGGCCTCACCGGTGGAGATGGTGGACGCGGAGCGGCTAACTCAGAAAATGATTTTCTTCAGGCTTTCCGTATGCCCGCTATTATTCCGGTGTATGATGAGTATGGTGGATACGCAGGTACAGCGGCTTCAGGCTTTAATAATCCCCGTAACCCGGTAGCTAACCGCCAGAGAATTAAAGATAACTCAGGCTATAGTATACTTGGCTTTGGTAATGTTTACGCGGAGATAGATATTCTGGAAGATCTTACCTTTAGAAGTAGTTTAGGTGGGGGATATAGCAATTCGTATAGTAACTTCTATGGACCGCCCCAATACGAAAACTCAGAGAACAACTCTACTTTTAACTATGGTGAAAACGCCAGTGCATTCCTTAACTGGACATTTACCAATACGCTAAGATATGAGAAGACTATTAACCGCCATACCTTTAATTTATTAGGGGGTGTGGAGGCATTAGATACTGGTACCGGCAGATTCATGGGTGGTTCAGGACAGAACCCTTCTTTCTCTGACCCTAACTATATTACACTGTCAAATACTTCTAACCGTCAGGTGAACAGTACTTATATCAGAGGTGTCAGATTCTTCTCCTACTTCGGTAGTGCTAAATATATTTATGATGATAAATATATTGTGAATGGGGTAATCAGAAGAGATGGCTCTTCACGTTTTGGTGAAGAAAGTCGTTTTGGTGTATTCCCTGCCTTTTCTGCTGCATGGAGAATCTCTGAGGAGAGCTTTATGTCAGGTGTAACCTTTATTGATGACCTGAAAATCCGTGGTGGATGGGGTGAAATGGGTAACTCAAATAATGTTGACCCTAATAACCAGTTCAGCCTTTTTGCTGCAGGCTTAGGTCGTTCATTCTACGATATTGGTGGTTCTAACGGTAGCGTGGCAGAAGGTTTCTACCGTAGTCGTGTAGGAAACCCTGAAGCAAGATGGGAAACAGCCGTGACCTCAAATATTGGTTTTGACGGTTCCTTCTTTGGTGGTAGCCTGGATTTGGTATTGGATATCTGGAGAAAAGATACTGAGGACCTTCTGTATCAATTGCCTTTACCGGCAGTAACCGGCCCACAAGCAAGTGCGCCAGCGGTAAATATCGCAGACATGAGAAATGAGGGAATTGACCTTCAGGTAATTAGCCGCTTTACACCTGTGTCTGACCTAAATTTTGAAGTAACCGCTAATGCAGGCTTCCTGAGAAATGAGATTGTTGCCATTGCTCCTAATGTGCCTTTCTTTGAAGGTGGAGGTACGCGCTTCGGTAATGTAGTACGTAACCAACCCGGACAGCCTATGTCATCTTATTTTGGCTATAATGTGGTTGGCCTTTACCAAAATCAGGAAGAAGTAGACAACTCTCCTGAGCAATTAGGAAAAGGTGTAGGCCGTTTCAGATACGAAGACACCAACGGTGATGGCGTAATTACGCCTGATGACAGAACTTATCTGGGAGATCCGGTTCCTGACTTTACTGGCGGTCTGAACTTAAAGGTAAATTACAGAAACTGGGATTTTGAGACTTATCTCTATGTGTCTGCCGGATTTGAGAATTACCATTTTGCCAAGTGGTTTACCGATTTCTATCCTTCTTTTACTGGTGCTGCTAAAGGCGTTAATGTTAAAGATTCATTTGTTCCTCAGGAGCTAGGAGGAAACGGTGGGAATACTGTGCCGATTTACGAAAACGTATCTAACTTCAGTACCAACACACAGTCTAACTCCTATTTTGTAGAAGATGGAAGCTATGCGAGGTTAACCAACCTACAAATTGGGTATAATTTCCCTGACTATATGTTGGAGCCTATCGGGATTGATAGATTAAGGTTATATGTACAGGCTACTAATTTGTTTACCATTACCAATTATTCAGGCTTAGATCCTGGAGTAGGTGGTCAGGCTGATACCAACTTTGGGCTTGATATAGGAAACCCTCCTGTGACACGTGGTTTTAATGTAGGGGTTAATTTAGGATTTTAATCTATCAGGAGTAAAAAGAAATAATTATGAAAAATATATTAAGAAAGAAGATTACCTATCTTACAATCTTTGGTGTGCTCTTAAGCGCCATTGCTTGTAATGAAGATGAGTTTCTGGATGTTCCCGTTACCGGGCAGGTGTCCGGTCCTCAGCTGCTGACGGAAGATGGCCTTAACGGGCTTTTGATTGGGGTGTACGCTGCATTGAATGGAGATACCAACCTGGGCTGGTTTAGTGGACAAGCCAACTGGCTGTGGGGAAGCATTCGTGGGGGAGATGCTAATAAAGGTTCGGATGCGGGTGACTTTAACACGATCATTCCTTATGCCCGCTTTGAGCAAACGCCCAGTGATCAGTTGGGAACAAACAAGTGGAATGGTAGCTATGAAGGTATCTCCCGCGCGAATATCTTTCTAAGTAACCTTGCCTCTTTTGAAGGCCTTGCCGATGATGCTAAAGCTGCGCTTGAAGCGGAAGCAAGATTTCTGAGAGGTCTTTATTACTTTGAACTTAGAAGATTGTTCCTCAATGTTCCGTGGATAGATGAGACCATGACCGATGCTGAAGCAGCATTAGTACCTAATACCGCGGAGATCTGGCCCAATATCGAGGCTGAATTCCAGTTTGCCATGAATAACCTTCCTGAAACTCAAAGCGAAGTAGGAAGAGCAAATAAGTGGGCGGCTGCTGCTTTCCTTGCCAGAACATATCTGTATCAGGATAAATTTGCAGAAGCTAAAACGCTATTTGACGATATTATTGCGAATGGACAAACTTCTAATGGTTTGAAGTACGGTTTAGTAGAAAACTTTGAAGATGTCTTCAAAGGACCGAATGAAAACCATAAAGAAACAGTATTTGCTTTCCAGGCGGCAGCCAATACCGGGGATATCAATAATACCAATCATGAGATTGCGATGAACTATCCCTACAATACCGGTCCTGCTGGTCCGGGAGAGTGCTGCGGCTTTTTCCAGCCTAGCTTTGAGTTAGTAAACTCATATCGCACTACCGCCAGTGGTCTACCTTTATTGGATGGTTCTTATAATGCCCCTGCGAATGCAGTGAATGATGACTACGGAATATTGTCATCGGAGCCGTTTACAGAAGATCAGGGCCCTCTGGATCCTCGTCTGGATCATAGCATAGGGCGCCGTGGTATCCAGTTTTTAGATTGGCAGGAGCATCCTGGTGATGCGTGGATTCGTGACCAGGGTTTTGCGGGGCCTTATACGCAGAAAAAATACTCCTATTATGAAGCTGATAAGGGAACCTATCAGGACGGAAGTTCTTGGACTCCCGGTTACCACTCTATCAATTTCATGATCATGCGCTTTGCAGATGTATTGCTCATGGCTGCTGAAGCTGAGATAGAAGCTGGTAGTCTGGAGAAAGCACGTGAATACGTAAATATGGTCAGAGAAAGAGCGGGTAACAGCGTTGTGATAAATCCTGAAACAGGTGAGCCGGAAGCAAATTATGTCATTGCAACCTATGATACTCCTTGGGGAAGCCAGGAAGAAGCTCGCGCTGCTGTACGCTTTGAAAGAAAACTCGAATTAGCACTGGAAGGTGTACGCTCTTTTGACTTGGTACGCTGGGGGTATAGCTGACTCAGTCTTGGACGCATACCTGGATTATGAGGGAAGCAGATTGCAAACTAACCTTGGAGGAGCAGAATTTACTCCCAACCAGGATGAATATCTTCCTATTCCTCAGACAGAGAGAGATAGACAACAAGCAGAAGGGTCAGACGGCCAGAATAGTGTCTTGACTCAGAATCCTGGATATAACTAATTATAAAACAACTTGCATATACTAAAATAAGTCAGGCTTAGTCCTGACTTATTTTTTTAGATATGTACTGAGCTTTTTTTGGTCTCTAGTAGTACACAGTAGCCTGTAAAAACGATATCAGTCTATGAAGTTGGTTTTGCAAGCATTGTTTTGTCGCTCTAAATACTTACGTATATTTGTCTTGCCTTTTCAACTAATGAGGCAATAAGCTCAGCGTAAATTAGGTTAGTAAATTGGGAAAGAATCTGTGATGAAGTGAAGTGCAAACTTACCCTCAGGCAACAGCGAATAAATATTTCTTGATCAATGAAATTAGTCAACAAACTCTTTTGCATATCGGCAGGTATACTGTTGGTTTCAGCATGTAAAGACAAAGAACCAACATTATTTGATCTGCTTCCTCCCGATGAGACTAACATTCATTTCTCAAACAGAATTATAGAGAATGATACTTTAAATATCCTCAAAGAAGAGTATATCTATAATGGGGGTGGCGTAGGCATCGGCGATTTCAATAACGATGGACTGGAGGATATCTTCTTCTCCGGAAACATGGTTTCTAATGCCCTTTATTTGAATAAAGGGGAAATGAACTTTCAGGAAGTTAGCCAGGAGGCAGGTATTGAAGGAAAAAGCAGGTGGTGCTCAGGAGTATCAGTAGTAGATATCAATGAAGATGGTTGGCTGGACGTGTATGTATCAGCAACACTTAGAAAAGATACATTAAGTAGAAAAAATCTGCTTTACATTAACAACGGACTTAATGAAAATGGAGTGCCGGTATTCAGTGAGTCAGCAGAAGCCTATGGCATAGCGGATACCGGAAATACTACCCAGGCAGCTTTTTTTGATTATGACCTGGATGGTGACCTGGACCTTTATCTGCTAACTAATGTCTTGGATGCTCGCCTGCCCAGTAGCTATCGCCCTAAAATTACTGATGGTTCCGCCATCAACACCGACCGCTTGTATCGTAACGAAGGTAAAGGGACAGAGGGGCATCCCCAGGATGGAAATCCCCAGGGTGGACACCCGGTGTTTACCGATGTTAGTAAAGAAGCAGGAATAATGATAGAAGGTTTTGGCTTAGGTATTACAGTATCCGATATCAATCTGGATGGCTGGCCTGATATCTACATTACCAATGATTACCTTAGCAATGATCTGCTCTACATCAACAACGGGGAGGGTCCGGACGGAAAAGTCACATTTACCAACCGCGTAGCGGACTATCTCAACCATCAGAGCTATTCGGCTATGGGTTCAGATGTGGTAGATTTTAATAATGATGGCTTGGTAGATATTATAGCCTTGGACATGCTACCCGAAACCAACGAAAGGAAGAAGCAGATGGCTGGGCCAAATAATTACACCACCTATATTAACAATGACAGATTTGGTTTTCAGCATCAATATGTACGGAATACGATGCAGCTCAATAGAGGCTTTGTGCCTGATGGAAACTCAGAATCCGGTCATCCGGTATTCAGCGAGATAGGACATATGGCCGGAATCTACCAAACAGATTGGAGTTGGACGCCGCTGGTAGCTGATTTTGATAATGACGGTTTCAAAGATCTGATTGTTACCAACGGCTTTCCTAAGGATGTGACAGACAGGGATTTTGCCTCCTACCGAAGTGGTCCAGCCGGAGCAGTAGCCGGAAATATGTATATGAATAATCTGATTCCGGTCGTAAAAATATCTAATTATGCTTATCAAAATAATGGAGCTAACGAGGGACAGCAGCAACTCACCTTTTCTGATGTGACAGCAGATTGGGGACTGGACCAGCCTTCCTTCTCTAATGGTGCTGCCTATGCTGACCTGGACAATGACGGAGACCTGGACTTTGTCGTGAATAATATCAACGACAGTGCCTTTGTCTATCAAAACACCCTCTACAATGCCCAGGCCAATTCAGCGAACCATTATCTGAGAATAAAAGTGGAAGGCCCTGCTTCCAACGCGGGAGCAGTGGGGACAAAGGTGAGCATCCACTACGGAGATGGGAAAAGGCAATTTTTTGAAAATGCCCTCTACCGAGGATACCTGTCTACGATGGAAAATGTGGCACATTTCGGTTTAGGTGCTTATGAAGCTATTGACTCTGTACAAATATTTTGGCCGGATGGTAAGTATCAGTTATTAGAAAATGTAAAGGCAGATCAACTGATTACCCTAAAGCACGGAGAAGCTTCAGACATAATATCACCGGATATTAATCAGGAGCTTCAGCTCAGTGCTACCAACGCTATATTTAGGAAGGCAAATTCAATATATGGAGTCAGTTATTTTCATGATGAGGAAGACCGTATAGATTTCAACCTTCAACGTACTTTGCCGCATAAGTTAACCCAACTAGGACCTGGTGTAGCGGTCGCGGATGTAAATGGAGATGGACTGGACGACTTCTATATCGGTGGTTCAGCCGGGAAAGAAAGCAGCCTGTTTTTACAAACTGCTCAGGGAAAATTTGAAAAGCCTGAAAATATCAAAAAGGGTGCAATGACAGAAGAAGATATGGGAGCATTATTCTTTGACGCTGATAATGATGGCGATCAGGATTTATACGTTGTCAGTGGGAGTTATGAGCATGTCAATAAACCAGAAGCTAATCAGGATCGCCTGTATATAAATGATGGTAATGGAAAAATGACTTTGAATACTGAAGCATTACCAGAATTTACAATTAGCGGTTCGTGTGTTAAGGCAGCAGACTACGACCGAGATGGCGATCTGGATCTATTTGTGGGTGGAAGAGTCTGGCCCGGGCAATACCCTAAGCCTGTAAGTAGCTATATTTTACGAAATGATGGTGGGAAGTTCAGTGACGTCACTCAGGATATAAGCCCTGCGCTAATAGATTTTGGCTTAGTAAGCGATGCGCTCTGGACCGACTTTGATGCCGATGGAAGCGTGGACCTACTCATTGCTGCGGAATGGCAGCCGCTCACTTTCCTCAAGAACAATGGAGAGAGTTTTGAAAATGTGACAGCTCAAAGTGGCATCAGTAATAAGGTAGGCTGGTGGAACAGTCTCACTTCCGGAGATTTTGACAATGATGGAGATACTGACTACGTGGCAGGAAACTTAGGTTTAAACACACCCAACCAGGCTTCTGAAGAGCAGCCCCTATCAATATACGCCAAAGACTTTGATAACAACAGTGGATATGATGCAATACTGGTAAAGTACACTAAAAACCAGGAAGGCGTCGCCAAACCCTATCCCGTGCACAGCCGCGATGATATGATTTCTCAGATGGTAGCCATGAAGAGGAAATTTCCTTTTTACAAAGATTATGGGAGGGCAACCATTGACAGTGTGTTTACAGCTGAACAATTGGAAGGAGCATTAATTTACCATGCTACCCACATGGAGAGTAGCTATATTGAAAACCAGGGCGGAGGCAAGTTCAGTATAAAGCCTTTGCCCAAGGAAGCCCAAATTTCTCCACTTTATGGTATGCTGGCTCATGATGTGGATGAGGATGGCTTTCTGGATATACTAGCCGTAGGGAATGATTATGGAACAGAAGTAGCCATTGGTAGGTACGATGCATTGAAAGGACTGTATCTTAAAGGAGATGGTCAGGGTAACTTTAAAGCAGTTGAGCTCATGCAAAGTGGCTGGTACATAGCCGGTGATGCCAAGGCGCTGGCAGAACTAAGAGGAAAAGATGGTGAAAGTGTTTACCTGACTACCCAAAATCAGGACAGCCTGATAATAATGAATGAAAGGCAAATCAATAAAAGCCCGATAGTGGCATTGGAACCTATGGATGCCTGGGCTGAAGCTGAAATGATAAATGGTGATATATGTAGAATAGAGTTTCATTATGGTTCAGGCTATTTATCTCAATCTACACGTAAGCTTAAGCTGAGTTCAAATATCATTTCACTAACCATCCATAATTTTAAGGGAGAAAGCAGAACCTTAAATCTGGAGCCGGAAGGTTGATGAAAGCATCTTTATTGATATTAAGCTTAATATTTTTAATAGCTTGCCAGGAGGGAGTAAAGGAAATCACGGTTGTCCGGCAAGCCCCTGTTCCCGAGTTTCCTCCTTTAGATAGCCTTTCTAACCTGAGTGGCAAGCAGTTATCTTATACCTACTGTCAGCAATGTCATCAGTTTCCTGAGCCTCAGTTATTGGGAGCAGCGCAATGGAAAAATGGCGTGTTGCCCCGTATGGGTCACAGGCTCGGCATCTGGCAATCCCGCTCAGAACTGACTCAGGGGTTGGATATGATGGAAGAATATCTAGTCAACCAGGCCGGTATTTATCCCGAAGAACCATTAATCAGCGAAGAAGCCTGGGAGAAAATTCAAGCCTTTTATATCAAAAATGCCTCTCATGATAGTAGTCATCTTTCTTTTCCTCAAAATAAAAGCCAGCAGTTTGTAGCTCACCCCCGAAAGCTAAATGAAGCGGTATCACTGATTACTATGCTGGATTATGATGAAAAATCAGAACAACTTTATATAGGACTGAGGAATAATCAAATGCTAATTGAGCATAAGAATGGTCAAATAGAACAAATGAATACGGCAGGACCTCCGATAAGCCGAATCAAGCAGGCTGATGATTATACCCATGTGTTAAGCATGGGGATCATGGACCCTTCTAATCAGGCAAAGGGTATGCTGTACAAATCCTTAGATGACAGCTTGCAAGCTATTGCCGGAGAACTGCGTCGCCCGGTGCATTTACAGTCGCACGACCTCAATGAAGATGGAGAAGAGGACTTGATCGTAAGTGAGTATGGAAATGATATTGGCCAGCTCACTGCGCTTCTTTGCCGTGGGGGCAACCCCTTCAGTAAACAAACGCTCATCCCAGAGGCAGGAGCTCGCAAAAGTATTATTTATGACTGGAACCAGGACGGATTAGAAGACATATTAGTACTAATGGCACAGGGTGATGAAAGAATACTGTTATTGGAAAAAGAAGAAACCCATATATATCGGGAAAAGACTTTGTTGCGCTTCCCTCCGGTTTATGGCTCTAGTTATTTTGAACTGGCTGATTTCAACGGAGATGGGTTAAAAGATATTCTGTATGTGAATGGAGACAATGCAGACTATTCTTATGCGCTTAAACCCTACCATGGCATTAGGATATTTCTTAACCATGGAGAAGAGATGCCTGAAGAAGCTTACTTCTTTCCCTATTATGGCGCCACTGAAGCTGTAGCTCGTGACTTTGACCAGGATGGCGATCTGGATATCGCAGCTATTGCTTACTTTGGAAATTTTGAGTCAGAAGCTGCATCGGGAGCCATTTACCTGGAAAACACTACAAAGGGAGCTAGCATGGCTTTCCAGGCTATGCAAATCCCTGAGGCAGTCAGCGGTCGTTGGCTTACCATAGAAGTAGCGGATACCGACCAGGATGGAGATGAGGATATTCTACTTGGCTCCTGCGTACTCGTCCGTACGCCTGTGCCGGATACGCTCAAAAACTTTTGGGAAAATGAAGGCGCACATATCTTGCACTTAGAAAACAATTTGAATTAAGTTTCTTTATATGTAAATCTCTATTTCTCCCACACGATAGCATTTAGTATCATCTGTGCGATCTTGGGGTTTTCATAATCGGCAGGCGTTTCTCCAGGCATAATGTATACAATATCTCCTTCTCCATAAGGTTTGTGCCAGACGGCTCTATCCTGCATAAAAAGCTCACCATTGCGTGGATCGTAGTACTTGAAGCCGCACAAAACGGCCTTCTCCCTACCGTCAGTAAACTTATGGTTCATATACACTTCGGTTTTAGGAAGAGAAATGCTGGGGTACATACCTTCTACCGCTGGTCCGTCGGAGGGTTGATAGCTTACTTCTGGACCCCATTCAATGTTATGATTAGTGATGAAGTGATTTGGATTAAGATTTACCAGTATCAATGTAATGCCATTCTCCCCATCATGGTACCAGCCGTAGCCTTCACCTGGTTTGACCGGGTGAGAAGAAAACTCAGGGTGATCTAGCTGTATCCCTAAGAAATCAAAATAGAATTCGTTTTTAGCTTTTCCACTACTGACAGAGTGATGAAGGCAAATATATCTTCCGCCGGCTTGGGTATAGCTGATAATGGCTTTTTCGGTAGCCACATCTAAGCCACCATGAATAAAGCCAATGACTGCCTGATAGCCTGACATTTCATCTGGTAAACGATCCTGATCTACAATCTCAACCTCCAACTTTCCGCTGCTACGCAAAAAAGGAGCAAGCACTTCCAACTGGGGCATTTCATCCTGCACAATCAATACCTTTTGCGCCTGCACAGCCTGAGTAATAAAAGTGAATGAAACAAGTATCAGCAATGTAGTCGTAGTCAACCATTGATCAATCCGAGACATAATCTTAGAAAGTTTTTTGTAGTGTAAG